>CAISFO010000015.1 GCA_903884655.1 uncultured Holophagaceae bacterium | reverse complement strand
GCGCTGCGTGATCGACAACACGCACGTGGTGGTCTCCCTGGGCACCGGCCGGGACATGATCCCGGCCCCCGAGATGGAGGCCTTCGCTGAGCGTTTCGGGTTCGTGTTCCGCGCCCACGAACTGGGCCACGCCAACCGCAGTGCCCACGTGGAGCGGAACTTCGACTATCAGGAGGGCAATTTCCTCGCCGGTCGTGAATTCAAGGACTGGGCGGACCTGAACCAGCGGGCTCGGACCTGGTGCGAGAAGGCCAACGGCAGCTTCAAGCGCTGCATCCATGCCAGGCCCATCGATCTGTTCGCCCAGGAGCGGACCCTGCTCCGGCCGCTGCCGATATGGGTTCCCACCGTCTATCGCCTGGAGTTCCGGACGGTGGACAGCTATGGCTATGTGAACGTGCGCTGCAACAGGTTCTCGGTCCCCGACACCATGGTCGGCCGCCGGGTGGAGATCCGGGAAAGCGCGGACCTCCTCGAGGTGTTCGAGGGGCAGGCGCTGGTGGCCACCCATGCCAATCCCCTGGATGCCCGCGACCAGAAATTCACCATCCCGGAGCATCGGCGGCCCCGGGGCGAAGGCCGGCCCAAGGCCGGACCCGGCCCGGAGGAGGTCGAGCTGCTGAAGGCGGAACCGCGTCTGGCCGCCTACGTCGCCGCGCTCAAGGAGCATCCTCCCCGGCGGGTCTCGACCTCGCTGCGGCGTCTGCTGACCATGGTCCGCGACTATCCCCGCCAGCCCCTGCTCCGTGCCGTGGACACCGCCCTGGCGTTCGGGATGTTCGACCTCGACCGCCTGGACCGGATGGTCCTGAAGAACATCGACTCCGACTACTTCGTGCTGGGCGAAGCGGTCCCGCTCCCTTTCGAAACCAAGGACCCCGGAGGCCCCAGTGAACGATGACCTCGAGCAACTGCTCACGAACCTGCATCTGCGCTGGCTGGTCGAGACCGTGGACCGGGAACTGCTCCAGGCGTCCAAGGAACAGCCGGCCTACGAGGTGTTCCTGGCCCGGCTGCTGCGCGCCCAGCACCACCACCAGCAGGAACGGGCGCTCGCCTACCGGATCCGCGAGGCGCATCTCCCCGAGACCTGGACGCTGGAGAGCTTCCCGTTCAAGCTGCAGCCCGGCGTGGACAAGCGCCGGATGCGGGGTTTCGCGGAACTGGAGTTCATCGCCAAGGGCGAGAACATCGTGTTCATCGGTCCGACCGGGGTCGGCAAGACCGGGCTCGCCTCCAGCCTCCTGCTCAAGGCCCTGCAGAACGGCTACCGCGGCCTGTTCATCCGGGCCCAGGACCTGTTCGACGAGATGCTCTCCTCGCTGGCCGACCACTCCTCCCGCAAGCTGGTCAACCGCCTGGCCCGACTGGATCTCATCGTCTGCGATGAACTGGGATACCTCAACCTGCGACCCGAGCAGACCAACATCTTTTTCCGGCTCATGGAGGAGCGCTACAACCACCAGCGGCCCACGATCATTACCACCAACCTGGACTTCCCGGAATGGGCGGGACTCCTGGGCAACGCCGCCCTGGTGGAGGCCCTGCTGAGCCGCCTGCGTCACCACTGCCACACCGTCCGCATCGAGGGGCCTTCGCTGAGGGAACCCCAGGGCTGAGGAGTCCGGCCATGAAGGCGTCCTGGCACACGGAAACGATGCTGGCCGGATGGCAATCGGCCCGGGTGACCCGGGCCGACCTTGCGTTGCGACGATCGTCCGGGGCGATGCTCTGGCAGTCGAACCTCGCCCTGGAGGAACTGCCGCTGGCCTGGGCGCGGGCCGAAAATGCCCATGGGGCGGAGGTCTACATCCGCCCGGCACGGGGCCTGGACTGGCCCATGGTCTTTCTGGATGATGTGCTCCCGGAGGTTGCCATGGCTGCGGCACGCGGCCATGGCGGGCTGGCCATCCAGACCTCGCCGGCCGGCGGCTGCCACCTGTGGCTGCCCTGCGCCCGGAACCTGAACGAGGCGGCCCGCCACCGGATGCAACGATGGCTTGCCGAGGGCATGGGCGGCGACCTTGGCTCGGTCTCCGGCGAGCATCTGGGCCGCCTCGCCGGCTTCAAGAACTGGAAGCGGGGCGGGTGCTGGGTCAACGTGGTGGCCTTCCCGGAGGACCGGACCAACGCACCGCTGCCCCTGACCGTTCCGGCGGACCTGATGGAGACGGGCGGGGATACCAGGCAGCATCGGCCCCAGGACAATGCAGCCAAGGACACCAGGCCGGGAGGAGATGTCAGCCCCTCCGGGCAAGAGTGGGGCTGGGTCTGCAGGATGCTCGAAGCAGGATGGGATCCTGAGCGGGTCTACCAGGGCCTGATCCAACAGGCCAGAAGCCGCAGGGGGCCGGACGTGGAACGCTACGCCCGGAGGACGCTACAGCGGGCCATGGCCAAGGTCCAGTGCAACCATGTCTGAGCGATCAACCTCCTGGCCGCGTGCGGTGTGCTGATTGTCGCTGGCCACATCCAGGTGGCCCGGTCTGGTCCGTAGCGACAAAATCCCCACAGAGAACGGGCCACGCCCCCCCCCCAAGGGGGGTTGAGAGGGCGCATTCAGCGCTCGTTCAGGGTTCGAGCCTGGTCGGTTTCTCAAGAGCAGAAGTGGTCGGTTTCTGCGTAGCGGCGAAG
>CAISFO010000014.1 GCA_903884655.1 uncultured Holophagaceae bacterium | reverse complement strand
GCGCGATGCTCACCCTCGCCGGATCCTCGCTCGCCAGGCTGCCTGCTCGGTCACGCGGGTGACTGGGGCCAACCTGAGCGCGATGCTCACCCTCGCCGGATCCTCGCTCGCCAGGCTGCCTGCTCGGTCACGCGGGTGACTGGGGCCAACCTGAGCGCGATGCTCACCCTCGCCGGATCCTCGCTCGCCAGGCTGCTTTTGCAGCCTGCTTCGCGATCCGGCGGGGTTCGCCTACTCGTCGTAATCATCCATGCGCAGATCCCCGGGATCGAAGCCTTCGCCGCGGCCCCGCTCGATGGCCACGCCACTTTCGGTGAAGGTCTCTTCCAGATTCTCGGCTTCGGGTTCTGGGGTGAAGTCATCCTCGATGACGTGGACGCTCTTCTCCTTCTTCACGACCTTGGGTTTGGCAGGCGCAGCCTTCTGGTTGGCCCCGCACTTGGGGCAGATGGCCTCTGGCTTGCCGAAGTCATAGAACTTCGTCGCGCACTGGAAGCATGTGAATTTTTTTCCGAGATCCGCCATTGCCCGTCCTTGTTCAAACCCAAAGGAACAAGGTTTTAACAGAATCGGGCCAGATTGTCACCTTTGACGGTTCCCGACTTCAGGCCCAGGGCGCGGCGCCCAGTTTGGAAACCTGTCCATCACAAAGCTGCTGAATGACTGTGGTGGTAAAAATTCGATAATTGATTTCCACTTCCTCGCCGAACCTATCCACGAAGGTGGCCCGGCTTCGTTCGAGCTCATCCCGGAGCTGCCCGTAGAGGTTTCCTTGAATCCGGACCTGGGCGACCTTGGCCGGGAAATAGAGCTCGATGTCTCCTACCAGGACCCGCGCCAGGCGCTCGGCTGCGGCCCGGGTCCGGGGGTCAAGCTCAACCGGGCCGTCCTTCTCGATGGGCTCCGGCACGATCTGGGTCGGGGAGCTGTGGTGGACCTCATGTTCCACTGCTGGCTTGGCCGCCTCCTCTTTGCCTGCGGCCAGAGCCGCCAGCATGGCCGAGGCCGCGAGCACCAGGGCCCGGGCCTGCTCCGGATGGTCCAGGGTCGCCCTAAGACCGCTGTCCACCAGGACCAGGGCCACGGTCTTCCGTTTATGCCACAAGGGCAGAATGCTGATCTGGCCGGCCTCGAAGGCGCTGAGGGGAGCCAGGAGGGCAGAGTAGGCAGGTCCTTTGCGCCGGATGGAACGGACGGAGCCCTGGATCAGGGCTTCCAGTTCCGGGGGAGGCACCACCGCTCCGGCCCGCACGCGAACATCCGGCTCGAAACCCCGATGGGTGTACAGGGAGACCAGGCCCTGCTTCAGGATATACAGGGCGCTGCGTTCCACCAGCGGCGAGAGGGCATCAAGCAGGCGCTTGAGCAGGTCACTCTGGCTGGTGGCTTCCTCGATCAGGTCAAGCGCCGAAGCCAAGTCCTGGTCCTGGTGGTTCGATGGGACGAGGTTGCCGGAGGCAGTGGCCGCCTCCCGCAGTTCCTGAAGCAGTCCGTCGCCGGGCTGGAAATGGCCCAGGGACTTCTGCCAGGTGGCCATCACCTCCTCCAGCAGGGTCTGGTTCTGCAGGTTGAGCCAGGCCTCCAACCGCGTCCGGAAGGCATCGTTCTGGGGCTGGTCCACGGTTCGGGAGTCGCTCATCAGGGGCTCGGAGAAGGTTGGCCTCAAGGGTATCCCATTCCCGGACTTTTCCCGTGCGCTGGCAAATGAACCATCAACCCGTTAGGATGGCCGTGGTTCCTTGGAGTTGACGGATGGCCGATCTTTCCATTGCGGTAAGGCACGTTGGCGATGTGGCGATCCTGCTCCCCACCGGATTCATCAACGCCCATACCGTCCGGGACTTCGAGGACACCCTGGAGAAGCTGGTCCAGGATGGTCGCTATACCATCCTGTTGAACTGCACGGACCTCAGCTACATCAGCTCTGCAGGCCTGGGTGCCATCATGGGCCTGATCGAAACCGTCCGGGAACATGGCGGCGACATCCTGCTGTCCAACCTCCAGGACAACGTGTTCGCCATCTTCGACACCCTTGGCTTCACGCAGCTCTACCGCGTCTTCGTGGATGAGAGCCAGGCCCTGGCTGCGGTGGCTCCGGAGCGGAAGGGCTAAGCGTGGCGGCGACCATGGACCATGCCCAGTTCAGGCTCATCATCCCGAGCCAGACCCGCTACCTGAACCTCGTCACCGGGCTGGCCAAGCGAGCCTCCCTGGTGGCGGGACTGGATGACGCCACTGCCGCCAAGGTGAGCATCGCCGTGGACGAGGCGGTGACCAACGTCATCCTCCACGCCTATGGTGGCGAGGGCGAGCACAGCGTCGAACTGGAGCTGCGCTTCACGGAAGAAGCCCTGGAGATCCACATCCTGCATTCAGGCCTCGGCATCCGCGGCGATCAGATGGTGCTGCCGGATCCCAAGGAGTACATCAAGCACCCCCGGAAGGGTGGTTTGGGCCTGCTGCTGATGAGCCGCTTCATGGACGAGGTCCAGTTCAAGGCCGACGAGGTTTCCGGGCGCAATGAGTGCTGCCTGATCAAGAAGATTAGCTGAGCAGGCCAGTTCTTCCCCATGTCGATCAATCCCTTCGAGCGTCTCCGCCACTTGGCCCTGCGGACCCCGGAGGGGGCGCAGGAGTTGCTGCCGCTCATTGATTTCCTCGAGACCTTCCCGGAGAAGGGCAGTGAGGAAGATCTCATCCACCTGGTGGGTGTCACGGTCATGGGTGTCGCCAAGACCGGCCAGGGTGGGCTTTGGGATGGCTCGAAGTGGCTGTTCCTGCGGGGGGCCGCCCCCGCCTTTCCCACCCATCCAGGAGAAGGCTGGCAGGTCCTGCCGTGGCAGTACGGTGGAGAAGGTTACGGGTACCTCGTTCTCCACGCAAACACCGTCCCGGACGCCGTTCCCCTGCTCCTTTCCATCAGTGCGCCTCTCCTGGCCTGGCGCCGGGCGGAAGCCATCCGCAGCTCCCAGAACCAGGCCCTGGCCCTGCAGCTGTCCAGGCTCAACACCGTGTTCGAGCTCACCCGCAACCTCGGGGAAGTGGAGACCAAGCGGGACCTGGTGAGGCTCATGGCCAACACCCTCATGGGCGAGTTCCGCATCATGCGCCTGCTGGTGGTGGATGCCCAGGGCAGGGTCCTCCACGCCAAGGGCCTGGGGACCCTTCCGGAAATCCTGGAAGGCGAGCAGCTGCATGAAGTGGTGCAGACCCGGAACCTCGTGCACGCCATCGAGCTGGAGGACCAGACCCACAGCCATGGGTTCGCCTACGCCGCGGATCCGGCCGTGGGCCGCCTGTCGGAAGATGACCTGGTCTTCCTGAAGACGCTGCTGAACCTGACTTCCTCCCAGCTGTCGAGCCTTGAGCTGCGCGAGTCCCGCATCCAGGCCGAACGCATGGAAAAGGATCTCGACCTGGCCCGCAACATCCAGCGCAGCATGCTGCCCAAGACCCTGCCTGGGCCTGCAGGCTGGCAGTGCGCCGCGGCCAACCTGCCCTACCAGGCCGTGGGAGGCGACCTGTACGACCTCTGGATGGTCCGCGACGAGGGTCACGGTGAGCGCCTGCACCTGGCCGTGGGCGACATCTCAGGCAAGGGTCTGCCCGCCTCCCTGATGATGACCCAGCTCTCTGCGTTCCTCAGGGCGATGGCCGACCGGCCCGTGGCGGATTGGGGCCGGCTGGCCGAGCGGGTGAACCGCCGGATGAACGAAGTCCGGGACGGAAACCGGTACACCACCCTTTTCGCGGGCAGCCTGAACCCGGCCACGGGTGAGCTTCGCTACGTGAATGGGGGCCACAATCCCCCCCTGCTGGTGAAAGCCGGGGGGGAGGTGCTCCGGCTTGCGCCCACCGGCCCCATGGTGGGCCTCCTGCCGGGGGTCTCCTTCGGCCAAGGACAGGCGAACATGGAACCGGGGGATGTCCTCATCATTTTCACGGACGGGGTCGTCGAGGCGGAGAACGCTGCTGGGGAGGACCTGGGTGACGGACCGCTCGCGGAGGTGGTGCGCCGCCTGCCGGGGGCTGGGGCGGACGAACTCTTCGAGGCGCTCCTGATCGCGGCCTTCCAGCACCTGGGTGATGGCAAGTTCCGGGATGACGTGACCCTGGTGGTGATTAAGCGCATGGGCTGAACCTTCCACGGATCCAGACGTATCCTTGACCTTCAGGAGGCACTTGCATGAACCAGGCGAAGACCCTTCTCCTTGTCGTGGCCCTGACCGGCCTGCTGGTCTGGATCGGCGGCATGGTCGGCGGCCAATCCGGCATGGTGATCGCGCTGGTCCTCGGCCTCGTCATGAATGGCGTGAGCTACTTCTTCTCGGACCAGATCGTGCTGGCCAGCTATGGGGCCAGGCCCGTCACCCAGGCCGAGGCCCCCGAGCTGCACGCCATCGTGGCGAACCTGGCCCAGCGGGCCGGGCTGCCCATGCCCCGCATCTCCATCATTCCCGAGGACACTCCCAACGCCTTCGCCACGGGTCGAGATCCCGAGCATGCGGTGGTGGCGGTCACCGAGGGCATCATGCGGATCCTCAGCCGGCCCGAGCTGGAGGCCGTGATCGGTCACGAACTGGGCCACGTCAAGCACCGGGACATCCTCATCGGCAGCCTGGCGGCGGTGCTGGCCCAGGCCATCATGTTCCTATCCCATCTGGCGGGTTGGTTCGGCGTCCGGGACGAGGAGGGCCGTTCCAACCCCATCGCCGGCATCGCCATCATGATCCTCGGTCCCGTGGCGGCCATGATGCTCCAGATGGCCCTGAGCCGGTCCCGGGAGTACTTGGCGGATGACTACAGCGCCCATTTGACGGGGCGGCCCGACATGCTGGCCTCGGCCCTTGAGCGGCTGGAGGCCTACAACCAGCGGCTGCCCATGCCGTCCGCCCAGCCCGCGACGGCCCACATGATGATTGTCAATCCCCTCCGGGGCGGGGGGCTCATGGGCCTGTTCTCCACCCACCCACCCATGGAAGTGCGGGTGGAGCGCCTGCGGCGCATGCCGATCGAGGCCAGATAGCCAGAATTGAACGCGGGCTCTGGTCTGGCCGATAGGTGGCCATGCGGGATCGCCTTGGCAAATTCGAAGTGGTTCGACTGCTGGGCCGGGGCGCCATGGGCGAGGTCTACCTGGGCAGGGATCCGAAGCTGGGCCGGGAAGTGGCCCTGAAGGTGATCACCGCCGGGTCCGTATTTGGCGACGAGGCCCAGGCCCGGTTTGAGCGTGAAGCCCGGGCGGCCGCACTCCTGAACCACCCCCACGTGGTCACGGTCTACGAGTTCGGCGAGGACGAGGGCCTCCACTACCTGGCCATGGAATATGTCCATGGGGAGGAACTGGAGACCCTCCTACACAGTGGGAAGGTGTCCAAGGCGGAACTGCTGGAGATCCTGGCCCAGGTCTGCGACGGACTCGCCTATGCCCATGAGCACGGCGTGATCCACCGGGACATCAAGCCCGCCAACGTGCTGGTCAACCGGCATGGCAAGCGCCCCCGCGCCAAGCTCATGGATTTTGGCGTGGCCCAGATGGGCCCGTCAGGCCTGACCCAGGCCGGGACCTGGATGGGCACGGTGAGCTACATGGCTCCGGAGTACCTGGACACCGGGAAGGCCACCACCAGTTCCGATATTTTCGCCCTGGGCGTGATCCTCTACGAAATCCTCACAGGAGGCAGGAAGCCCTTCACCGGCGAAACCACCACCCTGGTATTGAACCGGATCCTGCTGCATCCACCGGATCCCATCTCGTCTTCGGATCTGAAAGAAGTCCCGAGCCAGCTGTTGATGGTGGCGGAACAGGCGCTGGCCAAACGGCCGGAGGATCGGTTCCCCGATGCGGAAGCCCTGGGCCAGGCCATCCGCGAGGCCATGAAGGTGCCTGGGCCGACCTCTGTGGGGACCCCGCCGGCTCCCCCGGCCCGGGAGATCACCGGGCAGCGGATCCGGGTGGGCAAGGGTGGCAATGGCCATTGCCTGAGCCTGAAGGTGGCTTTGCGGCAGGCCGGACCCGGCACTGAGATCCTGCTCTTGCCCGGCACCTATCGGGAATCCGTGGTGGTGGACAAGGATGTGGTCATCACGGCCCTGGGTGAGCCCGGAGAAGTGGTCATCGAAGGCGTGGCGGGTCCAGCCCTGCTGATCCAGACCCGGGCCGCCCAGATCCGCGGGCTCACCCTGCAGGGGATCGCTGATTCCCCGGCCCTGAGGGTCTCGAGCGGCGCACCCACGTTCGAAGGCTGTACGGTGAAGGCGGGGACCACCTGTGCCGAAATTCAGGGCACGGGCACTGCCCCGGTCTTCCGGAACTGCGCTTTCCTGGCCGGAGGGCCTGTGGCCTTGCGTGTGGAGGCGGGGACCCTCGTCCGGATCGAAGGTGGGGGCATCCTGGGTTTCCAGGTGACTGGGGTGGATGTGGGGGCCGGGGCGTCCGTCTCTATGCAAGGCGTGATGGTGGGACCGGGCGACGGAGTGGGGCTGAAAGTCCGCACCCGCGGGCAGGCGACCCTGGATGGCTGCACCATTTCCGCGGACGCCGGCTCGGTGGAGGTCGAAGCGGATGCCAGGGTCCAGCTCAGCCACTGCCGACTGATGGATAGTCATTACGCCGGGCTGCTGGCGCTTGAACACAGCCAGTCCGTGCTGGAGTCCTGCGACATCGGGGCCCATGCCTGTGCCGGTGTGCATGTGTTGGCGGGCGCCAATGTCGTCCTCCGCCAGTGTCGTCTGGCGGGGAACGCGGGGTTTGGGGCCTCCATCATGGACCGGGGTCTGGCCACCATGGAGGGCTGCCTGGTCCAGGCCAATGGCGGCACCGGCCTCCTGATCCACCATGGCGCCACCGTGCAGGCCCGGAATTGCACCTTTTCCGAGGGCCGGTCGCTGGGCGTGGATTGTTCGGACGGCGGCCAGGGTGTCCTCGATGGCTGCGAAATCTCGGGCAATGCGGGGGCCGGTGTCCAGGTGGAAGCCGGCGGCAGCCTGCTGCTGGTCCGCTGCACCTTGAAGGAGGGCCTGGACACAGGCCTGCTGCTGCTGGAGGACTCCCAGGTCACCCTCGAGGAATGTGTGGTCCACCGCAATGCCCGAGGAGGCATTCTCCTGGCCAAGGAAGCCGCGGATCCGGTCATGCGGGGCGGCAACCGCATCGATGACGGTTTCCTCCGGGTGGATGGTGGTGGCAATCTCGTGCGGGTGGCGCCAGTCCAGAAAAGCTAGTCCAGGCCCGCCAGATCGTCCCAGTACGGCAGCCAGGCCAGATCCCCGCCCACCGGCCAGGGCATGGGGCGGATGAGCGGATCTTCGGATGGCGCGAAAGCATCGCCCCGGGTGATCAGTGCCACAGGCAGCTCGCAGGAAGCACCGAGCTCCTGCTGCAGTTCCCGGATGCCGGCCATGGAAAATCCGTCTTGGGCCAGGGTCTCCACCACCAGGAGCGGCGTGCTCGCAGTGGGCTCGGCCCGGATGTCCGCGAGCGCCTGCATCAGACTGTCAGCCTGTTCCAGTCGCTGGAAGCCGCCTCCTCGAAGGGCCTGGCTCACCTGGTCGCGGTCCGTGCCCGGCGCCATGGCCAGCACGAGCCTGGTGCTTCGGCGCCCCAGGCGCCGGAGTGCATCAGGAGTCTGGCTGCCGGCGGGGGACACCCGGGTGGCAGGCCCCTTGGCGGCGGCGGGGGGTCGCTTGGGACCCGGATCCCTGGGACCTTCTCCAGAGGGTCCCGAGCCGGCCCGCTGCAAGTTCTCCCGGATGGTGAGAACGAGCTGGATTTCCCGGAGCTCGGCCTCCTTGAACTCCCCGAACTGGAGGCCGAGGATGATCTCCCCGCCCCGTTCCATGGAATGGGTAAGGACGCCGCGAGCGCTGAAGACCGGAAGGTTGGGCAGATCCCTGATCTTGACCATCGGGAAGGACTTGCCTCGGTCGAAGAAGCCCAGACCGGGGGTGATCCGCAGGTGGTCGTTGAGCCGCATGACCCGGTCCACCCGGAAGGCCAGCCCTCCCTGGCAGAGGTTGACCAGAGGGCCCGAGATCCCATGTCCTGGAACGCTGGCGTCCTGGACGACCACATAGGCCTTCTCCCGGGGACGGAAGGGAAAGCGTCTGTGGCGGCGGCGGTCACAGGTGGCCATGAGGACCGGAATGGTGAACCGGTAGAGGAGGTAGGCCTCCCGGCCCTGGAAGATGCAGGGGGCCTCGAAGCGCTGGTCGCCCGCGGAGAACAGCATCACGAAAGAGGCACCCACCGCCAGTTCGTGGGGCAGGGGTCGGATGAGCTTCAGGTGGAGCTGACCCTTCTTCAGGTCTATGGAGTGCACCCAGGAGGTGTAGGGGAGGGTCTGGGCGCCATCCACCTTGATGGAGAACTCCGCTTCCAGCTGCCGCAGGTCCTCCATGGTCTGCCGGATGAGCGCAGGGTCCTCCAGGGGCTCACCACGCCCCGTCCATCCGACTGTTTTGGCCTGGCTCATGACCCCGCCTTCACCAAGGCATCGGGCCGAGGGCCCATTGAATTGAATCTAGACGTTAAAAAGGAAGTTCATGAGATCGCCATCTTTGACGATGTATTCCTTGCCTTCCGTGCGCATCTTTCCAGCATCCTTGGCGCCCTGTTCTCCGCCGTACTGGATGAAATCCTCGTAGGCGATGACCTGGGCCCGGATGAAGCCCTTCTCGAAATCCGTGTGGATGACCCCGGCCGCCTGGGCGGCGGTGTCGCCTTTGTGGATGGTCCAGGCCCGGACTTCCTTCACCCCGGCGGTGAAATAGGTCTGGAGGTCAAGTAGGTCGTAGCTCGCATGGATAAGCACATTCAGACCTGGCTCGGCCAGGCCCGCCTCCTCCAGGAACATGGGCCGGTCCTCCTCGGGCAGGTCCTGGATCTCTGCCTCGAGCTTGGAACAGATGGGGATGCAGGGGGCCTGGCGCTCGGCGGCCAGGGCCATGAGCTTCACGTAGTGGGCGTTGCCCTCGGGGTTTCGGATGTCTTCTTCCCCGATGTTGCCGACGAACAGGGTGGGCTTGAGGGTAAGCAGGCCGTAGGACTTGACCAGGGCCCGGTCTTCGGCGGAAAGCCCGAGGGTCCTGGCCCACTTGCCGTCGTTCAGGGCGTTGTAGAGGGGCTCCAGCACGGCCACCAGGGCCAGGGATTCCTTGTTGCCGGTCTTGGCGATCTTCCGGTGGCGCTCCAGGCCCTTCTCTACGGCATCCAGGTCCTTGATGACCAGCTCGGTCTCGATGATGCTCAGGTCCCGTTCAGGGTTCACGCCGCCTTCGACGTGGGTGACGTTGTGGTCCTCGAAGCAGCGAACGACCTGGACGATGGCGTCGGTCTCCCGGATGTGGCCCAGAAAGGCGTTGCCCAGACCCTCGCCCTTGCTGGCACCTCTCACCAGACCGGCAATATCCACGAATTCCTGGGAGGCCGGCAGGATCCGCTGGGGTTTCACGATCTCGGCCAGGGGGGCCAGCCGGGGATCCGGGACATCCACCACCCCCGTATTGGGCTCGATGGTGCAGAAGGGATAGTTGGCAGAAGCCGCCCCAGCCCGGGTAAGAGCATTGAAAAGGGTGGATTTCCCCACATTGGGCAGACCCACGATGCCACACGCCACAGCCATTCCATCCTCCAAGCCCTCCAGTATCCCAGACATGACATGTGACGAAAAGAAAGCCTTCCAGGCCTTGCGCGAAGGCCCGGGGCGCCATACTCTCCCCGCCAAGGTCGCGGGGCGGCGAAGGGGAGGCAGCATGATCGTGCGGGCGGAATGGCCGGGATATGTGGTGGACGTCCTTGTCCGCCCCGGCCAGGAGGTGGAAGAGGACGAGCACCTGCTGATCCTCGAGGGCACGGATTCCTCGCGTTCCTCCTTCTACATTGACGCCCCCGAAGGTGGGAAGATCCGGGAGGTCCTCATCGAGGAAGGCGACTTCGCTTACGAGGACGACGATCTGGTGGTGATCGGGGATTCCGACAAGGACGAATAGGGCACCAGACCGCTACACTGGCCCATTGTCCTCATGAGGTGACCGAATGGCCGTGGTGCGGGCTGAGATGGCCGGGAAGGTGCTGGAAGTCTGCGTCGCCGAAGGCGATGCCGTGAGCGAGGACCAGGACCTGGTCATCATCGAGAGCATGAAGATGCAGATCCCCGTGGGCAGCCCTGAGGAGGGGACGGTCAAGAAGGTCTTCGTGGTCCCCGACCAGTTCCTCAACGAAGGGGATCCCATCGTTGAGCTCGGCTGATGGAAGTCCAGGTCGAACGGCTCGCAGGCGAGGAGGCTGGCATTGTGCTGCTCGGCCTGGACCGGCCGTCGGCGAAAAACGCACTGGGTCGCCAGCTCCTGACTGAGTTCCGAGCGGCCCTGGGGGCGCTCAGGGACGATCCGGCCGTGCGGGTGCTGGTCGTGCACAGCCGCGTGCCCGGGGTCTTCTGCTCGGGAGCGGACCTGAAGGAGCGGGCTGGCATGTCTCCCGAGGAGGCCGTGGTCTTCGTGGAAGGCCTCCGCGCAGCCTTCTCCGAGCTTGGCGACCTGCCCATGCCGACCATCGCGGCGATCGATGGCGCCGCTTTCGGAGGGGGGCTGGAGCTGGCCCTGGCTGCCGATCTTCGGGTGGCGGGAGCCGGGGCCAAGATGGGGCTGGTGGAGACCTCTCTCGCCATCCTTCCCGGAGCTGGTGGCACCCAGCGCCTGCCGCGCCTCATTGGGGCCTCCAGGGCCAAGGAACTGATCTTTACCGCCCGCCGGATCGGTGCTGAGGAGGCCAGCCGGCTGGGTCTGGTCAACCGGGTGGTCGCCGCCGGAAGGGCCCTTGAATCCGCCCTGGCCCTGGCCCGGGAGATTCTCCCCAATGGACCCGTGGCCTTGCGGGCCGCAAAACGGGCTGTGGATCAAGGAATCCAACTGGATCTGGCTTCCGGCCTCGCCCTGGAGCAAGCCTGCTACGCGCAGGTGATCCCCACGAAGGACCGGCTCGAGGGACTGGCGGCCTTCCGGGACAAGCGCAAACCAGAATACCGAGGCGAATGATGGCCCATGCGCATGGTCCCACCACCACGGGGCGCCTGGCCCTCAGCTCGCTGATCTTCGGGTTGAACTTCCTGGTCCAGGGTCTCGGCGGTCTGTGGACCGGCTCCCTGGGCCTGGTGTCGGACAGCCTGGAGAACCTCAACGATGCGGTGGTGAATCTGCTGGCTCTAGGCAGCATCCGGGTGGCCAACCGGCGGGAGCCCTGCGACCGCTGGACCTACGGATGGCATCGCATCGAGATCTTCAATACGCTGCTGGGTGTCTTCCTGCTGGTGGTGCTGGCTGCAGCGGTGCTGGTCGAGGCCTGGAGCCGGTTTCGCCACCCACAGGGCATTCGACTGGGCTGGGCCATCGGGGTCTCCATTCTCGGCCTGCTGCTGAATCTGGCCGCCACCTTCGTTCTCGTCCCCTCCAAGGGCTCCGAGCAGGAGCGGGACCTCAACCTGCGCAGTGCCTACCTCCACGCCCTGGGCGACAGCCTGGCCAATGTGGCCGTGGTGGTAGGCATGGTGGTGATCCGGTTCACGGGCTGGCGCTGGGTTGATCCGCTTCTGGCCGTCGGCATCGTGGTGTTGATCCTCCGAGGCGCCTTCCTGCTGCTGAAGGACGCGGTGGGCATCCTCATGCACCAGGCTGCGTTCGATCAGGAGGAGGCCAAGTCCGCCTTGCTCAAGCTGCCTGGCATCCATGGCGTGGAAGACCTGCGGTCCTGGCGGGTCTGCAGCCACCTGACCGTGTGCACCGCCCACATCATCGTGGCCACCGAGCGCCTGGAGGACACGGAAGACTACCAGCACCGCATCGAGCACCTGCTGGCGGACCATTTCGGTGTGCGCCATCTCACCCTGCATTTCGAGACCCAGGCCATGGCCGACCGGCACCAGCACCGATTTGTGCATGAGCACGAGGCGGAAGGGCAGGGGCATCATCATCACGACTAGGCTTTGGCTTCAGGCGCCAGGCCTCAGAAAACGAAAAAAGGGCGGCTGCGCCGCCCTTTCCTGAGGCCCAGTGCCCAGAGCCTAAGTGCCCATCCCGTGCTTCTTCATGATGGCGCCACGCTGGGTGTCGTATTCGGCCTGGTTGATCAGCTGGCTATCGAAAAGATCCTTCAGCTCCATCAACTCATCCTTCAGCGATTTCTCGGGCGCCTGGGGTGCGGGGGCGGCAGGGGCGCTGCCTCCGGGATACCCCTGCTGCCCCATTTGCTGCTGGGCACCGGCCATCTGCTGGCCCATCATGTTGCCCATGCCGAAACCCACGCCCATGCCCATGCCCAGGCCGGCGACACCGCCAGGGTTCTGGGCGGCGAGGGGGATGCTTTCGGCCACCTGCATCTGCGTGTAGGCACCCATGACCGGGGCCATCATGCCCACGCCGGTGCGCTTGTCCATCATGGCCTCGACTTCCTCGGGGAGGCTGATGTTCTCCACGAAGAACTTGGACAGCTCCAGACCCATGGTCTTGAACTCGTCCTGGAGCTTCTGTTTCACCAGGTCCGACAACTCGTCGTACTTGGCCGCCAGGTCCAGGGCGGGCACCTTCACCTCGCCCAGCACGTCGGTGAAGCGGCTCATGATGGTCTTGCGCAGCTGCTCGGTGATGTCCCCCAGGGTGTAGACGCCATTGGTGCCCACGAGCTGCTTGAGGAAGGTGCCGCTGTCCGCCACCTTGATGGAGTAAATGCCGAAGGCCCGGATGCGCAGCATGCCGAAATCGGCGTCGCGCATCATGATGGGGTTCGAGGTGCCCCACTTGAGATCGTTGTAGAGCTTCGTGGAGGTGAAGTAGGTCTCGGCCTTGAAGGGGCTTTCGAAGCCGTACTTCCAGCCCTTCAGGTCCGCCAGGACCGGCAGGTTCTGGGTGCTGAGCGTGTGGGTGCCGGGCTTGAACACATCCGCGAGCTGGCCTTCATTGATGAAGACCGCCTCCTGGCTTTCGCGGACCACCAGCTTCGCGCCGTTCTTGATCTCCTGGTCCCGTACCGGGAAGCGCCAGGCGAGCGTGTCGTTGGAATCGTCGAGCCACTCGATGATTTCAATGAATTGGGCCTTGCCCCAGTCCATCAGCCCCATGGGTTGTTCTCCTCGTGGCATCGGCCACGGTTACGATTCTAGGCTTGTTGGCAACCCGAGCGGCGTTGGCGGTGTGAAAAACCGGCGAACGATCGGTCATCGTCGGGGAACTACTGGGTCCCTCTGACCAGCCGGGTCGTCCCTTCTGCTTTCCCCTTCGTTCCAGGCTGGTCGATGCGGGTCTTGCTGTGCACCGTGTGGGTGTCCGCGTCGATGATGCAACGCCAGCCACGGGCTTCCTTGGCCATGCGCACATCCACCTCCCAGCCGCCCGAGGCGCCGTTCAGCGGAATGCGGCGGGCGCTGGTGGCCCTGCCGCCGGTGTCCTGTTCGGCGATGGCCTTGGCTTCCTTGGCGCTTCGAACCGCGCCTGTGATTCGCTTCTTGGTGACACCGGCCGAGAGGATCAGGGCCGGGGCGAGCAGGGCCATGGCCAAGGAGCGGATGCGCATGGGGACTCCAGGATGATGACGCGCATTCTAGACCTGGTTGTTGGCAATGTCCACTCTGCTAGGTCCGGTACAGCGCCGCCCCCCAGTGGAGCCCTGAGCCCAGGGCCGTGAAGACCACGTTCATTCCAGGCCGGATGAGGCCCTGCTGGCGGCACTCGTGGAACAGGATGGGCAGGGTGGCGGCGGTGGTATTGCCGTAGCGTTCCACATTGTGCGGAACCTTCTCCGGAGGCAGACCCAAGGCCTTCTGCACGCCCTCGATGATGCGGAGGTTGGCCTGGTGGATGAGCACCAGGTCCAGGGACTCGATCGCCACGTCCGAAAGGGCACACACCTGGCGAACTGCTTGGGGCATGAGGGTCACGGCTGTCCTGAAGACCTCTTTGCCGGACATGACGGGTACCGTCTCCCCGGCATCAATCTGTTCGTGGGACACAAAGGGCCGTCGCTTGAAACTGGCGCCGGGCATGGTTAACACACCTGCGGCTGAGCCGTCCGTATGAAGCCGTATGGGACCCAGGCCCGACGTTCCATCACGACCTTCGATGACTACGGCACCAGCACCATCCCCGAACAGGACGGTCCGATCCCGGATGGCCGTATTCGCGGCACGCTCGGCTTCCGTGATCTCCCGGGTTGAACGCCCGATCACCGTATCCCAACCAAGCTGCCAGGGCATGAAGGGCGAGTGGACCTCCGCGCCCACCAGCAGGACCCGCCGGTAGCGGCCGCTCTGGATGAACAGGTCCGCCAGCTCGAGGCCGTAGAGGAAACCGCTGCACTGCTGGCGAATATCGAACGTAGGAATATCCCTCAGGCCAAGAGCGTGCTGCAGCAGCGGCCCATTGCCCGGCAGCACGTGATCGGGTGTCATGGTGGCGAAGATGACCACATCGATGTCGGCCACGGTGAGCTCCGCGTCGGCAATGGCATTCCGGGCGGCGATGACTCCGAGGTCCGTGGACCCCTGGCCTGGCTCTGCGTAGTGTCGTTCCTGGATGCCACTCCGAACGCGGATCCATTCGTCCGAGGTGTCCATGAGCTGCGACAAGGCCTCGTTCGTGACCACATTCGGAGGAATGCCGATGCCTGTTCCAGTGATGACGCTTCGCACGGGGACTCCTGAAGGAGGAATCGGTCAGGATAGCCGGAAGTCGAAGCCAGGGCATTGTGGAGGCTGGCGACAGGTGCTTCCTTCCTTCAAGGCCTGGAACGGCCATGGAGAAAAGCTGCAAAACTCCGGTCCCTTTTCAGGATGTGCACACTGAGCCAGCCAGAGAGGATGAGGACCAGTTCCCCCTCGATGCCTTGCTCTCCCTGGTTGAAGCGCTCGTGGAGGCGACCCAACTCGACCATGAACTGGCGGTGTTCCTGCACGTGAACTGCGGCCTCTGGGAAACCTGCTTCCTGCATGAAGGCTTCTTCACCCTCGAAGTGAGAACTTGAATACTTCTCCAGGAACTCAAGAATCGGTCCGATGGAGTTGCCCATTCGCCCGGTCCGGGTGGTCTGCAGGAGCTTGCGGAACACCTTGAACATTCCCTGGTGATAGGCGTCGATGCTGGGAATGTGCGTGGCATGGCGCTGGCGCCAGGCGAGGTTGGAAGGGTGGTCCGTCATCTTTGATCCACGGGGGTTCGAGGGGGAACCCAGATTGAATCCCCTCGCGTCGGATTTTCCCTCACACTTTCTTACAATCCAGCACCTGCTACTGGAATGCCTGGCCTTGATGTTCCTTGGCCTCACAAAGAAAGGCATACCCCCGTCCATGGCGGGCTCGCACGGGCAGAGGCTCGCTTGGGCTGACGCTGAGGACTTTGGTCCTCAGTCGGCTGAGGAGGGTCTCCATCCGGCGCATGGCGTAGATGTCTGGCACCTGGTCCAGGGCCTGGAACAGCCGGTCCCGATCGACTACGGTGCCGGGCTGCTCCAGCAGCGGCACCAGGAACCTCAGCTCATTGTCGGTCAGGGCCACTTCGGCACCGGAAGGGGTCAACAGCACGGACCGGAGGGGTTCCAGCTGCCAGCAGGGCCGGGGGGTGGCGGGCTGATGCAGGCGCAGCCGACGGTACAGGCTCCCCAAGGCCGAGGCGAGCTCCCGGATATCCACGGGTTTCGCGAAGTAGAGGTCGGCCCCGCAGTCCAGTCCCAACACCCGGTCATCGGTCTTGTCCCTGGCCGTGAGCATGACGATACCCAGGTGTGGACGTTCCCGTCGCAGGCGAGTGGCAATGGAGTAGCCGTCTTCCCCGGGCAAACCGATATCAAGAATGACGACGTCGACCGGGTGTTCGGCCAGATAGGTTGCCAGCTCCACTCCATCGCAGACCCCTGCGGACGTGATTCCAAGTCGCGCCAGGCCCGAGACGATGTACTCCCGCATCACGGGCTGATCCTCGCAGGCGACGATCCGGATACCCGCGATGGACCTCTTGGCAGTCGGCCCAGTCGTATGGCTGCGGACTGCTGTCATGCGTTCCTTCCCTGATTCCACGAGGTCCGACGATCGTCCGACAAAGGCTCAAGAAAACCCCGGTCCTGGAGATTGTCACGATAATTGACCAGTGCATCAAGACGAGAGATGGGCAAAGGATGGTTCCCAAACTTGGCCCGACTATTCCCAGGCCCTGAGCAAACGCAGGGCCGAGGCCGCGGCCAGACTCCTGATCGAGGCGGGCCTTCCCGCGGACAGGGTCTTCACCGTGAGTCGGGGACCCGACGTCCCCATCGCCGACAACAAGAGCCGCGAAGGGCAGAGCCGGAACCGCCGGGTGGAGATCGACGTCAAGACCACGGGGGCCGTGGAGAAGGTCCACCGGGAGACGGGCGTCGTGGAGGCTCCGGCCCCGGCCACGCCGAACAGAAAGCCGACCAAAGCTGACCGGAAGTCCAAGAGCTGAAGGAGGGGCCTTCCTTTCAACAAATGATGATGAGCTGATCTTGTTTCCGGCCGCCCCGGAACGTATCTTCGGGGCTGTGTTCGGGGAGGGTCACCCCGGAATGGTTCGGAGCGAGCCGACTCCCCGTGCTATGCGGAGGAGGTAGTTCCATGGCTGACAAGGTGGCGGACCTGGCAGGACCGGGCATCAGCACGTACGAGGAGGTGGCGAAGGTCCTTCCACGGGACTACCGTCCTCTCCTGAACCGGATGGATACCCAGCGGGCGGTCTTCACGATCAAGCGGTACGTCGAGGACCACCTCTGCCGCGAACTGAACCTCGACATGGTCCAGGTGCCCCTCATCGTCGACCGGGAGAGCGGGGTGAACGACTATCTGGACCGGGATGGGTCCCGCACTCCAGTGGAGTTCCCTTGCGGGCTTGGATTGCCCAGCCCCATGAGGGCCCAGGTGGTGCAGGCGGCCACCAAGTGGAAGCGGATGGCGCTGGCCCAGTTCGGCTGCCAGCCCGGGGAAGGCCTCTGCACGGACATGCGGGCCGTGCGGAAGGACTACTTTCTGGACCACGACCACAGCTCCTATGTGGACCAGTGGGACTGGGAGCGTCGGATCTCGCCCGCCCAGCGGAATCTCGACTACCTCAAGGACACGGTCCAGAAGATCTGGCGGGTGATCCTGGGGGCCGGGCGGCAGGTGCAGGACCAGTTCCCGGCCTTGAGGGCCACTGGGCTGCCGGACTTCCCCGAAGAGCTGATGTTCATCCACGCGGAGGACCTGCTGGCGATGTATCCGGACCTGCCACGGAAGCAGCGGGAGACGGCCATCCTCCAGAGGTACCCGGCGGTGTTCATCATCGGCATCGGCTGGGTGCTGAAGGACGGCTATCCCCACGAGATGCGGGCGGCGGACTACGATGACTGGGCCATGGACACGTCATCCATGACGGGCCGGGATACTCACGGCCTGAACGGGGACATCCTGGTGTGGAACCCCATTACCAAACGCCGGCACGAATTGACTTCCATGGGCATCCGGGTGACCAAGGGAACCCTACGGACTCAGCTGGAGATCTCCCGGCAGCTGGATTTCCTCGAACTCCCCTACCACCAGGCCATCCTGAACGACCGGATCCCCCTTTCCATCGGCGGGGGCATCGGCCAGGCCAGGACGTTCATGTACCTCCTGCGCACGGCGCATCTCGGCGAAGTCACCGTCAGCGTCTGGCCCAGGCAGCTGAAGGAGATCTGCGCGAAGCGGAACATCCATGTCCTCGAATGATAGGGACATGGGCCTGGACAACCCCGGAGGGCGAGTACACATTTGGGTCTCTTGATTGCCGATGCCGCCATCTCCATTGGGCGATCCATCTAGGCCCCCGTGGGGCCCGGCCAACCATCATACGGCCCTGTCCGTGCACAGGACTTCCGCGTCATCGAGAAGGAGGGCGAAGCCATGGAACGCTACGGTCTGAGATTCGAAGTGGGGGGCAGGACACGACTCACGGTCCCGTACCGTGGCGCCCGGCTCTTGCGCCATCCAATGTTCACGAAGGGGACGGCCTTCACCAAGGAGGAGCGCCAGACCCTGGGACTTGAGGGCCTGCTGCCCCATGCGGTGAGCACCATGGAGCAGCAGTCCCGGCGGGTCTACCTCAACATCACCCGGAAGAAGGACCCCCTGGAAAAGTACATCGGGCTGGCCGCTCTCCAGGACCGGAACGAGTACCTCTTCTACCGGGTGCTGATCGACCACATCGAGGAGTTCCTTCCCATCGTGTACACCCCGACCGTGGGGCAGGCCTGCCAGGAATTCAGCCACATCTTCCGTCGGGCCCGGGGCATCTGGATCACCCCCGAGCACCGGGGCCACATCAAGGACGTGCTCGGGAATGCCCCCTTCGACGATGTGCGCCTGATCGTCGTTACGGACAATGAGCGGATCCTCGGCCTGGGCGACCAGGGGGCCGGCGGCATGGGTATTCCCATCGGCAAGCTGGCGCTCTACACGGCCGCGGCCGGGATCCCGCCCTGGCAGACCCTGCCCATCAGCCTGGATGTGGGCACGGACAACCAGGACCTGCTCAAGGACGAGCTCTACCTGGGGTGGCGCGCCCCCCGTCTTCGGGGATCCGAGTACGAATCCCTGGTGGACGAGTTTGTGCATGCCGTGGTCCTGCGCTTCCCCAAGGCCATCCTGCAGTGGGAGGACTTCAAGAAGGTCAACGCCTTCAACCTCCTGGACCGCTACCGGAAAGTGTTGACGAGCTTCAACGACGACATCCAGGGGACCTCGGCGGTGGGCGTGGCGGGCATGCTGGTGGGTTCCCGGGCCACGGGGGTGGCCGTCAAGGATCAGCGGATCGTCATCCTCGGTGCCGGCGCCGCCGGCATCGGCATCGCCCGGCTGCTCCGCGACGCCCTGCGCAGGGCCGGACAGGAGGGGAAGGGGCTCATCACCGCCATCGCCAACCTCGACACCAAGGGTTTCCTGGTCGATGATGTCCCGATCCAGGATGTCCACAAGCGCGCCTTCGCCTGGCCCTCCGCCCTTGCCGAAAAGCACGGACTGGGCCCGGGGAAACCCAGGGACTTGCTTGCGGTGGTGAAAGCGCTCCGGCCGACCATGCTGATCGGGACCTCGGGCCAGCCCGGGGTTTTCACGGAAGACGTCATCCGGGAAATGGCGGCGCATACCGAGTGCCCCCTGGTTTTTCCGATGTCCAATCCCACCAGCAAGTCCGAGGCTACACCGGCGGATATCCTGCGCTGGACCGATGGGCGGGCCCTTGTGGCCACGGGCAGTCCCTTCGATCCGGTGTCCCATCAGGGCCGGACCCACCTCATCGGCCAGGGCAACAACTCCTTCATCTTCCCCGGCATGGGTCTGGGACTGCTGGTGGCCGAGGCCCGGGAGGTCACCGACGGATTGTTCGCTGCGGCAGCCCGCCGCCTGGCCGACGAAGTTCACCCCGAGGATCTGGCCGCTGGCAGCCTGTTTCCCCCCACCAGCCAGATCCGGCGGGTGACCAGGGCCGTGGCGGAAGCGGTGGCCCTGGAAGCACAACGGGAGGGGCTGGCGAAGCGGGAACTCGCGCCTTCCGAGATTCCGAGGGTGGTGGCGGAGGCCATGTGGGATCCGGCCTACCTGCCCATGGATCCGACCATCCTCGACCCCTCCGAAGTGAGGCCGAGCATGGCGAGGCATGGCTGAGCTACCACTCCGGGATTCCCAGTTCCGCCAGCCAGTCCGCATGCTCTGAGGGGCGCTCGCTGCGGTGGGCGCCCTTCCGGAGTGCCTGCAGGCGCAAGGCCCCGTCCGAGAAGCCCAGCAGGACCCCTTCCCGGGTGGCGCGGAACTGCCCGACTGGGCAGGCTTCCCCACTGGGAAGGGCCCAGGCCACCTTCAGGACTCCGCCGGGGGTCTCCAGAAAGGCGTTGGGCCAGGGATCCGCCACGGCCCGGATCTGGTTGAAGGCCTCCTGGACGCTCATGGCGAAATCCAGGCGGGAGTCGGCGGGCTTCCGGCCCCCGAAGTAGGTGGAGGGTCCCAGCGTCTTCTGATCGATCCGAACCGTGGAGCCATCCACAAGGCCTGGAACCGCCTGCCGCACCAGCTCCCGGCCCGCCTCCGCGGCCTTGTTTGTGAGGCTCAGGGCCGTTTCGTCCCAGGCGATGGGCAGGCGCGCCTGGGCCACGATATGGCCATCGTCGGGTTTGGGGGTCATGGCATGCAGGGTCAGGCCCGTCTCCGTCTCTCCCTTCACCAGCACCCAGTTGATCGGCGCCCGGCCCCGGTAGCGGGGCAACAGACTGCCATGGAGGTTGAAGGCGCCCAGGCGGGGAAGCTCCAGGAAGCGGCCCTGGATCATCTCCCGGAAGTAGAAGCTGAACAGGAAGTCCGGACGAAGGGCGCGAATGGCCTCGAACACTTCCTCGTCATTAAACGACGGGGCCAGATGTACCGGGATGCCCCGGGCCGAGGCCACCGTGGCGGGTGGTGTGAACCAGAGCTCATCGGGTCCCTGGGCGTAGGTGTAGAGGGCGCGCACCTCGACGCCCACCGCCAGCAGCCCCTCCAGGGCCGCGGTTCCCACGCTGGAATAGGCACAGACCACCGCCGTCGGTTTGGACATGGTTCCCTCAAACTCCCCTAGGATCGCATGGACCATGGAAACCTCTGTCCAAAGACCTATGCTGGATTGGGAGCTTTCCCATGCGCCTTGTCGCCCTTTCCTTCCTGCTCTCGGCGGTCCTCCTGACTGCTGGGGAGGATCCGTTCGAACCCCCGACTGGCCTGCAGGACTTTGCACGGGTGCATACCATCAACCAAGTTGGGACTCCCGCCAAGGTAACCTCACTGGTGAAGGCGTTCTTCACCCCGGTGGAGGAAGGCGGGCTGGGCCTTATCTATGACAATGCCTACACCCGGACTCTCCCGGAAGCCTGGCGGGACCGCAAGGCCAACTGCCTCACCCTGACGGCGCTCTACGTGAGCGCCTGCCGGGCCATCGGTCTGGACGCCTGGTACGGGGAATCGGTCCGGATCAGCCGGTGGCGGCGCGAAGGCTCGATCATTCGCTATGAGCGGCACATTGTCGCCGTGGTGCCCAATGGGGCGATGGGACAGGACCTGGTGGCCGATTTCCTTCCTGAAGTCAGGCGGGGGGTCCCCATGGTCGTGCACCTGGACCAGAGCAGGGTGCTGGCCCTGTTCCACAGCAATCGTGCCGTGGAATTGATGGAGGCGGCTCAACTGGAGGAGGCCTTCCGCTCCGCCCAGGTGTCCATCCACACCGACCCCGGTTCAGGGGTTGGCTGGAACATCCTCGGCGTGGTCCAGCGCCACCTCGGACTCGACACTGAAGCTGAATGCTCCTTCCGCAAGGCCCTGGACGTTGATCCCAAGGATGGTGCCCCCTGCGGCAACCTGGAAGATCTCCTCCGGGCCCAGGGACGCCAGAGTGAGGCCCAGGTCTACCGGGACCGGGGCATGGAAATCCGCAAGCGGGACCCCTTCTTCAATGCCTTCCTGGCCGAGGAAGCGATGCAGGGCAGCCACTGGCCGGAAGCGGAGAAGCACATCAAGGTGGCCATCCGGCTGTTGCCCCAGGAGCCGGACTTCTACCTGATCCAGGCGCGAGTGGCTCTGGCCCAGGGGTTCCGGAAGGACGCCATCAGAGCTCTGGAGAAGGCCCGGAGATGGTCCGCTCCGGAGATGCGGGCCCGTTGGGACTCCAAGCTGGCCCTGCTGAAGGGCGAGAAGCCCGCCTAGGGCTCAGTTTGTCTCCAGCTCCGCCAGCCGGGTCTGGGCATCGAGGCTGTCGGGGTGATGCAGCAGGCATTCGCGAAGGTAGCGGCGGGCGCCATCGAGATCTTCCAGTTCTCGCCGGGCCTCGGCGAGGTGGATGAAGGCTTCTTCGGCCTGCGGGTCGAGGTGGAGGGCCTGCCGCCAGTGTCCCTCGGCCTGGTTCCAGTCCGCGAGCTCGGCACAGGCATGGCCCGCGTCCAGGAGGTAGCGCAGCCCCCGGGGATCCATGCGCACGGCCCTTTCCAGATCCTGGCGGGCCCGCAGGGGATCCTTCAGGTTGGCCAGGGCGAGGCCGCGCAGATGCCAGAAGGAAGGCCGTTCCCGGCAAGTCTCCCCGAGTCCATCCAGAAAGGGCAGAAGGGCTTCCCAGGCGTCCAGGCCGGCGAGGCAATCCGCCTGGAGCAGCAGCAGGTTCACATCTTCCGGTTGTTCCTTGAGCAGGGTCTTCACTTCTTGATAGGCCGCTTCGTATTCACCTTCAGCCACCTGGACCTGGAGCCTGAGGGGAGGCTGATGGTCCCCTTGGCGATCGACGGGGACCATGCCCAGCAACTCCTTCGCGAGGGCTGAATCGTCCTGCCACCAGAAAGCGAACTCCGCCCGGCGCAGGAACCATTCCTCGCGAAAGGAGTCCCCTTCCTGGTTCTCTGGAATGGTCAGCCAGGCCTGTTCAAGGCTCTTCGAAGCCTCGGCATCCAGGTGCAGTTCCAGGGCTATCTGGTAGCGCTCCATCCAAAGCCGGAAGGACCCGGGCAACCGTTCAATGGCGGCTCCGATGATGCGCCAGGCGTCTTCCCGATCCCCCAACTGGCGCAAGGCGACTGTTTCTGTCAGCCAAAGCAGAGGCTGGGAGCGGTGTTCCGGCGGCAGCCCATGAACCAGGGCCAGGGCCTCGGCATGGCGGCCATGCCGCAGCAGGTGCATGCCTGCGGCGCCCCGGTCCCAGGGCAACCGGGGGTCCCCATGGCGCGCCAGGAGCACTGCCAGGGCCCTCTCCGCCAGGTCGGTTCGGTCATGCTGGAGGCCCGCAAGCATGAGATCCTCAAGGATCAGCGGGTCATCCCAGGAGAGAGGGAGGGCCGCTTCAAAGTGGTCCCAGGCCTGGTGCAGGGCCGCCGGATCCTCGACCCGAAGCCACAGGATTCCCTGCAGATGCCGGAGCCGGCCCATGTGAGGAGCCCAGGTGATGAGCCGCTGGCACCACGCCAACCGCCGGGCGGCCGGAGTTCCTGGCACTTTCCGGAAGGCGCGGCTGACCAGCGCTCGCTTCCAGAAGGGAAGCCTGGCGAGCTGGGCATCCAGGGCATCCAGCCAGGCCTGGTCCCGGTGGCCCATCGAGAACTGCAGCAGGCTTCTCATCTGCAACATGCGATAGCCGAGCTCACCGTGGTTCCAGACCGGTTGGCCAAGAACCAGGAGCACATCGTAGGGATGCGCCCCTTCCGCCCAGCGTCGCTCGGCCCGGATGAGCCGAGGCTGCGCGAACCAGCGAACCCAGGCCACGAGGCCCACCGCCCCCCCGAGGGCCATGGCGCCCACAACCAGGGCCAGGGCCGGAAACAAGGAGGGCCCGGAAGGGTGGGAGGTCAGTACGACCACACCCAAGGCGGCCGCTGAAGCCATCAGCAGGGCCAGGATGGTCCGGTTGAACCAGGGACGCTGAAGCACGCTCATGCAACGAGTATGAGCCGGTCGCGCCGAACGCGTTACGGCAGAGCCCTACCAACTCACCGGCGGTCCGAATGCGTTGGGAGGGGATCCTGCCGGTCAATTTCCCTGCTGGATCCGCTCCGATGAGGAATGCGGCCAACCTGGTTGTTTGAACGAACCAAGCGGGTGCCGACCGCCGGATGACGAAGCGGCCTCCAGTGGAGGCCGCGAAGTCAGGACCCGGCGAGGAGGGAATCTCGGAACGCGCCATTCAGGCGCGTTCACTCGTGACCCGCTGCCGAGGTCCGCCATCTTCCGGTCAATTTCCCTGCTGGATCTCTTTTGCGATCACCAGGCGCTGGATCTGGTTCGTTCCCTCATAGATCTGCAGGAGCTTGGCGTCGCGCATGCACTTTTCCACGAGGAAGTCGCGGCTGTAGCCGTTGCCGCCAAGGATCTGCACCGCGTCGGTGCTCACTTCCATGGCGGTGTCCGTGGCGAAGGTCTTGGCGATGGCGCTCTGCTTGGAGTTCTTGATGCCGTTGTCGGTCATCCAGGCGGCCTGCCAGGTGAGCAGGCGGCTGGCTTCGATCTTCTTGGCCATGTCCGCCAGCATGAAGCTGATGGCCTGGTTGGCGAAGATGGGCTGGCCGAACTGGATGCGGTTCTTGGCATAATCCAGCGCGATCTCGAAGGCGGCCCGGGCCACGCCCACGCCTCCCGCAGCCACGGCGGCGCGAGTCTGGTCCAAGGTCTTCATGGCGATGACGAAGCCCATGCCTTCCTTGCCGAGGATGTTCTCCGCGGGGACTTCAGCGTCGTTGAAGTAGAGCTCTACCTGGTTGGAGGCCCGCTGGCCCATCTTGTCCATGGCCTTGCCCACCACCAGGCCCGGTGTATCCCTGGGCACGACGATGCAGCTGGTGCCCCGAGCGCCCTTCGTGGGATCCGTGCTGCAGAAGAGGGCGTACCAGTCCGCGTAGCCGCCATTGGTGCAGTAGCACTTCGTGCCGTTGATGATGTACTTGTCGCCCTTCTTTTCGCCACGGCAGCTCATGCCGCCGGCGTCAGAACCCGCGTTGGGCTCGGAGAGGGAGAAGGCCGCGAACTTGGGCTCTTCCGCCAGCATGCCCAGCCACTTCTTCTTCTGCTCGGGGCTGCCGGCGACGAGGACCGGGGTCATGGCCAGACCGTTGGCCATGATGGAGGTGTAGAGGCCCGCGCAGCCCCAGGCCAGTTCTTCGCAGACGATGGCTTCGTCCATCTGGCTGGCGCCGGGGCCACCGCACTCCTCCGGCACGAGGGCCTGCAGGTAGCCCTGGTCCCAGGCCGCCTTGTAAACGTCCACGGCCCATTCCCCGGTCTCATCGTACTTCCGGGCCACGGGGCGCATGATCCTCTCGGCGAAGGTGTGGGCGCGAGCCTTCTCTGCCTGCTGTTCAGTGGAAAGGGAGAATCCAAGCATAGGTGCCTCGTTGGGTAGTTGAATGCGGTGGCAGAGCCGATGGGAGCCGATCCGGCAGTTTATCGCCGGGCCGCTCCATGCCAAGCGCTGGTGTCCTTTACGTTGGGTAGGATGACGCCCGTCACACCCTTGTCGAAGTGTCAGCAGGTGAACCTGTACCCGGGCCTCGGAGTAGACTCTTTCTGCTGGAGTCGACCATGACCATTCGATTAGCCGACATCGGGAAGACCGTGCGCGACACGGAGTACGCCGTGCGGGGGCCCATCGTGGCCAGGGCCACGGAACTGGAGAAGCAGGGGCGGGAGATCATCTTCTGCAACATCGGCAATCCCCAGGCCCTGGGCCAGAAGCCACTGACCTGGAACCGGCAGATCCTCGCCTTGTGTGAATACCCGGAGCTCATGCACCTGGCGCCCGAGGTGTTTCCCACGGATGTGGTCGAAGCGGCCAAGGCCATCCTCACCGGCACCCGGCATGGACTCGGCGCCTACAGTGAAAGCCAGGGCGTGCGCTTCATCCGCGAGGCGGTGGCCGAGTTCATCCTGGAGCGGGACCACATCGCCGTGGATCCCGATGCCATCTTCCTGACGGACGGCGCCAGCAAGGCTGTGCAGACCGTCCTGCGCCTGCTCATCGGCAGCCCCCATCACGGCATCATGGTCCCGATCCCCCAGTACCCGCTCTACTCCGCGAGCATCACGCTCTATGGAGGACGCATGGTGCCCTACCATCTGGACGAGGCCAACGGCTGGAAGCTGAGCCGCACCATGCTCGAGGAGTCCATCGCCAAGGCCAAGGCCGAAGGCACGCGCGTCAGGGCCATCTGCGTGATCAACCCCGGCAATCCCACGGGCGCGGTGCTCGACGAGGGCAACATCCAGATGATCATCGAGTTCGCCATGGCCCATGGCCTGTCGATCCTCGCGGATGAGGTCTATCAGGAGAACATCTATCTGGCGGGCGACAAGTTCGTGTCCTTCGCCAAGGTGTACCACCGCTTGGCGGCCAAGGACATTCCCCTGTTCAGCTTCCACTCCTGCTCCAAGGGCCTCCTCGGCGAGTGCGGTGTGCGCGGTGGCTACTTCGAATTCCGGAATGTGCCCGACGCCGTCGCGGCCCAGATGCTCAAGCTGCAGAGCGTGTGCCTCTGTGCCAACCTCGCGGGGCAGGCCGCCATGTATGCCATGGTGCGGCCGCCCAAACCCGGAATGCCCTCCCATGCCCAGTACGTCGCCGAAAAGGGCGCCATCCTTGAGGCCATGAAGTCACGGGCGATCCTGCTGGCCGATGGGCTCAACAAGATCGAGGGCATCTCCTGCAACGTGGTCGCCGGAGCCATGTACGCCTTCCCGCGCATCACCCTGCCGGCGGGGTGTACGGACGCGGAATATGCCATGGCCCTGCTGGAGGAGACCGGCATCTGCGTGGTACCCGGTTCGGGCTTCGGACAAGCCGAGGGCACGGCCCATTTCCGCACCACCATCCTGCCCCCTACGCAAAAACTTCAGCAAGTGGTCAAGGCCCTGGGTGAATTCCATCGGAACTTCACCGAGAAGCACGCCCCCGCGCTGCAGCGATGAGCATCCGTTGGCAGATGCCCGGTTCTGGAATGTTCGACTGATCTTCTCTCCGCCATCCTGGGAACACTCCCGATCTCGGAGAGAGGTGTGAACTTGATTGCCTGTTGATATCCGGAGGAGTTCCCTTGCGCCCCGAGCATCCCATTGTCCTCATCACCGGGGCCTCCAGCGGCTTCGGAGCCGCCATGGCCCGGCTGCTGGCAGCCGAAGGCTGTCACCTGGCCCTGGGTGCCCGGCGCCTCGAGCGAGTGCAGGCCCTTGCCGATGAGCTCGTGAAGACCCACGGCATCAGGGCCTTTGCCGGCACCGTGGACACCCGCGACACCGTCAGCGTGAATGCCTTCGTGGAGGCCGCCGCCACCAGCCTGGGCGGTTTGCATGTGCTCATCGCCAACGCGGGCCTTGCCAGCGGCACCTACAAACTGTGGGAGACGCCAGATGAGGACCTGGAAGCCATGATGCGCACCAACATCGAGGGCGTGGTGAAGACCCTCCGGGCGGGTCTGCCCCACGTGCGCAAGGCCGGCTGGGGCCATGTGTTCTTCATCGGTTCCACCGCAGGCCACCAGCCCTACGAGGGCGGCAGCGTCTACTGCGCCTCCAAGTTCGGCGTGCGGGCCATGGCCCACAGCCTGCGCCTGGAGCTCAACGGCGAGCAGGTCCGCGTCACCTGCGTGGATCCCGGCATGGCCGAGACCGAGTTCTCGGATGTCCGGCTGAAGGATGGGGAGAAGGCCAAGGCCGTCTACCAGGGCGTGAAGCCGCTCACCGCCCATGATGTGGCCGAGTGCGTGCGCTGGTGCTTGGCCCTTCCTGACCATGTGAACATCGACGAGATGCTGGTGAAGTGCCTGGACCAGGCTTCCGTGCACAAGCTGCACCGGCGGAGCTGAGGGACACGAGAGCTCGACCCGCGACCCACGGCGGAGGAGGGGGGGTGGCGCTCCATAGCACAACTGATATATTAGATATCAGTCAGCACCCATCCGGCCCGGTGCCCCATGTCCACACCCACCGCCATCGTCGCGAAGTCCCTGCGGGAGCAGGTCTACGACCACCTGCGGGCGGAGCTGAGGCATGGACGCCTGGACACGGGCGCCTTCCTGGACCTGAACCGGCTGGCCGCGGACCTGGGCGTCAGCCGCACGCCCCTGCGGGATGCCCTGCTCCAACTGGAGGTGGAGGGCTTCGTGACCATCTCTCCACGCCGGGGCGTGGCGGTGCGGTGCCTGGAGGAGGCGGACATCCGGGAGCTCTACGAGCTGATCGGGGCCCTGGAGGCGGCCGCCGTGGCGGCGGTGGGGCCTACGGTGTCGGCGGAGGACCTTGCCCGCCTGCGGGAGCTGGATCGGCTCGCCCAGTCCGCCATCGAGCGGGGAGATCAGGCCACCTTCTACGAGCATAACGCCGCCTTCCACGACTTCTTCCTGGAGCGCCTCGGCAACGGGCGCATCACTGGACTGGTCCACGCGAAGAAGCAGCAGCTCTACGAGTGGAACCGGCGCTTCGAGCGCCTCCACGTCAGTTGGGAGCGGAGCGGGCTCGAGGAGCACGAGTCCTTCCTGCGCCTGCTGGAGCAGGGGGCCGTGCCCGAGGCTGCCGCCTACCTGCGGGATGTGCACTGGGGCTTCCAAGTGCAGGAGGCCTTCGTCCGCGAGGCCTACTTCCCGGAGCGGCCATGAGCGCATTCGGGCAGCCTTCCGAACTGGGCCGGATCTTCAATGTCCAGCGCTTCTCCCTGCAGGACGGACCCGGCCTGAGGACCACCGTCTTCCTGAAAGGCTGCCCCCTGGCCTGCGCCTGGTGTCACAACCCCGAGAGCCAGTCAGCGGAACCGGAGCTGGTCAAGGTGGAGGGCCGCTGCATCGCCTGCGGCAGCTGCCATGGCCTCGACGAGTCCGCGGCCTGCGTGGATGCCTGCCCCACCGGGGCCCAGCAGCTGCTGGGCCGGGAGGTGTCATCGGCCGAACTGATGGAGGAGGTCCTGCGGGACCGCCCCTTCTTCGAGCAGTCCGGCGGGGGCGTCACCCTCTCGGGCGGCGAGCCCCTGCTGCAGCCCGCCTTCGTGCTGCAGGTGCTGGCGGAGCTGCGGCGCCAGGGCATCCACCAGGCCCTGGACACCTGCGGCCTGGGGCACCGGGAGGACCTGCTGGCGGCCGCGGCCCTCAGCGACCTGGTGCTCTTCGACCTGAAGCACATGGATGACGGCCAGCACCGCGCCTGGACCGGCGCCGGCAACGGGGCCATCCTCGCCAACCTGGAAGCCCTGGGCCAGGTCCATGGCCAGATCTGGATCCGCGTGCCCGTGATTCCCGGCGTCAACGACGACGCGGCGAACCTGGAGGCCACGGCCCGCTTCGTGGCCCGCATTCCCGGCGTGCGGCGCCTGGACCTGCTGCCCTACCACAGCACCGGCGCGGCCAAATTCCGCCGCCTGGGAAGGGCCTACGCTCTCGAGCAGGTGCCCGCGCCCACCCCCGCCCGCATGGCGGACCTGGCCGGAGTCTTCGAAGCCCATGGCATCACCACCACCGTAGGAGGCCACCCATGAACGAGCGCACGGCAAGGCTCCGCCAGGAAAGCCTGGACGCAGTCCCCGCCCTCGATCCGGAGCGGGCCCTGCTGATGACCGCCTTCTACCGGGAGCACCTCGGGAAGCATCCCGTGTCCGTGCTGCGGGCCCTGGCCTTCCTGGACCTCTGCCAGAAGAAGACCGTCTGGATCGGCCCCGGCGAGCTCATCGTGGGCGAGCGCGGACCCCGGCCCAAGGCCGTGCCCACCTATCCCGAGCTCACCTGCCACACCGTGGAGGACCTGCGCATCCTCGACACGCGCCCCAAGACGAGCTACCGGGTGGCCGAAGAGATGGTGGCGGCCTACGAGCGGGAGGTCATCCCCTACTGGCGGGGCCGCAGCCTGCGGGACCAGATCTTCGCGGTGCTGCCGACGGACTGGCACGAGGCCTACGAGGCCGGCGTCTTCACCGAGTTCATGGAGCAGCGGGCTCCGGGCCACACGGTGCTGGATGGCAAGATTTATGGCCGCGGTCTGCGGGATTTCCAGGCCGACATCGCCGCCGCCAAGGTGGCCCTGGATTTCGAGCGGGACTCCGAAGCCGAGGACAAGCGCGCCCAGCTGGAGGCCATGGCCATCTCCTGTGAGGCGCTCATCCTGCTGGCGGAGCGCCACGCGGTGGAGGCCGAGCGGCAGGCCGAGGTCGAACCTGATCCTCTCCGCGCGGCGGAGCTGCGCCGCATCGCGGAGGTCTGCCGCCGGGTGCCGGCCCAGGCCCCCCGGGACTTCCAGGAGGCGCTGCAGGCCTACTGGTTCTGCCACCAGGGCGTGATCACCGAATTGAACGGCTGGGACGCCTACAGTCCCGGCCACCTGGACCAGCACCTCTGGCCCTTCTACCAGCGGGGCCTGAAGGAGGGCAGTCTCACGCGGGAAGGTGCCCGGGAGCTGCTGGCGTGCTTCTTCGTGAAGTTCAACAACCACACCTCGCCCTCCAAGGTGGGCGTCACCGCGGCGGAGAGCGGCACCTATACCGATTTCGCCAACCTGAACCTGGGCGGGCTCCTGCCAGATGGCAGCGACGGCAGCAACGAGCTCACGGACCTACTGCTGGAGGTCATCGAGGAACTGCACCTGCTCCAGCCCAGCAGCAATGTGCAGGTCTCGCGCAAGACGCCGGACGCCATCCTCAAGCACGCGCTGAAGGTCATCCGGAATGGCTACGGCTTTCCGTCGCTCTTCAACGCGGATGCGGTGGTGGAGGAGCAGCTGCGCCAGGGCAAGTCCCTGGAGGATGCCCGGGCCGGAGGCTGCTCTGGCTGTGTGGAGGTGGGCGCCTTCGGCAAGGAGGCCTACATCCTCACGGGCTACTTCAACCTGCCCAAGATGCTGGAGCTGGCCCTGCACGACGGCCTGGACCCCCGCACGGGCCGGCAGCTGGGGCCGCGCACCGGCGACCCGGCCACCTTTACCTCCTTCGAACAGGTGATCGCAGCCTTCGAGGTCCAGACCCGCCACTTCCTGGATCTCAAGATCCGCGGCAACCAGGTCATCGAGCGCATCTACGCCACCCGCATGCCCGCCCCCTTCCTGTCCGTGCTCACGGACGACTGCATCAAGACTGGCCGGGACTACAACGCCGGCGGCGCCCGGTACAACAACACCTTCATCCAGGCCGTGGGCATCGGCAGCGTCACCGACAGCCTGGCGTCCCTGAAGCAGCAGGTCTTCGAGCGGAAGACCCTGGCCCTGGCGGAGCTGGTGGCCGTGCTGGACGCGGACTTCCAAGACCAGGAGCCCCTGCGCCAGCGTCTCCTCCACAAGACACCGAAGTACGGCAATGACGATGATGCCGCGGACGACCTGATGGTGCGGGTCTTCCGCTTCCTCTTCGAAGCCATCGACGGCCGTCCCAACGGCAAGGGCGGGGCCTACCGGGTGGAGATGCTGCCCACCACCTGCCACGTCTACTTCGGCTCGGTCTGCCTGGCCTCGGCGGACGGGCGGCGGGCCGGCGAGCCGCTCTCCGAGGGCATCTCCCCCGTGCAGGGCGCGGACCGCCACGGTCCCACGGCCGTGCTGCGCTCCGCCGCCAAGATGGACCACGTGAAGACCGGTGGCACCCTGCTGAACATGAAATTCACGCCAAGCCTGCTGGAAGGAGAGGAGGGCATCGACCGGCTCCACCACCTGGTCCGCACCTACTTCAAGCTGGACGGCCACCACGTGCAGTTCAACGTGGTCACTGCCGCGAAGCTGCGGGAGGCCCAGGCGCATCCAGAGAAAAACCGGGACCTCATCGTCCGCGTGGCGGGGTACTCGGACTACTTCTGCGACCTCTCCCTCGAGCTCCAGGAGGAGATCATCCGTCGCACGGAGCACGACACCTTCGCCGGCTGAGGTTGGCTCGTAGCAATCAACGATGGGAAAGCGCTGGTTGCGGAAGCCTCGGAAGAAGGCTGGAATCCACGGAAAAAGGAACGGGCGCCCACTCAGAAAGCACGGGCAGCTTCCCGGCAGCACTTCCGGCCAAGCCGGAAGCCGCCTGCGGCGGGCCCGCGCGGCGAGGGCAACGGCCCCTTCCGGGCCTTCCGGGGGGTTCCGTGCCTTCCGTGACCAGCCACTCTTGACTACTCTTGCAAGACTTTGCGTTTGCCTCAGTCCCGGCCCAGCCTCAGCGCCAGCGGCAGGGCCGCCAGCATGGCCAGGGCACCAAGGGCCCAGCCCGGGCGGTAGCCGTAGTGGCCGATGACCCACCCCAGGCTGAAGCTGCCAAGGCCGATGCCCGAGTCGAAGGCGAAGAGCAGAGCACCGAAGGCGGAGCCGCGCCGTTTGGGATCCACCGACTCCAGCAGCTTCGCGTTGAGGAGCGTGTGCATCATGCTGTAGCCCGCGCCGTAGAGCAGGGCGGAGAGCATATGGCGCAGGGTGCTGCCGGGCAGGACGGTCAGCAGCACCATGCCCGCGAATGCGCCCAGCAGCATGCCCGGGAGCTTGCGGCTGGGCCGGCTGCCGAAACCCCGGCGCAGCATGACCAGGCGCATGAGCACCATGCCCACGGCCATGAAGGAGAGGAAGGCCGAGGGCAACTTCATCCCCAGGGCCAGGGCCTCCTGGGCGGTGTAGCTGTTTAGGGCACCATAGCCCAGGGCGATGCAGAAGAGGACCATGCAGGGCGCGAGCACGGCGGCATCGGGCCACTTGAAGCCCTCGGGCCGGCCGTGGGGGTGGTCCTGGGGCAGGCTGGTGGCCAGGGCGCTCAGCAGGAGGAAGAACCCCGACAGGTACCAGGCGATGGGCGCGAAGCCCCAGTTCTGGAAGATCCAGAGGCCCAGCAGCGGGCCCACGATGACGCCGCCGGGGCTGGCCAGGCCATAGAGGCTGAGGCCATCGGCACGGCGATCCTCGGGCAGCACATGGGCCAGCGAAGCCATGGTGGCCGTCAGCAGCCCTGACCACACGATGCCGTGGGGAAAGGCCAGGAGGTAGATGCCCCAGCGGACGGGTGTCAGGGCATAGGCCGCCAGGAAGCCCGCGAAGAGTAGGGCCGATGTGATGGCCAGGCGGCGATGGCCCATACGGTCGCCAAGGGGACCGGTGAACAGGGCGCCCAGGGCGCTTCCCGCCGTGAAGAGGCTCAGGAAGCGGCCGCTTTCTGCCAGGCTGGCGCCCAGTTCTCTTAGGCGCAGCGGCACCGTAGGGAAGAGCTGGAATGCGGCAAAGAACGTGACGAAGGTGAGCGACCACACCAGGGCGAACTGCCGCGTCACAAGCCGGGTACGGGGGCTGGAAAGATCCGTCATGCGTCCAGGATGGCAGAGGGCTTGGCCTCAGAGGTCACGTCCTGGCTCTTTTGCACGATGCGGCGGGCGACGGGGATGGAGAGGGCCATCAGGGCCGCCCCGATGCCCCAGCCCCAACGGAATCCCAGGTGTTCCATGACCCAGCCCAGGCCCAGCGCCCCGAAGGCCGTGGCCGCGTCGAAGGCGAAGAACATGGCACCCACCGCGGATCCGACGCGCTCCGGTGGCGTGGTGGTGAAGATGTTCATGATGAGCAGGGTGTGCACCATGCCGTAGCCCGCGCCGTAAATGAGTCCCGCCAGCAGGTGGCGGACCGTGTTCCCGGGCAGGACGGCCAGCAGGGCGTAGCCGGCGGTGGCCAGGGCGATCATCGCGGGCAGCAGGCGCACCGGCTGCCGTCCCATTCCGGTGAGGGACAGCAGGCCGCGGATGGCCATCATGCCCAGGGCGAAGCAGGTGAGGAAGGTGGCGGGCCAGGCCATCCCCAGGGCCTTCGCCTCCTGGGCGCTGTAGGGCGGCATGGGGCCGAAGCCAAGGCCCACGAGCATCATCACGGCCACCATGCCCCACACGGCCCGGTCGGGCCACTCGAACAGCGCCGTGGCCTGGATCTCCCGGGGCGCCTCCCGAGGCAGGGCCCCGATGAGGCCGTGCAGCACCGCGAAGACGCCCGCCAACAGGATCAGCATCCAGGCGAAGCCCAGGTGCGGCATCAGCCACAGGCCCACCAGCGGGCCCACGGCCACGCCGCCGGGTCCGGTGAGACCGAAGAGCGAGAGACCCTGGGCCCGGTGCTGGAGCGGAAGGATGCCGCCCACCTTGGCGACGGAAGCGGTCCGCAGCGCCGACCAGAGCACGCCGTGCAGAGGCGCCAGCAGGTAGAACGCCCAGCGCACCTTCAGGAAGGCGTAGACCACGAGGATCACCACCAGAGCCAAGGAGGCTACCCGCAGCACCCGCCGCTGCCCCAGTCGATCCCCCAGGGGCCCCGTGAACAGCGACCCGAACCCCGAGCCCAGCATGAAGGCCGTCTGGAACCGCCCGCTCTCCGCGAGGCTTGCACCCAGGTCCCGCAGGTGGAGGGGCACCACGGGAAAGAGCTGGTAGCCCGCCGCGAACACCAGGAAGTAGAAGGTGCAAAGAATGAAGAAGGGCGCCGTCAGGAACCCGCTGCGCCTCGATTCCTCCGCATCCGCCATCTGTTCAGGATCGCATATGCTGGAGGATCCATCCCGAGGTTCCCATGCAGCCGGAGCAGTTCCATTCGGAAGTTGACCGGATCAAGAAAGGCGGCGCCGCCAGGGCCCACGAAAAGAACGCGGAGGCCGGCAAGCTCTTCGCTCGAGAACGCATCCGGCTGCTGGTGGACGAGGGCAGCTTCGTGGAGGACGGCCTCTTCGCCAATGCCCTGGCCAAGGACCTGCCGGCGGACGGTGTCATCACGGGCACCGCCACGGTGGCGGGCCGGACGGTGGCGCTCATGGCCAACGACAGCACCATCAAGGCCGGCAGCTGGGGCGCCCGCACCGTGGAGAAGATCGTCCGCATCCAGGAGGTGGCCCTGCGGATGAAGGTGCCCATGCTCTACCTGGTGGACAGCGCCGGGGCGCGCATCACGGACCAGCTGGACATGTTCCCGGGGCGCCGTCACGCCGGCACCATTTTTTATATGGAGGTGGCGCTGTCCGGTCTAGTGCCCCAGGTCTGCCTGCTCTTCGGGCCCTCCGCCGCTGGCGGTGCCTACATCCCCGCCTTCTGCGACGTGGTGGTCATGGTGGAGGGCAACGCAAGCATGTACCTGGGCTCGCCCCGCATGGCTGAGATGGTCATCGGCGAGAAGATCAGCCTCGAAGATCTCGGTGGCGCGCGCATGCACTGCTCCGTGAGCGGCTGCGGCGACTTCCTTTGCAAGACCGAAGTCGAGGCCATCGAGCTCTGCCGCCAGTACCTGGCCTACTTCCCCCAGCACTGTGAGGATCCGCTTCCCGCCGTCGAGCCCCGCGCCGTGACCGCCAAGGCCAAGGATCTGCGCACCCTGGTGCCCCGGGACATCATGGCCCCCTTCCAGATGAAGGACCTCATCGAGGGCCTGGTGGACGAGGGCAGCTTTCTGGAGGTGAAGAAGCTCTACGCTGGCGAGATCATCACGGGCCTGGCCCGGCTGGACGGGAAACCCGTGGGCATCCTGGCCAACCAGCCCCGGGTGAAGGGCGGCGTGCTCTTCGTGGATAGCGCCGACAAGGCCACGCGCTTTATCAGCCTCTGCGATGCCTTCGGCATCCCCCTGGTCTTCCTCAGCGACGTGCCGGGCTTCATGATCGGCAGCGCCGTGGAAAAGCAGGGCATCATCCGCCACGGCGCGAAGCTGATCAGCGCCATGGCCAGCTGCAGCACGCCGCGCATCTGCGTGGTGGTGCGGAAGGCCTATGGTGCGGGCCTCTACGCCATGAGCGGGCCTGGCTTCGATCCCGACGCCACCCTGGCCCTGCCCACCGCCAGCATCGCCGTCATGGGTGCCGAGGCGGCTGTGAATGCCGTCTTCGCCAACAAGATCGCCGAGAAGCGGGAAGAAGAGCGCGTGGCCTACGTGCAGCAGCTCCGGGACGAGTACAACGAAAACATCGATCTCCAGAAACTGGGCGCCGAACTGCACGTGGACGCCATCGTGGACCCCGCCGACCTGCGCCAGGAGCTCATCACCCGCCTCGCCCGCGCCCGCCGCCGGGATGTGTGGCCCACCAAGCGACGCAGCGTCACACCGGTTTGAAGAACACCTGAAAAGCCACGGATGAACACAGATCAACGCGGATGGCAGTCTCGGTCCGTGTTCATCCATGTTCATCCGGGGCAAACCCTTCTTCCGTTGGTTTGCGCTATGCTTCCCGGCGACTCTCCAGGAGGCAGGCATGTTCCGTCGCGTGGACGACTTCAAGACCATCTGGCAGCAGGAGGCCGACAAGACCCTCGCGGTCCTCGCGGCGATCCCGAATGCCGCTGCGCACCAGGCCGTGGACGGCCAGCACCGGGACCTTCGGCGCATGGCCTGGCACCTGGTGGAGACCATTCTGGAACTGCCCCAGAACCTGGGCCTGAAGGTAAAGGGGCCCGTGGGCCTGGGGCCCGACGGTTTCATCGCCACGCCGCCGCCGCCCACCATGGTGGAAATTGCCGCTGCCTATCGGGTCGTGAGCGACTCCCTGCTGGACCACATCGGCAGCTGGAGCAACACGGAGCTGGGAAGGAACTTCTCGCTCTACGGCGAGTCCTGGACCGGGGCCTTCGCCCTCTACGTGCTGGTCAGCCACCAGACCCACCACCGGGGCCAGATGACAGTTCTCATGCGGCAGGCGGGCCTTCCTGTGCCCAGCCTCTACGGCCCCACCAAGGAGGGCTGGGCCCAGTACGGACTGGAGGCTCCCAAAGTTTGATCCAGCGGCCATCCTGACCGGCCGATTCCAGGGAGGTGGCCATGCGCTGCCGTGTGTTCCTGCTCTGTCTCGCCACACTGTGCCTTGCCTCGACGGAGCTCACCTTCCAGAAGGTCGGGAAAGGCCCAGGCATCCTCCTCATCCACGGGTTTGGCGGGAACAAGGAGGTCTGGTCGGTCGTGGCCGCCGAGCTCTCGCGGGATCATACGGTGCTGAGCGTGGACCTTCCGGGCAGCGGCGGCAGCCCTGCGCCGGCCCTGGTGGAGGGCAGCGCGGATTTCAACGCCATCGCGAAGGACCTGGCCGCCCTGACGCGCCGCGAAGGACTCTCGCCCTGTCTCGTGGTGGGGCATTCCATGGGCGGCCCCCTCGCGGCCTGCGCGGTGCTCGAGGATCCCGCCGCCTTCCGGGGCCTGGTCCTGGTGGACAGCTTCCTGGGGGCCATTCCCGCGCACTTCCTGGAGCCGACCATCATTGCGCTGGCGAAAGTGCCGGGGCCCGTACTCGAAGCATTCTTCAGACCGATCGCCAGTGGAACAGCCCAGGTCCAGCGGTTGGCCACCGAGGCCCAGAAGGTGCCGGTGCCGGTGCTCCAGGCCTACCTGCGGGGCATGAGCCGGGATGTCCTCCGCTCCCGTCAGGCGCAGCTGCACCTGCCCGTACTGCTGCTGGCCAGAGGTCCGCGGGAACCGGATCCCGCAAAGGAGGCCGCGACCCTGGCCCAGTTCGGCTTCAGGGACCTGCCGGCTTTCCGTGCCGTCCATTTCCCCTCGGCGAAGCACTGGATCATGTGGGACGCGCCCGAGTCCTTCCTTCTGGCGGTGCGATGCTTCGAAGCGGGGTTGGGGCGTTGACGCCTCCCCTCATCGAGGCCTGAACCACATGTAGCTGTACCGGGACTGGGGATCGTAGGAGGAGTCCAGGGGCCGATCGCCGCTGAAGGTGATCCCGCCCGTGCTCTGGTTGAAGTAGGCCCAGACCCGCTTCTTCATGGTGCGGCCATCCCAGGAGGACGAGCCGTTCTCGTACTTGATGTCCGGGATCTCCCAGACGATGTCCTCGAGGTTCGGGCCATGGGGTGTGCCCACATAGGAAGGGGCCTCGGTCAGGGTCCGCCCTTCGTCGGTGATGAAGCAGGAGAGGATCCGCTCTTCTTCGTAGACGAATTTCTGGCAGGCGTTGCCCCAGTTGTACCAGACGCTGCCCGAGTATTCCCGCTCGTTCACACCCGTCATGGTATAGACGACCTTGTAGTTGGGCTTTTCCCAATTGGCCGCCAGCCGGTCGTAGACCCGGCCCGCGACGATCTGCTTGAACCGGGCCACCACCGCCCGGGTCTGCTGGTGCCGTTCCGCTTCAGCCCGGGCCGCCCGTTCCGCCTCGGCCCTGGCTTGAGCCCGGGCCTCCTCTTCCCTTGCCGCAGCCAGCTTCCGGGTTTCCTCTTCCTTCAGGGCCTTCTTCTGCTTGGCCTCCAGGGTGTAGATCTCGTCCTGGGCGAGGCGCGCCCTTTCGCCGCCGGGCATCGTGGCGACATAGAGGTTCAGGGCCCCGATGGCCTCCTCGTACCGGCCGACGGACCCGAGCGCCTGGCCGAGGTCGTTGTAGGCCTCCCCCCACCAGGGCGCCGCCAGGAGGGCGCTCTTGAACTCGCCGATGGCTTCGGCGAACTCTTCGGGCTGCTTGGCCTCCTTGAGCAGCGTCCGGGCCATCACATGGTGGCGCCGCGCGGCTTCTGGAATGGGGGGCGGAGGCTTGACCAGTTTCGAAAGCTTGATGATCTGCTCGCGGAGGGCGGCATCGGCCGGGCTCTTCTGCAGCTGTTCGACCAGATTCTTCAGCTGTTCCCGGGGAGCGGACTTGGCTGCGGGGGCCGCGGCCAGCAGGGCGGGCATGGTCACCAGCCACACCAGCCTCCGGAGCAGGGTGTTCATGGAACCTCCTCGGTTCGTGCTTCATTTTCGGTTGAAAGCATCACTTCCTTGATCTTTGATGTTTTAAAATGTCGAAACATCTAATTGCCTGTTCTGCGGCCGGTCGTCCTGGCCGGAAGCCTGGCTAGAACCTGAGCCGCGCCTCCAGAGAATAGGTGGGACTGGCGGCGGGGTAGCCGTCGATGATGAAAGCGTCGTTCTGCCCCTCCCGGCTCCTGGCGGCCCACTGGGCTGCGTCAGTCCTGGGCTGAAGCAGGTGCTTGCCACGCAGGATGAAGGTCCAGTGCCGGCCGGCTTTCACCGTGGTGGACATGCCCATATCCCGGTAGACCACCTGGGTGGCCCGGATGATGGGCGGGATGGGGAAGCCGTTGGTGGCGATCGATCCTCCGCCTTCACCATATGAAGAGTACTGGTGGCCCTGGAGGGTGTAGTGGACCTCCGCCTGCACCCGGCTCCAGCCCATGAAACCCTTCAGCCCATGGTCGGCAAAGGGCCGGCGCTGCACCGCCAGGGTGCTGTATTGCTGTCCTGCGGGGGCATTGAGGTCCCGAGCTTCCTGCGTTCTGGCGTATACCTCCAGGCCCAGCTTCCTGGCCGTGCGCCAGCCCAGAGCGAAGTCCGTTCCCCGGGTCCGCACATGATCCTGGTTCACGTAGATGGTGCCGCTGGCGCCAGCGAGGTCCCGGCCGGTCTGCTGCTGGCTTTCGAGCTTGCCGTACCAGTTGCCCTTGCCCCACCCAAAGCCGACCTGCAAGAACGTGGTCTGCTCCATGCGAAGGGGCGGGGTGCCTATCACCAGGGTGTTGCGCAGCTGCTCGATGAGGGCGGGCGCAGTTCGGCCACCGCCACCAGCGGTGTAGAACCGGAAGCCCGCGCCCAGGTCCTGGTTGAAGCCCAGGCGCAGGTTGTGGCCCGAGGCATTGAGCACCTCGGTTTCGACGTTCCCCTGCACCAGGGACTGGCGGTCCCTGGTCCCCCTCACCTGGCCCAGCAGGCGGGACCCCGGCACGGGCTCGAAGCGCCATTCCAGCCCCAGACCCACCTGGCGCCCCTTGGCCGCTCCGGCCACCAACGGGTTCTCGTCGCCGTCCTGGGACGTGTCCTGACCTTCCAGGCGGAGGCTCAGGCCGGAACGGGGGCCCAGATCCAGGTGCAGCGCCGACTGGAACCGGGTCTGCCGGCCCTCGAAATGGGTGGACAGGGCGGATCCGGCGTTGGGCTCGTCATGGCGGAACCGGGAGAGCCCGAGGGTCGTCTGCAGATTCAGACCGGAACCCAACGCCCAGTCGACGCGCAGCAGACCGCTGTCGCCCCTCTGGCTGCTGGTTCGGCTGGGGTCGTAGACCCGTGAGAAGTCTGTGTTGGTTTCGAAGGGTTGGGGCACGCCAAAGAAGGTGCTGCGCCAGGCCAGACTCCATTGGGCGGGCCCCCACTGCTGGCCCAGGCCGAAGAAATTGGTGACCTGGCGGTAGGGTCGATCCGTCTCGGTGGTCTGTTTTTCCTGGGCGCTTTGGTTGCCGCCGCGCAGGTAGCCGCCTTCCCATGCAAAACCTGGGGTCGCCGTGCTCTGGCCCTGGCCGTTGTTGCCGCCCAGCCCGCTCAGATCACCCGAGACTCCGGCTCGGAGGGGCTTGCCGGTGTAGAGGGCGATGGTGCCGCCCTGTCCACTGGGTCCGGAGCCCGGTGAGCCTGTGATCACTTCGATGCGGGTCACGCCCAGCAGTGGCACTTCGCTGAGATCCTGGCCCAGCCGGCCCGGATCCATGAAGGACAGGCCGTCCATCAGGATCTGCGTATCCTGGGGCCGGCTGCCGCCCAGGTAGATGCGTGAAGGAAGTCCGGGACCGCCCTGGTTCTGGACCTGGCCCGGCAGCTCCCGGAGGAGGAACGCGCCAAGGGTCCGGGCTCCGGAGCGGAGGATGTCTTCTTCGTCGAAGATGACCACCTGGCCAGGTGTGCGGCCCACTGGCACAGGGCGCGCTTCCGCGGCCCAGGATTCCCGGGGCGGGGTGGCCTGGTCCATTTCGGGGGCGCAGGGAGGCAGGGCCTGGCCCGCCAGCATCGAAGGCAGGGCCGCCCACAGAAGTGACCGTCCCGCCAAGGTGGTGGGCTTGGGGATCATGCATGCTCCAGAACTTGGATGTTTTCCCTATTGAACCAGGGATGACCCCAACCGGCACCTGGAGAAGTGGCCAGGGGCGGACCACTAATCTAGAACCTGAAGCCAGTCAGGATCTGGATGTCGAAGCCGCCGCTGTCCGTCTCTGAACTGACGCTGGTCTGGGTGGTCAACCTGGCACCGGGGCTGAGGGTGAGGCCGACGTTGTAGAAGAAGTGCCGGCCCATGGTGCCCGTGAAACCACCGCCCAGGTAGGGACTCGTGATGCTGGCCCGGCCGACCTCCCCAGTGAAGCGGGCCTGTTCCGCCTTGGACCAGCGGAGCACGGCCCCTCCCAGGTACCAGCTGCCCGAGGCGTCCGGACGGAACAGGTAGTTCACGAAGGGGCCGACCCTGGTCTGACTGGTCTCCGTGAGCACCCGATCAGTGAAGGGGTCCCGAGACGTATCGATCCAGTGGACGTATTTGAAACCAACCTGCCAGTGGCTCAGCTTCGGACGGAGATCCGCCTGGAGGTCCACGCCGCTCTTCGCGAAGGTGAACACACCGAGGCCAACCCTGACTTCCTGGGCCCGCAGAGTGACCAGCCCAAGCATCAGCAAGGCAATGCGAAGCCTTTTCATCGGCCCACCTCTCTCGATCCATGGTTTGCTGACCAAGGGTATACACCTTTCAATGGCTCCTGGGAATGCGTGCCTTCGTGAGCCGTGGGACTACCCAAGGACAAGATGAACGGCGGCGTCGGCCGTGTGATGCTGGGAACCCATCCATCCCCATTCAGCGCCACGATCCGGCCCATCCGCAGGAGTCTTTGATGATTCTATTGAACCCCAAGCAGCATCGGGCCGATCATCCGGATCCCAAGGTGAATGAGCTCCTCCGCAAGACCGTGGCCTTCTTCGAGGCCAAGGGGAAGCGCCGTCTCAAGGACGATGATCGCGAGCGGGTGTGGTACGCAGACTTCTTGGACTTCGTGAAGCGGGAGAAGGCCTTCGCCACGCTGCTCACACCCGCGGGCTACGGGGGTCCCGATTGCCGCTGGGATACATCGCGACTCTGCGTCTTCAATGAGGTGCTGGGCTTCTACGGCCTCTGCTACTGGTACACCTGGCAGGTGAGCATCCTCGGCCTGGGACCCATCTGGATGAGCGCCAACGAGTCCCTCAAGCGCAAGGCGGCGAAGCTGCTGGATGAAGGCGCCATCTTCGCCTTCGGCCTTTCTGAGAAGGAGCACGGCGCCGACATCTACGCCACGGACATGCTGCTGGTGCCCCAGACCGATGGCTCGTACCTGGCCCAGGGCGACAAGTACTACATCGGCAACGGCAACGAGGCGGCCCTGGTGTCGACCTTCGGGCGGCTGCCGGAGACCGGAGAGTATGTCTTCTTTGCTGTGGACAGCCAGCACGAGCGCTTCGAGCTCGTGAAGAACATCACCGCCACCCAGTCCTACGTCGCGGAGTTCAACCTGAACGACTACCCCGTCGCCGAGACGGACATCCTGTCAAAGGGCGATGAGGCCTGGAACGCCTCCCTCAACACCGTGAACATCGGCAAGTACAACCTGGGCTGGGCCACCATCGGCATCTGCACCCATGCCTTCTACGAGGCCATCAACCACGCTTCGGGCCGCATGCTCTACGGACAGCATGTGACGGACTTTCCCCACGTGAAGCAGATGTTCCTGGACGCCTACACCCGCCTGGTGGCCATGAAGCTCTTCGCCCTGCGGGCCTCGGACTACCTGCGCTCGGCCTCGAAGGAGGACCGCCGCTACCTGCTGTACAACCCCGTGGTGAAGATGAAGGTGACCACCCAGGGCGAGCAGGTGATCGACCTGCTCTGGGATGTCATCGCCGCCAAGGGCTTCGAGAAGGACATGTACTTCGAGACGGCGACCCGGGACATCCGGGCCCTGCCCAAGCTCGAGGGCACCGTGCACGTGAACATCGCACTCATCGTGAAGTTCATGCAGAACTACTTCTTCAATCCGGCAGAGTACCCGGAGGTACCGCGCTGCCTGGAGGCCCGGAACGACGACTTCCTCTTCGACCAGGGCCCCACCAAGGGGTTGGGGAAGATCCTGTTCCACGACTACCGGAAGGCCTATGCCAGCCGAAACCTGCCCAACGTGCAGATCTTCCGGGAGCAGATCAAGGTCTTCCGCGAGTTCCTCCTGAAGGCGACGCCGGACGCGACCCAGCAGAAGGACATCGACTTCCTGCTGGCAGTGGGGGAGATCTTCACCCTGGTGGTCTACGGCCAGCTGATCCTCGAGAACGCCAACCTGTTGGCCATCGAGGACGATCTGGTGGACCAGATCTTCGACTTCATGGTGCGGGACCTGTCCCGATTCGCGCTCATCCTCCACAGCAAGCCCTCCAGCACCGAAGCCCAGATGGCCTTCTGCCTGAGTCTGATCCGGAAAGCGAAGGTGGATGCGGACCGCAGCCGGCGGGTGCTCGAAGCCCAGGTCTACAGTCTGAAGGACGCCTACACCATGGACGAATAGCCGTTTTGTCAGGATTGGAGGGGCCCCTGCCGATGAACCGTCCAGCATGATGGATCCACCGCGACCAGACCTCCGTACCATCTTCGACGCCAGCCACCACTTCATGGGGCTGCTCTCGCCGGAGGGGATCCTTCTGGACGCGAACCGGACCGCCCTCGAGGCGGTGGGCCTCTCCCTGCAGGAGGTCCAGGGGCGGCCTTTCTGGGAGACGCCCTGGTGGACGCACGATGGGGCCGAGCAGGCCCGCCTCAGGGCCGGCATCCAGCGGGCGGCGCTCGGGGAAAGCTTCGAGATGGAAACCACCCACACCACGGTGGACGGGCGCACCCTGGTGATCAGCTTCAGCATCCGCCCCATCAGGGATGGGCAGGGCCAGGTGGTGGCCCTGCTGCCCGAAGGCCGCGACATCTCCGACCTGGCCCAGGAGCGGGAGCGGCTTCGCTGGTCCGAACTGCGCTTCCGATCCCTGGTCGAGCATGCGCCAGAAGCCATCGTGATGCTGGATTCCACGACGGGCCACTTCGTGGAATTGAACGCTCGCGCTGAAACCCTGTTCAAGACCAGCCGAGCCCGGCTGCTGGAGCTGGGCCCAGCGCAGCTCAGCCCGCCCTTCCAGCCGGATGGCCGTTCCAGTGCAGAAACCGCCGCCGCCCATATCCGCCGGGCCCTGGATGTGGGAACCACCACCTTCGACTGGACGCACCAGGCGGTGGATGGCGAACTGATCCCCTGTGAGGTCCGGCTGTTGAAACTGCCAGGCATCACAGGCGACATCGTGCGAGGCAGCATTGTGGATCAGCGCCCCAGACTGGCGGAGGAATTCCACCTGCTGGAGAGCGAACGCAAGTTCCGGTCCCTCTTCGACCGGAGCGTGGAGGGGTTGCTGCTCCTGGAGGGGGACCGCTTCACGGTCTGCAACCGGGCGGTCCTGGACATGCTGAAATGCACTGAACCGGAGTTCCTGAAGCTGCATCCCTGGGATCTTTCGCCGCCCTTGCAGCCCGATGGGCGCACCAGCGAAGCGAAGGCCATGGAGATGATGGCCACGGCCTATTCCAAGGGCGTGCACCGGTTCGAGTGGATGCACCGGCGGATGACGGGCGAGGACTTCCCGGTGGAAGTGACCCTCATTCCGATTCCCCTTGGGGGCAGGGACATTCTCTTCACCTCCTGGCGGGACATCACGGACAGCAAGCAGGCCGAGCGGGATCGATTGAGCCTGGAGCGCCAGATCCTCCACACCCAGAAGCTGGAAAGCCTGGGGGTGCTCGCCGGGGGCATCGCCCACGATTTCAACAACCTCCTCACGGCCATCCTCGCCAACCTGAACCTGGCCGAAGAGGAACTACCGGAGGGTGGTCGGGCGCTGACCCGGCTGAAGGCCATGGAGAGGGCGGCCCTCAAGGCCGCGGAACTGACTCGCCAGATGCTCGCCTATTCGGGAAAGGGCCGATTCGTGGTCCAGACCCAGGACCTCAACCTGGTGGTGCAGGAGGTGACGAACCTCCTGAAGGCCTCCATGTCCAAGAAGGTCAACCTCCACTTCTCTCTGGAAAGCGGGCTGCCGCTAGTGGAGGCCGATGAGGCCCAGCTCCAGCAGGTGATCCTCAACCTGGTCACCAATGCCAGCGATGCCATCGGGGACCGGGAGGGCGAGATCCGGATCGCCACCTACTCCAGGCTCCTGGATGCAGCCGGGGTGTCAGAGGACCTGCCGGGTCAGGATCTGGAGCCCGGGACCTACACCGTGCTGGAAGTGAGGGACACCGGTATCGGCATGGCACCGGAGGTGCAGGCGAGGATCTTCGACCCCTTCTTCACCACCAAGCCCGCAGGTCACGGATTGGGGCTCTCCGCCATCCTGGGCATCCTGCGGGGCCACCAGGCCGGGTTCAAGGTGCAGTCGGAACCAGGACGTGGGACCACCTTCCAGATCTACCTGCCCTCCACGGAGCTGCCCCTCTCGGTCGGGCAGACCCACGCGCCGATCTCCGCTGGGGCCTTCTCCGGACTGGTGCTCCTGGTGGACGACGAGCCTTCCATCCTGGAGGTCACGACGAGAACCCTGGCACACCTCGGTTTCGAGGTGGAATCCGCCGCGGATGGCCAGGCGGCGGTGGAGGCGTTCTCCCGGCGGCCCGCCGCCTTCCGCGTGGCCCTGTTGGATCTCACCATGCCCCGCATGGATGGCCGGGAGTGCTTTCAGGCGCTCCGGCTCATTCGCCCTGACCTGCCGGTGATCCTCTGCAGCGGCTTCAGCGAACAGGAATCCGTGAAGAAATTCCTGGGGCAGGGACTTGCGGGCTTCGTCCAGAAGCCCTACACCATGAGCATGCTGCGAAGAGCTTTAGCCGACGCATTGCAGGTTTGACCTCTCTGCGGCGGATACTATCGTCAGCAGGCCGACCTGCAGAATTGCCGGTTGGCCATGGAATTGGACCGGGGACTCGGCAGGAAGAGGTGGGCCAGTGGAACCAGGACGCGTTTGGGGATCAAGCTATCCAGAGGGTGTGGGTCAGGACGCCGAGCGTTTTCCGGTGGAGAACCTTGGCCAGGTTGTTCGGCGGGCCGCGGAGCGCTACGGGGACCGCAAGGCCGAGATCATGGTCCTTCCCAATGGACTGGAGGCCTCTCTGAGCTTCCGGGAGGTGGACCGCCTGTCAGACGCCTTTGCCGCCTACCTCCAGCACGTTCTCCATCTGCAAGCAGGTGCCCGGGTGGCCATCCTGCTGCCGAATGCCCTGGCCTATCCCATCTGCGCCTTCGGCACGCTGAAGGCCGGCTGCGTGGTCGTCAACACGAACCCGCTCTATACCGCCCGCGAACTGGAACACCAGCTCCAGGACAGCGGCTCCGAGGTGCTCGTGGTGCTCGATCACTTCGGCGACAAGGTGGGCGCCGTCGCGCCCAGGACGCCGGTGAAGACCATCGTGGTCACCAGCATCGCGGATTTCTTCCCTCTGTGGTCGCGGACCCTCATCAAGGCGAAGGTGAAGTTCGCCGGTATGGCTCCTCCCTTGGGCCTGCCCTTCACGAGGCTCACTCGAGCTCTGCACGAGGGGTCGCTCTGCCTGGTCCCGGAAGGACTGGTCTCGGCTGAGCCGGACCGCCCCGAGCCCACCCGCGACAGTCTCGCCCTGCTGCAGTACACCGGCGGTACCACTGGGCTGAGCAAGGGCGCCATGCTGACCCACGGCAACCTGCTGGCCAACCTGGAACAGATCGCCGAGATTACCCGGCCCTACATGACCTACGGTGAGGAAACCGTGCTGACGGTCCTGCCGATGTACCACGTAATCGCCTTCACCATCAACCTGTTCTACGGCTTCCACAGCGGCAGCCGCAGCATCCTGGTGCCCAACCCCAGGCCTCTGAAAAACCTGCATCCTGCCTTCAAGAACCACGACATCACCTGGATGACCGCGGTGAACACTCTGCTCAAGGCGCTTCCGGACGAGCCCTGGTTCCAGCCCGCGCTGACCCGCAAAATGCTCGGGGTCTTCGCCGGGGGGATGCAGACCCACCCGGCGGTCCTGCAGCGCTGGGAGGCCGTCACGGGCTGTCTGGTGATCGAGGGGTTCGGGCTCAGCGAGACCAGCCCTCTGGTGACCTTCAATGCCGCCGTCCGCTCCGGGAAGAGGCTCCGGCGCACCATGCCGCAGGTGGGTGGGGTCGGGCTCCCCCTTCCCGGCACGGATGTCCGCCTCGTCGATGAGGATGGCAACTCAGTGGGAACCGGAGAGCACGGCGAGATTCTGGTGTGTGGCCCCCAGGTCATGCAGGGCTATTGGAACCAGCCCGTGGAGTCGGCCCACGCCCTGGTGGACGGGTGGCTGCATACCGGAGACATCGGGCGCTTCGACGCCGATGGCTACCTGGAGATCACGGACCGCAAGAAGGACATGATCATTGTCAGCGGGTTCAATGTCTTCCCCAACGAGGTGGAAGCCTGCATCGCGCTCCATGCGGAGGTGGCGGATGTGGCGGTGGTCGGTGTTCCCAACGAGGTCACCGGGGAGGCCGTGCGGGCCTTCGTCGTCCTGCGCTCCGACATTCCTGTGGAAGAGCTCAAGGCTCACTGCCGGAGCCTGCTGGCCGGCTACAAGGTGCCGACGAGCTTCAACTTCCTGGCCGAGATCCCCAAGAATGCCGTAGGCAAGGCGCTCCGGCGAGAGCTGCGCGCCGCCGCCCGGGCCTGATGTCCACCTACCTGACCGGGTCCGTCAGGTGGACGCAAAGGTAGGGTTCGACCTTCCGATCCACGGTCTCGGTCCCGAAGGGCTCATCCGGTGCGTTGGGATACTTCTCGTCGACGATCACGTTGCCTTGGGCATCCAGGAAACCGATGTAGGTGACCCGTTTCACGTGGCGATGGCAGTCCACCTGAAAGATATTGACCATGGATTTGATGCCCGCAAAGCCGGCGGCCGAGATGGGCTTCTCATAGATGGACACGAGCTTCACGGATTCGTAGGTGCCTTCCCGGTGGATGGTCGACTGGTCGATGTAGGCCTTGTACTTTTTCCCGTTGCCGGCATTGATGGCTTCCGCGATGAAGGTGAGATCGCCGGCCGGGGCCTGAGTCGGGGACAAGGCCAGGGCGGTCAGGACGACGAGCTGTTTGAACATGGAACCGATCCTCGTGGCTGGGGCAGTGCGGCCAGCATGGTCGGCGGCCGGGCCAGGGTCAAGTCTGGGTGGGGCTGATCAGTCCGGTCCGAACTTTTGCCTGATCCTGCTCGCCAGTGCCCGGGCCTCGGGATGTCCGAACCCCGCCGCCGCGAGGCCATAGATCGCCGCGCAGAAGGCCACCAGGGGCAGCAGGCGGGCAGCCAGAGCCCAGCGGATGAACCCGTGGGGGGAATCCATCGACAGGAGCCGCGTACCGCCCCAGGCCAGCAGGCCCATGAGGAGGCAGGCGGCCAGGGCACGAAGGGTGGCGTTCAGCAGGGGGCGCAGGTCCATGCCAGGCAGCCGGGGGCGAAGACGCAGCAGCACGCCCAGCAAGCCTGCAAGGCTGGCGAGGCCGTTGGCCAGGGCCAGGCCACGGGTGCCGAGGGGCTGGAGCAGTGCGAGGCTGAGGACCACGTTCAGCACCAGGGTGCCCGCGGCGAGAGTGGCCGGTCCCCGGTAATCCTTGAGGGCGTAGAGCGCCTGGTTGCCCAGGCGCTGGGCCGCCACGAAGACGAGGCCCAGGGACTGGAACACCAGGGTCAGGGCTGTCCAGTCCGCGGCGGCGGGAGTGTAGGCACCCGTGCGGAAGAGCAGGGCGCAGATGGGCCGGGCGAGCACCGCAAGACCTACCGACGCCGGCAGCACCAGCAAGGCCGAGGTGGACATGGATTGCATGAGACTGCGGTTCAGGGCGGGCCAGTCCTGGGCTTCGGCCTGGCGCGACAAGGTCGGGAGTCCCGCGGTGGCGAGGCTCATGGCGAAAAGGCCCAGCACCATTTCACCCATCATGCCGCTGTTGTAGAGCACGATCTGGGCGCCGTTGGGCAGCCGGGAGGCCAGCATGGTGCTGATGAGGGCGTTGATGGGGTAGATGCCCGCTGCCAGCAGGCCGGGCCCCATGCGCTTGAGCGCCTTGCGCACCCAGGGGTCCTTCAGGTGCAGGCCGAAGGCGAGGCCGAAGCCTTCCTTCCGCACAGCGGGAAGCACTACCAGCAGTTGCAGGACCCCCCCCGCCAGGACCGCGAAGGCGCAGATGACTGCCACCGTCTCGAGGGGAACGGAGCCGCCCCGCTCCAGCACGCGCAGGGTGGTCCAGCCGAAGGCCATGAAGGCCAGGTTCCAGAACACCGAGACCGAGGCAGCCAGGGCGAAACGATGCCGCAGGTTCAGCAGGCCCGTGAAGCCGGCCGTGAGGCTCACCAGGGCAAGGTAGGGGAACATGATGCGGCCCAGCCGCGCTGTGAGCTCGCCCTGGACCGAGGGGCGCCCCAAGGTGAGCAGGCCCGCCAGGGGTCCCATGAAGAGCAGCACCAGGACCACCCCCAGCAGCAGCAGGGCCAGCAGGGTGCCGAGGAAACGGGCCGCCACAGCCTTCATGGCGGACTCGCCCTCGGCGGCCTCGGCCTCGGACAGCGTGGGCAGGAAGGCGGCGGTCATGGTGCCTTCAGCGGTGAAGCGGCGCAGCAGGTTGGGCAGGCGGAACGCAATGGCGTAGGCGTCCGCCGCGGCTCCGGCCCCCAGCACGTGGCTGAGGAAGAAGGTCTGCGCCAGACCGGTCAGGCGGCTGAGCAGGGTCATGAAGGACACCACGGCCGCCGAGCGCAGCAGGCTGGGCCGGTGCGTTTCGCTCATCCCTTGATCAGCAGGTAGAGGCCCACCAGCACGTTGCCCACGCCGGAGAGGGCATAGAGCGTGCGCCGGTAGCGGAGTTCGGTGCCAAGCCGCCCCGCCAACCACCCGGAAAGGGCGCTGAGAAGGGTGAACATGGCCGTGATGCCCAGGCCGAACAGCAGCAGGGCCTGGATGAATTGGACCTGGCCGCTGATGCCCGCGTTCTTCATGAGGGTGGTGAAGCCCCTTACGCCCCCCAGGCCAAAGAAGGCGCCCAGCCAGGCGGCCGTGTGGTGGAAGGTGTGGCCTGAGGCGCCAGGGGCATGGTGCTTTGGGCCCTGCGACCCGAAGGGAAGGATGGCGGTGGTGGTGGTTCGCCGGGTGGGGGCCTGGGCGGGTCTGGCCCTGAGCGTCCAGCGGGTCCGGATGCGGGCTGCCCCGTGCCCATGGGGGTGAGGATGGACATGCTTGATCAGGCCGTGCTGGTGGGCATGGCTGTGGAGGGAGATGGTGCGCAGGCCCAAAGCGGCGGTCAGATTCCACAGGCCCAGCAGCAGCACCAGGGTCCAGGCCAGACGGTCCATCCACAGGAAGAACCCATCGCCGAGGAAAGCCCGTCCCAGGAAGGTCGCCCCCACGGCCAGCAGTGCCACGGCGAGCATGTGGGACACACCGAAGGCGAGACCCACCTTCCAGGCCCCCCGGCGGTTTCCAGACAGGGACACGCCCGTCACCACGGCCACATGGTCGGGTTCCACCGCGTGCAGCACGCCCAGATAGAGGGGGAGGAGCATGGTCAGAGGATAACGCGAACCCAGGTTGCACCTGGGCTCAAACGGGAGCCCTGGTTGTGCTCAGGCTTTCTCGTACAGGATCCCGTGGTCCCCCGGGTAGCTCCGGTCATGCCGCACCCGATCCTGCAGGATGTCGAGGGGGATGCCCTTCGGGAAGGCCTCGCAGGTGCTCTCCACCAGGTCGATCAGGTGCAGGCAATCAAGACACCCCGTGCCGACCAGGGAGTGCTGGTCCAGTGGCAGGAACTGAGGGGGGTCTTGGGGCATTCAACCAGGGTCGCCTGAGGAGGGGGTCGGTCCCATGGGGTGAAACCCTACTTCGGCTGCCAAGAACGGTGTAGATGTGGGCAGCCCTGCAGGGGCGGGCGGCCATCGAGCGCGCATGGGCCCGGGCCTCGTTTTCACCCGAGGCCCGGGCCCACAACTGCTGCAGGAGTCCTTGCTACTGGACGTCGCTCACCCGCCCGTTGAGGAAGGTGACTTTGAGATCCTTGTAGACGTGGATCCGCTTCTTGCCCAGGTCGACGGTGCTGAGGGGTTGCCCCAGGGCGCGCTCCACTTCCGGAATGGTCATGCCCAGGGAGACCGTCGCTCCCGAAGCCGGGCTGGCCGGCATCTGGCCGCCCTGGTTGATGATGTCCTGCTCCGAGCCGTTGGCCTCCCTGACGGCCATGGCCAGTTCCGACTGGGCGGCGGGATCGGGCTGCAGGTCATCCGTCCAGGCGGCTTTCACGGTCCCGAGGGACTGGGCGGGAATGACCGGGATGCCGTCCCGGCCCTGATTGGACTGGAGTTTCGCCATGCCCTGCTCGATGGAGGCCTGCATGTGGTTCTGCATTTCCTGCAGATCCACGGTCCTTACTGACACATAGGTGCCCCGCTGGCAGCTGGAGCCGCGGCTGGCCAGGACCTTCACCTCGGCGTACTCCGCGCCCATGGCGGGCGTTTCAATCAGCTGCAGGACATCGCCTTCCACCAGAGGGCATTCCTGGTTGCCGGCATAGGCCAGGAGGCTGCTCGACACGAGGAAGACCTTGGGGCCGTTCCTGGAAAAGAGCGGTGGTGGCGCATTCTGGGCCGCCGCCTGGTCCGCCTGCGCCTGCTCCATCTGTCGCCGGACCTCGGCGGCGATCTGCTCTTTCACTTCAGGACTCAGGGCCGTCGAGTTGTTGTAGGTGACGGGCGGGGCACTCACCGTGGCGTTCTGGGCCAGGTAGGCCGATTCCAGCGTCGCCGCGATCATGAAATCGGCGAGCCAGAAGGCCGGGCTTGGATAGACCCGATAGGGAGTGAAGTAGCCACCGTAGTAGCCGTACCAGGGACGCGCATGCCAGCCCCAGCTGTAGCTGACCGGCTGGGCCCACGGGGTATAGACGTAGGTGTAGTAGCTGGGCCGGTAGTAGTGATGCGGCATGAAGACGACGTAATCGCGGCCGCCATGGGACCAGGGCCGGTAGATGGCTGCCTGGGGCCTGCCACCGATGATGTAGGTGCGCTGAACAAAGGTGTGACCGTGCGATACGAGCGGCCTCTGGATGTATCCAGCGTGGCCCGTGGCATTGGCCACGATGACCCGTCCGCCGGGACGGACGATCTCGACCTGCCGGACGCCACTGGGTGAATGCCGGATGACGGCACCGCTGGGAGTGCGCACCTCGCGGATGGCGCCATTGGGGGCCCGGTGGATCTCGCCGCCGTTGGGCGTGCGGACGACCTGTCGTTCAGGGGCATGCCTGTCCGGAGGCCTGACTCCGGGCTGGGCGTGGTCCCCGGGCCGTCCTGCAGGCACACCGCCCGCGTGGGGAGGTTCGGGACGTTCCGTGCGCCCAGGCCCGACAGGCAACGGGTGCTGGTCGGGTCTGGCCGGAAGACCATGCGTGGGGGGTGGCGGGGCGGGAGCAACCGGAGCACCAGGACGTGCCCCTGGGACGGGAGCAGCCGGAGCGCCAGGGTGTGCCCCTGGGGTGGGAGGAACCGGAGCGATAGGGCGTGCCCCTGGCGCGGGAGCCCCTGGATGGACGGCGCCAGGAGGTGGCGCAGTGGGGGAAGCCGGTGCGCCAGGACGACCTGACGATGGGGGGGCGCCTGGGTTGGCAGCGCCAGGGGCTTGAGCGCCGGGGGCGCCGGGCCCTCCTGGTCGGCCGATTGGTGCCGGACCTGACTGCACGGGGGGCGTGGGCTTCGGCGCAGCCGCAGGAGCAGGTGCCGGGGCGGGCCGAGGAACGGGAGCAGGGGCCGGTCGAGGAGCTGGAGTGGGCGCTGGGGCTGGCCTGGGTGCTGGGGCCGGGGCCGGCTTCGGGGCCGGCGCAGGAGCAGGCTTGGGCGCTGGCGCCTGGTGGGCTTCGTGCTTCTTGTCCTTTTCTTTCTCTTTGTCCTCTGCACCCAGGGTCATGGCGCTGATCGACAGCAGGGCGATCACCACGCGAGCGCCGGTCAACCACGGGTTCATCCGGATGTGTTGCAAGCCCCTGTTGGCCATTGGACAACTCCAATTCGGTTCATGTTTGGGGTGGAGGCCCCGGAGGGCCGGTCGTGCCTGCAGGCAGGCAGAAAAAACGGGGACGATCCTGTCTCAACCGAATGGACACACTGATCATAGAATGCGATGGTGTGACTCGCATCACCTGTCCCTGCTCCCAGGGCACCCTGCCTGCCGGGATGAAGTTACTCAGGCAGTTGAGTGAAGCAGGAAGTGAAGCCCTGGGCCCGGGACGAGAGGCGGACGCTGCTCATTCCTGCGTTCGGCGGGTGGCAACGCCTTCAGGCCATTGCCGTCCGCAAAAGGTGGGCGGCGGCATTGGCCAGGCTCTCCAACTGAACGATGGCCTCCGCCGTGATCATCCCGGGCCTGGTGTCATTGCACTGGATGAGGCCGTAAGTCACGCCCTCCATCCGGATGGGGAAGAGGCCCATGGTTTCATAGCCCACCAGCTGGCAGCGCCGGGTGCGGTCCTGGCACTTGAGTTCGTGGTGCGAGGCGATGATCAAGCTGCCCTGGGCCGTGAAGTGGGCATGGAACGGGTCGCCCTTGCCGGACAGCACCTTGCCACACTGGCACGCCAGGATGGGACGCTGCTGGTCGTCCCGGATGACTTTCCCCTCCCGGTCGGTGGAGCAGAGTTCGTCCTCCATGGCGATGAACCGTTCCGGAAACCCGAGGAACGCCGCATAGGGGAAGTCCAATCCCACCTTCAGCCGGACCGCCGTGGCTTCGCAGCCCGAGAAGTCCCGGACCAGGACCACCAGCTTCTGAGCCAGGTCCTTGGGTTCGGGAACTGTACCGGCCATGTCGAGCATGGTCAGAAAGGCCTCCTGCTCCAGAGGCGCAGACCCTCTACCCGAGGTCCCGCAGACAAGATCCACCATGAACGATTCCACCTACCTCAATATCGCTTGATAGAAATCAGCTGCAAATGAATTTATTGAAACAAATCCAATCACGATTTTGCGTCTGAGAAGCAATTCTAGATGATGATGTGGTCTGAAATTTTCCGGTTGTCGACTCGCGCAAACCTAGACCAGTCCTGCCTCGGTGCCAAGGCGAAGCCGATGCGGGTCACGGTTCAGGCCTGCCTGAGCAGGCCTGAGAGTGGGGACCCGCAAGGTTGAGCATCACCTGGCCACGGGTCCCGGGACCCCGCCTGCCGGCATCGTTCAGGACGCTCCGGCAAGGGCTTTTGAAAGACTGGAGCCGCTAGCCGGAATGGGCGAGGCCGATGCGGGTCACGGTTCAGGCCTGCCCAAGCAGGCCTGAGAGTGGGGACCCGCAAGGTTGAGCATCACCTGGCCACGGGTCCCGGGACCCCGCCTGCCGGCATCGTTCAGGACGCTCCGGCAAGGGC
>CAISFO010000013.1 GCA_903884655.1 uncultured Holophagaceae bacterium | reverse complement strand
GGACTTCTGGATGTCCATGGCGGGGAAGATGCGCTTGTCGCTGAGCTTGCGGTCCAGCACGATCTCGCTGTTGCCGGTGCCCTTGAACTCCTCGAAGATCACATCGTCCATGCGGCTGCCGGTCTCGATGAGGGCCGTGGCGATGATGGTGAGGCTGCCGCCCACTTCGATGTTGCGGGCCGCGCCGAAGAAGCGCTTGGGCCGTTGCAGCGCGTTGGAGTCCACACCACCGGAGAGCACCTTGCCGCTGGGGGGCACCACGGTGTTGTAGGCCCGGCCCAGGCGCGTGATGGAGTCCAGCAGGATCACGACATCCTTCTTGTGTTCCACCAGCCGCTTGGCCTTTTCGATGACCATCTCCGCCACCTGGACGTGGCGGGTGGCGGGCTCGTCGAAGGTGCTCGACACGACCTCACCTTTCACATTGCGCTCCATGTCGGTCACTTCCTCGGGGCGCTCGTCGATGAGCAGCACAATGAGAAAGACCTCCGGGTGGTTGGCCGTGATGGAATTCGCGATGTTCTGCAGGAGCACCGTCTTGCCCGTGCGCGGCGGGGCCACGATAAGGGCCCGCTGGCCCTTGCCCATGGGCGTCATCAAGTCCATCACCCGGGTGCTGATCTCCTGGGCGTCCCGCTCCATGCGCAGGTGATGCTTGGGGTACAGGGGCACCAGGTCATCGAAGTGCACCCGCTCCTTGGCCTGCTCCGGAGGATCAAAGTTGACGGCATCCACCCGCAACATGGCGAAGAACTTCTCGCCTTCCTTCGGGGGGCGGATCATGCCCGATAGGGTGTCGCCGGTGCGGAGGTTGAACTTGCGGATCTGGCTGGGGGAGATGTAGATGTCTTCGGGACCGGCGAGGTAGTTCTGATCGGGGCTGCGCAGGAAGCCGAAGCCCTCGGGCAGCACCTCCAGCACCCCCTCGGAGAAAAACTGGCCTTCCCGTTCCGCCTGGGCCTGGAGCACCCGGAACACCAGCTCCTGCTTGCGCATGGCCAGCGGATTCTCGATGCCCAGGGTCTTCGAAAGCTCAGCCAGCTTGCCAATGGAGAGTTCCTTGAGCTCCTGCAGGCTCAAGACGGTCGGCAACTGAGGAGGGGTGGCCATAGGTCACCTCAGGGGTAGGGCGAGTCGGGAGTGGCTCGGGAATGCTGACAGGATAGGTCAGAATTTCGTATCGGCCAAATCCGGCTGCACTTCAAGGATGAAGGCCCGCACCCGGGCCACGAACCCCTTGGGATCCTCCACCGGATAGGCGTGGCCAATGCCCGGCACCACCTCGAAGCGGCTGTGTGGGATCCCCTTGGCTGTTTCCAGGCACTTCCAGGGTGGCGTCAGCAGATCCTCGGCGCCGCTGAGCAGCAGCACGGGCGCCTGGATGTGCCCCAGCCGATCCCGGATATCCCAGCCCTGGGTGCCCCGGATCTGGTGCAGGTTGCCGTGCATGGGACGGCCCGCGCCCGTCACGACCTGGTGGTAGGCCCTGAGGACACCGTGCCTGGCCTCCAGGAACCGGTCGCCCCAGAGGAAGGGCGCCACGGCGTCGAACTGCATGAGGGGTCCGCCCACCTCCAGACAGCGGGCCCAGTGCTCGGCCTTGAGGCTCAGGGCGAAATCGAACCAGGGCATGGCGCTGGTGAGCACGGCGCCGGGGAAGGCCTCCGGGTGGGCGCTGAGCAGTTCCAGGCTCAGGGCGCTGCCATTGGAGAGACCGATGAGCCAGGGGCTGCGGATACCCAGCGTCTGGAACAGTTCCCAGGCATCGGCCGCCAACAGGGTCGTGGGATAGGGGCCTTCCAGGGGCGCGTCGGACTTGCCCTGGCCCCGGCTGTCGAAGGTAAGGATGCGGAAACGGTCTGACAGACCCGGCAGTGCCCCAGCCCACATCGTCGTGTCCGACAGCAGGCCGTTCAGCAGCACCAGCCAGGAGCCTGCCGGGTTGCCTTGCACCCGGTAGTGGAGCTTCAGGCCCGAGGGCAGGGCGGCGAAGGTGGGTTGGGAGCGCATGTCAGCCGCGCAGTTCCGAGGGCTGGAGTTGCCGCTCAAACCGCCAGGCGCCCTGTTCCCAGGTGAGGACCGTGCAGCTGGCCTTCTTCACCTCCACCTCCCGGGCGGTGAGATGGTGGATGAGGTCTCCCAGAAAGGGCTGGTGGCTGATGAGGACGAACACATCGCTGGTCCTGGCCTCGGCCAGCATGCCGCGCAGCCACAGGTCCACCTGGGCGGGCCGCCCGTGGGGCACCAGGTCCAGTCGGGTCTCCATGGGGAAGGCTCCCGCCGCATCCTGGAGGCAGACCATGGTTTCCGCGGCGCGCCGGTAGGGGCTGGTGAAGCCCCGCGTGGGCTTGTAGCCGAGCCCCACCAGCCCCTTCATGGCCGACCGGGTCCGCCGCCAGCCCTCTTCCGTCAGGGCCCGGTCCGAGTCCTTCTGGCCAGGTTGCGGGTCCTCGGCAATGCCGTGGCGGATGAGCAGGAGCTTGGTCATTCCACAATCCTACCGCTCCGTGGGTGTCACTAGGCCCCAGACAGTCTGCCTGGCACGGAAAACAGGAAAACACGCATGTGGGGCCTCACCCCAATCCAATGTTCTCCAAGTGTTTCTGAAGTTCCCTCAGCCCGAAGGGCTTGGACAGCAGGGTGACACCGGGATGAGCCGCGGCCAGGGTCAGGGCCGTCTGGTCGGTTCGGCCCGTGGAGAGCAGGATGGGCACCAGCGGGCGCAAGGCACGCAGGCGCGGCAGGGTCCCGGTTCCGCCCAGTCCGGGCATGTTCATGTCCAGGATGATGAGATCAGGCTCCAGCCCTGCTTCCAGCATGCCCAGAGCCTCCTCGCCACACTGGGCTGTGGACACCGCGCTGTGCCCGAGTGCTTCCAGGATGGTCTGGACTGAACTCCGGATCAGCTCATCGTCATCCACGAGCAGAATCCTCAGTGATTCAAGGGACGCCAGCGGGGCCTCGAAAACAGCCGAAGCTGGAGCCGGGGCTGCACCTTCGCAGGCGGGGAAGCGCATCAGCACACGGGTGCCCTTGCCTGGCTCGCTCTCTATCACCATCTGCCCCTGGTGGGCATTCACGGTGCTGAAGACCATGGACAGACCTAGTCCTGTGCCCTTGCCGGTGGCCTTGGTGGTGAAGAAGGGATCCATCGCCCTCTCCAGCACCTCCTTAGACATCCCCATTCCGTTGTCTTCGACCACGACTTCGATCCAGTCCTGGTCGACATTGCGGGTATGCAGGGTGAGGGTGCCATTCTCCGGCATGGCATCCAAGGCATTGACGCAGAGGTTCATGAAGGCATGGGTCAAGGCGCTGGTATCGCCCAGGATGGATCGCAGCCCTTTCTCCAGATCCAGCTGCAGGCGGACCTTCGCCAGGGTCGTCCGCTCCAGCAGGGCAACCTGCTCACTGAGGAGGGCGTTCATATCCAGCTCGCGGCTTTCCGCGGGGTTCTGCCGGGCAAAGCCCAGCAGGCTCGTGACCATCTTGCCACCCCGTTCGGTGGCCTTGCAGATGGTGTCGAGGGCCTGGTGGAGGGGGCTTCCATAGGGCTGGCTGCCGATGTGGGCCGAGGCCAACCCGAGGATGGCCCCCAGCACGTTGTTCATGTCGTGGGCGACACCACCCGCCAAAGTCCCGAGGCTTTCCATTTTCTGGGATTGAGCCAGCTGGGCCTCCAGCCGCTTGCGGTCCCGGATGTCGCGGTTCAGGCTGAGGACGGCTTTCTGACCGCGGTAGGTGATCACCGAGGAATTGATGAGGAAGTGGATCTCCTCCCCCTGCTTGTTCAGCTGGACGGTCTCGAAGTTGTGGTAGAGCCCAGAGGCCATCAGGGCTTGGATCTGCGATTTGCCGCGGGGTATGTCCCTGGTCAGGGTCTTGAGGTCCAGGCCGACGAATTCGTCGTGGTCGAAGCCGTAGGTCCGGCAGGCTGCCTGGTTGGCCTCCAGGATGAGTTCGGTCTCGGGTTCGAAGATGATGATGGGGTCATTGGCCATCTCGAAAAGCTGCCGGTATTCCTGCTCGGATTGCCTGAGCGCCGCCTCTGCCTGCTTGCGCTCCGTGATGTCCGCATGGGTACCGGTCATCCTCGTCGGCAATCCAGCCTCGTCGAAGGCGACCACTTTCGCAGAGGACCGGACCCACTTCCATTCGCCGGTTCTTGCCAGGATGCGGTATTCCATCTGCCGGACTTCACGTGTTTTCAGGCACTCGTCAAAGCACTGAAGCACGACGCTGCGGTCATCCCGGTGAATGGCCTCGACCCAGGTCTGGTAAGTCATCGGCGGCTGCGCATCCTCAGCCCCGATCATCCTGGCGAACTCCCTGCTCGCGATGACCTCCCCCGTCTTGAGGTTCAGGTCGAACCAGCCCTGCTGGGTCGCCAGCATGGCCAGCCGGAGCCTTTCTTCACTGATGCGCAGGACATCCTCGGACCGTCTGCGCTCGGTGATGTCGTTGAATACGACAAGGATGGCCTCCTCGCCATTCATGCTGATCGGATGTCCAGTCGCCTCGATGGCAAAGGAGGAGCCGTCCAATCGGAGGAAGGTCTCCTCGAGCAGATGGCCTGGAACTCCCCTGTCCATGGCTATCCGAATCCGTTCTCGGACCTTTTCCCGGAATGCCGGATGAATGCGATCCATGACGGACGTTCCGATCAGTTCATCCGCATCCTTGGCCCCGAACATCTTCAGGCAAGCAGTGTTCACGAACTGGATCCGGCCCTGTCGATGGGTCAGCACGCCCGCGGGAAGGATCTCGAAAAACGCCCTGAAATAATCCTCGCTGTGGCGCAGCGCCTCCTCGGCCTGCTTGCGCCCGGTGATGTCGGTGAAGGTCCGGACAAACCCTTTACCCGGCAGCGGATGGTGGGTCAGCTGGCACCAGCGGGGCTCACCTCTGATCTGTTGGGAGAATTCGAATTCGAACGGAATGGCATGGTCGAGCTGCAGGATGGCGCGGTCCAGCATCGGCTGGTCCTGCCCAGTGACTTCGGCCCATGTCCTAAGCACCTCACGGAAGTCAGCCCCTTCTTCGACGGTTCCGGCGGGAAGCTGGAACAGTTCTTCGAACGACCTGTTGAAGGCAAGAACGCGATGGTCCGGACCCACCACGACCATGCCCTGAGTAAGGCTGTCCAGGACGATGTTGAGAACATCAGCTTGCTGGTGGAAGGCGTCCGGGTCGAAGGACCGCCTTGGTTCGCCAGATTGGCCTGTCATCGAGGTTTCTCCGAGCTTGGCTAGTCTTCATGGCACTCATCATTGAGCGGTGTTCGAGGCAAGGCTTCCCCCAACATGACTTCTCGGATTGGTTGGAACAAATCTTATATCAGGCCCAGCCCCACCACCGGAGCCAGATTCCAGGCCAGTGCTTGTCAGAGGAGCGTGGTTCATGAATTGCCCTTGTTTTTCAATGCTTTTTGGGAGATACTCTTCGTTTGGGCCCCTCCCGGCTGGCGCTGTTCGCCAATTGAGTTGCCGCTTGGCACACTCGCGCAGGGATAGCCCCGGGAGATACCAGTGAGTGAACTGACTTTCGCAGCCCTTGGCTGCAGCGAAGCTTTGTTGGCCGCCCTGGCCCAGCGCGGTTTCGAGACCCCCATGGCCGTGCAGGCCCAGACCATCAAGCCCGGCATCGAGGGCCGCGACCTGCTGGTGCAGAGCCGCACCGGCTCGGGCAAGACGCTCGCCTATGGCCTGCCCCTGTTGCAGCGGCTGTCCGACGAACGCCACACCCAGGCCCTGATCCTCGCACCCACGCGGGAACTGGCCCAGCAGGTGGGCGCCGAGCTGCACACCCTCGTGCCCAAGCTGCCCATCGCCAACCTCGTGGGTGGCGTGGCCTACCAGCCCCAGCTCCGGTCCCTGCAGATGGGGGCGCCCGTGGTCGTGGGCACCCCTGGCCGCGTGATGGATCACCTGAACCGCGGCACCCTGGACTTGGGCAAGGTGAGCATGATCGTGCTCGACGAGTGTGACGAGATGCTGAACATGGGCTTCCTCGAGGATGTGGAAACCATCCTCGCCAAGGTGCCCGCCGGACCCCAGACCTTCCTCTTCTCCGCCACCCTGCCCGCCCCCATCGCCAAGCTCGCCAAGCGCTTCCTCAAGGATCCGGTCCAGATCCAGCTGGCGGAGGCCGGCGAGCATGCCGTCCACGCCGACATCGCCCACACACCGGTCCTGGCGCCGGACCACCAGCACGTGCGGGCTCTCGTGAACCTGCTGCTCAAGGATCAGCCCAGCTCGGCGCTGATCTTCACCAAGACCAAGGCCCAGACCGAGGAGGTCGCGGAAGAGCTGACGGTCTCAGGTCTGCCTGCCGCCTTCTTGCACGGGGACCTGGCCCAGGCCACTCGCACCCGCATCCTAGGCCAGTTCAAGGACGGCAAGCTGCGCTACCTGGTGGCCACCGATGTGGCCGCCCGTGGCCTCGATATCGAAGGTCTGCCGCTGGTCGTCCACATGGGCATACCCACTCAGCTGGAAAGCTACATCCACCGCAGCGGCCGCACCGGTCGCGCCGGCGCCAAGGGCTCCAGCATGGCCCTGGTGGGCTGGAAGGAAAGCCGCATCCTGCTGGCCTGGAGCCGCCGCGGGGGCCTCACCCTCGACTGGCGCGCCGTGCCGACCCCTTCCGAAATCCGCGAGGCCCAGGCCGTCAAGCTCCTGGACGGCATCCAGGGCTCCGTCAGCGCCGCCCTGCTCCAGCAGGCCGCCCAGATGCTGAAGGATGCCGACCCCGTGCGCCTCGTGGCGGGCCTCCTGGGTCTCGTCCAGGCCGACCAGGCCTCGGGTTTCGACCTGCCCAACGAACCCGAGAAGAAAGTGAAGTCCCGGTTCGAGACCGCGCGTGAACGCAAGGAGGGCGGCCCCCGTCCCCAGCGGACCTACGCTGAGCGCACGGCCGCCCGTGGCGAAGCACCCCGGCCTGATTCCGCCTTCTCCAAGACCCGCCCCGACGGCAGCTTCAAGCCCCGCCGTGACTTCGACGAGAAGCCCCGCCCCTACGTCAAGCCCAAGCCCGGCGCCGCCGCCGCGCCTCGCAAGACCTGGGAGGACAAGCCCGCCACCAAGGACACCCCGCGTCCCTGGAAAGCCGCGCCTGCCAAGACCTGGAAGAAGAAGTAAGGTTCAGGGTTCAGGCTTCAGCAACGCGGCGCCGTCCGAGGCGCGGCTCTGAAGCCTGAGGCCTGTCCCCTCACCCGTTCGGATCCGCCGCATTCAGATCCAGGGGCCTGGGCTCTTCCACCACCTTAGGCCGGCCCCAGATGCGGTTCTCCACCGGCTGGGAGGGCGCCCTTTCCCGGGCGGCCCTGATCGCCTGGATGGCTTCTCCGTCACTGCCGGATCTGGGAACGGTGCCGGGCTTGAAGGCGAGGTGGAGCACCTTGTCTGTGGTGGCCGAGGTGGCCAGCAGGCCGGTGTAGCGGTCGATGTCCGCCCACTCCATGCCGTCGGGGGCCTTGAACTCCTCGCGCTCGGTGGTGGGCAGGGCCGCCTTCATGAAATCGATCCAGATGGGCAGGGCCACCTTGGCCCCATCGGCGCCCCTGAAGATGGTCTTCTTCTCATCCAGGCCCACCCACACGCCGCACACGACGCGGGTGGAAAAACCCATGAACCAGGCGTCCGTGTGGTCGTCCGTGGTGCCCGTCTTGCCCGCCACGGGCCACTCCAGCTCGTTGCTGCGGGCGCCGGTGCCACTGGTGGCCACGCCCTGGAGGCACTGGATGAGCTGGTAGGTGCTCTGGGGATCCAACACCTGCTCGGTGGCGGCGCCGCTGTGGCTCTCCAGCACGCGGCCATTGCGGTCGGCCACCTTCTTGATGAAGAAGGGCATGGGCGCCTGAAGTCCGCCGTTGGCGATGGTGGCGTAGCCCCGCACCATTTCGCGCAGGGTGAAGTCGCCGGAGCCCAGCGCCATGCTCGGATATGGCGGGATGTTACCGGTGATGCCGCACTTGCGGGCAAAGTCGATGACGTTCATGACCCCCGTCTCCTCGAGGGTGCGCACCGCTGGCACGTTGCGGGAATCCCGCAGGGCTTCCCAGATGGGGATGGGTCCCCAGAAGTCGCGCTCATAGTTCTTGGGTTCGTAGGGCTTCACGTTGGCCCGCAGAGGCTTGAAATCCAGGGTCCCGTCCGGCTGCGTGATCGTGAGGTAGTCCACGGTGTCGAGGAACCGGGTCGGCACATCCTGGACCACGGTGGCGGGCGTCTTCCCGGCAGTGAAGGCGGCACCATACACGTAGGCCTTCATGGTGGAACCCACCTGGCGCAGGGCCTGGGTGGCGCGATTGAACTTGGAGCGGTTGAAGTCGTAGCCGCCCACCATGGCGCGGATCTCCCCGGTCTTGGGATCCACGGCCATCAGGGCGCCTTCCACCGATGGCTCCTGGTCCAGTTCCAGAGTCTTGGGCGTGCCGTTCTCCGACGTCTTCACGGCGAACAGCGGCGCCGCGCCTCGGGGCAGCAGCCGGGACACATCCTTGCCGGCCCAGGCGAAGGCGCTTTCGGGCACCGCCAGCTCCGTGCTGCCAATGCGCACCTGAGCCTTGCCACCCTTCCAGCCGAGGATCACTCCACGGACATTGTCCCCGTTTTCGAAGTAGCGCTTCCAGCCGCCCAGCTGGGTGGTTTCGGGATCCGATACGAACTGCACCGCCTCCTTCCGGAAGCCGCGCCGGCGATCCACGGCCTTGAGACCGGCCCGCACCGCGTCGTTGGCGGACTCCTGCCAGTAGCTGTCCACGGTGGTGGTGACCTCCAGGCCCCCGTTCAGCACCTGCTCCCGGCCGTACTTCTCATAGAGGTACTTCCGCACCTCCTCCACCACGTAGGGCGCCACGGCTTCTTCCCGGGCATTCTCCCGGGCCAGGCGGATGGGCCGCTCAACGAGAAGGCTCGCCTCGGCTGCCTTGAGGTAGTCCACCTTCACCATGCGGATGAGCACATGATTGCGGCGGGCCTTGGCGGCGGCGCGGGCCTTGGGATCGGGATTGTAGGGGTTGTACCAGTTCGGATTCTGGACCAGGCCCGCCAGCAGGGCGCACTCCTCCACATTCAGCTGGGGCGCGCTCTTGCCGAAGTAGAACTCCGCCGCCGCCTCGATGCCGTAGCGCCCGCCGCCGAAGTAGACCTCGTTGGCGTACATCTCCATGATCTGCTTCTTGGAGTAGGCCCGCTCCAGCTTGCGGGCCAGGATGATCTCCTTGAGCTTCCGGTCCAGCCGCTTCTGCCGCTTGGCCGTGACGGTGCGGATCAGCTGCATGGTGAGCGTCGAGGCACCCTCCCGCCGGCGACCTAAGGTCGACACGAAGTTCCAGCCTGACCGGGCAATGCCCGACATCGACACCCCGCCGTGCTCCCAGAAGTCCGCGTCCTCCGTGGCCACCAGGGCATTGACGAAGGCCTTGGGGATGTCGCCGTAGGGGATCACCACGCGGTGCTCCTCAGCGAAGATGCCGATGACATTGCCGTTCTGGTCCAGCACCTTGGTGATGGTCTTGGGCACCCGCAGGGCGAACAGGGTGAGGAAGCTGTCCGCATCCCTGGACAGCACGGACCAGGATACCGCCAGGGTGCCGACCCCCAGGGTCAGCAGGACGATGAATGCCCAGGAGAAGCGCCGGATCCAGCGTCGGGCGGGCGAGGAGGAGGAGTTGAGCTTGGAAGCCATCCATCCAGGATACCGGCTACATTGTTGCCATGCCCCAGCGACTGATCCTCGTAGCCAAGGTCAAATCCCCCCATCTGGCTTCCACCCTGCGCCAGGCCCTGCCGGTGCTCCTGGACCAGGGCTGGACCGTCACCGGCGAGCCTGGCCTGCAGGATGCCTGGCGGCAGGCGGGCCTTGACCCCGGACGCCTGTTCATCGACCAGAACCTGGGCGCCAATCAGGAACCCGCCGAGCTCTGCCTGGTGCTGGGCGGCGATGGGACCCTGCTTTACGCGGCCCGCCGCGTCGGCATGCGCGGCACACCGATTCTCGGAATCAACCTCGGCTCGCTGGGTTTCCTCACGGCGCACCCGGTTTCAGGCGCCCGGGAGGCGGTCGAGTCCTTCCTGGAGGGTCGCCTCGTCAGGGACGTGCGCCCCATGCTGGAGGCGGAGCTCTGGCGCCAGGCCACCCTGCTGGCGCGACAGAATGTCCTCAATGACGCGGTGGTCGCCAAGGGGGCCCTGGCCCGCATCATGGACCTGCACCTCCGGGTGGGCGACCAGGATGCCGGACCCATGAAGGCGGACGGGCTCATCGTGGCCACGCCCACCGGCTCCACGGCGTACTCGCTTTCCGCGGGTGGCCCGATCCTGCATCCGAGCCTCGAGGCCGTCGTCATTTCTCCCATCTGCCCACATACCCTGACGCTGCGCCCTTCGGTGGTGCCAGCTTCCCGCACCATTTCCATCACTCTGGAGGACGCCGAGGACGCCCACCTGACCCTGGACGGCCAGGTGGGCCACCGCCTGCTGCCCGGGGACGAAGTGAGACTGCGCCAGTCCCAGGCTCGCGTGACCCTCCTGCAGAGGCCCGGCCTGGATTTCTTCGCCCTGCTCCAGCAGAAGCTGCACTGGGGTGACCGCTAAGCCTGGTTTCTTCCGGTATGTAAAGCTCCAACCGGTCTGTGCACCACATACCGCCCACGCCGGGACCACATCCAGCCCTATTGGTCGGCGGTGGTCTGCGCCAATCCCCCCTTGTGATTCCAGACACATCGGGCGTGGAACACACTTCCGGCAGCTAGGAAACGCATACCTGCTAGGAGGCCCCATGGCCCTCAAAGAACGGCCCAAACCCTTTCTGCTGCCGGAGTACTGCAAGGGCTGCGGCCGGTGCATCGACGCCTGCGCCAAGGACTGCATCACCCTCGGCACCCAGATCAATCCCCTGACTGGCCTGGTGCCCGTGGATCTGGACCTGACCAACTGCAACGCCTGTGGTCTGTGCATGGACGCCTGCCCCGAGCCCTACGGCCTGCGTCCCGCCCACGAGGGCCAGATCCTGGACTTCGAGCTGGAGGACCCGGCCAAGCTCTTCGGCGTGAAGCCCAGCGACGCCCCCGAGCCCCAGGACGTCCCCACCGAGGTCCTGCCCCTGCCCCGCACCGAGCCCCTGGTCATCAAGGGCACCTACGCTTCGGCCATCGGCGCGATCCTCGCCGGCTGCCGCCACGTCTACGGCTACCCCATCACGCCCTCCACCGAAGGCGCCGAGCTCATGGCCAAGTTCCTGCCCAAGCTCGACGGCACCTTCCTCCAGGCGGTGAGCGAAGTGGCCGCCGTGAACATGATGTATGGCACCGCCGGAGCGGGCCTGCCCACCATGACCTTCACTTCCTCGCCGGGCTTCAGCCTCATGCTCGAAGGGGTCTCCTACATGATCGGCTCGGAGCTGCCGGGTGTCTTCGTCGACATCATGCGCGGTGGCCCCGGCCTCGGCAACATCGCCCCGGAACAGTCCGACATCAAGCTGGCCTGCCATGGCCTGGGCCACGGGAACACCCACGCCATCACCCTGGCGCCCTCCACGCCCCAGGAGATGCTGGATCTCACCATGCTGGCCTTCGAGCTGAGCTTCAAGTACCGCAACCCGGTGGTCCTCCTCGGCGACGGCTACCTGGGCCAGATGACCGGCAAGGTGCAGCTGCCCGGGACCATGCTCAAGCCCGGCGTTCCCAAATGGGCGGTCTACGGCGATGCCATCCACCGCAAGAACCTGATCTCCTCCATCTTCCTCACCGAGACCGACCTCGAGGCCCACAACGTCCACCTGAACTCGAAGTACGAGGCGATGAAGGTGGAAGCCCGCGCCGAGAGTTTCCTCTGCGACGACGCCGACGTGATCCTGGTGGCCTGCAACACCCCGGCCAGGACGGCCAAGGGCGCAGTCCAGGAGCTCCGCCACCTGGGCATCAAGGCGGGCCTGTTCCGTCCCATCACCCTCTGGCCCTTCCCCGTGGAGCAGCTGAGGATGGCCCTCCAGGGCGCCAGCCGCCTCATGGTGGTCGAAGCCAGCGCCGGCCAGCTGGAGGATGAGCTCCGCCTCGCCCTCAGCAAGGCGGGCATCCGCAATTACCCCGAGATCGAATCCGTCCGCCGCATGGGCGGCGTCCTGCCCCAGCAGAGCGAGATCATGACCCGGGTGCTGGGCCAGAAGGAGGTGCTCGCATGAGCAAGGCCAGCGTCATCTACGACAAGTTCGACCGCCATTCGCACGCCGAGGGCCTCAAGGGCCACGCCACCCACTACTGCCCCGGCTGCGGCCACGGGCTGGCCCACAAGTTCCTGGCCGAGGCCATCGACGAGCTGGGCGTGCAGGACCGCACGGTGGCCATCAGCCCCGTCGGCTGCTCCGTGTTCCTCTACTACTACTTCGATGTGGGCAACAGCCAGGCGGCCCACGGCCGCGCCCCGGCGGTGGCCCTGGGCCACAAGTTCGCCAACCCCGACAGCATCGTCATCAGCTACCAGGGTGACGGCGACCTGGCCTCCATCGGCCTGGCGGAAACCATCTCTACGGCCCAGCTGGGCGCCCCCATCACCGTGATCTTCATCAACAACGCCATCTACGGCATGACTGGCGGCCAGATGGCCCCCACGACGCTCATGGGCCAGACCAGCTCCACCAGCCCCTCGGGCCGGAACGAATACAATGGCCAGCCCATGAAGATGGCCGAGATCATCGCGGGCCTCGACGGCCCCGTCTACGTCGAGCGTGTGGCCCTCTACGATGCCAAGCAGCGCATCAAGGCCAAGAAGGCCATCCGCAAGGCCCTCCGGAACCAGGTGGAAGGCCGCGGCTACTCCTTCATCGAAGTGCTGGCCGAATGCCCCACCCACCTGAAGATGAGCCCCGAGGAGACCGAAAGCTGGGTCAAGGACTTCATGGAGCCCGTCTTTCCTCTTGGCGTAAAGAAGGACATCACCGTGGAGCCCTGGTTCAAGCGGAATCCCCCCAGCTTCAACGGCGAAAAGATCCTCAGCCTCGCGGGCGCCACCTCCGAACATCCCGAGCGCCACAGCAAGGGCTTCCCCACCCACCTCGCCCCCCATGATGTCTCCCTCAAGCTGGCGGGATCCGGTGGCGACGGGGCCCAGACCGCGGCCATGCTCATCGCCCGGTCGGCCATCAACGAGGGTTTCGACGCCACCCACATTCCCAGCTACGGCCCCGAGAGCCGTGGCGGCACGTCCTACGCCGATGTGCATGTGGCTGAGGAAGAGGTGCTCAACCCCGGCTCCCCCGATCCCCAGGTGCTCATCGCCTTCAACGCGCCGAGCCTCGCCAAGTTCGGCCCCACGGTGCGCAAGGGCGGCTACGTCATCTACGACAGCTCCGTGGTGACCGATCCCCCCGCGCTTGATCCCAGCATCAAGGTCTTCCCGGTGCCCTTCACGGGCATCGCCACGGACCTGGGCAAGGCCGTGGTGAAGAACATCGTGGCCCTGGGCGCCCTCCAGGCCGCCACGGGCATCTTCCCCAAGGAAACGATGCTCACGGCCATTCGCGTCGCGTTGAAGGACAAGTGCGCCCTGATCCCACTCAACGAAGAGGCCTTCGCCTGGGGCATCAAGTCCGTGGAAGCACTCGCCAACTAGCCGATCCTCCCCAGGAGGCAAGCATGAAGGACACCGCCATCTACACCGACCTCAGCCCCGAGGAATGGAAGATCGTCCTGGCCCTCCGGGAGATCCCGGACAGCCCCCTGCGGGCCAAGGTCTCGGAACTGCTGGCGGAGCTGATGCGCTTCGTCCAGCAGCCCCGTTGCCAGGGCATGCAGGGGGACGGATTCCCCTGTGGCACCCCCCACACCAGCTGCGAGGAGTGCCAGCAGCTCCTGGAGGTCCTCGACGATCTGGCGGCGCGGGTGCCAGCTCAGGGCTGAAGGCTTGACCGTCCCGACGGCGGTTCCCCGCTGTCGAGTTCACGGATGAAACCGTCGAGGGCCACCAGTACTGCGGCCTCCTGCTCCCGATGGGGTGAGTGGCCGCAGTCCGGCAGCTTGAGCAGCCGTGTGCCCGGTACCCGTTCGGCAATGAAGTCGATCTGGCGCAGAGTGGCGTATTCGTCCTCCAGCCCCTGGATGGCCAGCACCGGACAACGGATGCGGCTGAGGCCGGCCTCGATGCTCCAGTCCCTGAATTCAGGCTGCAGCCAGGTGTCACTCCAGTCGCGGAACACCTGCTCGGCATCTGCGTGGAAGCGCGAGAGTCTCTGAGGCCAGTCGGTGGTCGCCCAGGCGATCCGGGCGGCCCGGATGCCAGCCAGGGTCTCCTCTTCGATGAACTCGTGGGGCGCCATCACCGCCACACCCAGGGGCACTTCCGGGAAGGCGCTGGCGAAGATCAGGGCGATGCTGCCCCCGTCGCTGTGGCCGATGAGGACGGGCCGGTTGATGCCCAGGGCCGCCACCAGGGCTGGCAGGGTGCCTTCGGCCTCCTGGTGGAGGTAGTGGGGCGTTCGCGGATGCGGCATGGGCTGGGACCCGCCGTACCCTGCCCGGGAGTAGACGATCGTCCTGCAGCCCGTCACCGCGGCGAGCTTCTCAGGGAACTGCCGCCACATGGCCACACTGCCGAGTCCCTCGTGGAGCAGCAGCAGGGTGGGCCCGTTCCCCGGTCGTGCCGCGAGGTCGAGGTACTCGAGGCGGAGGCCATTGACGACAAGGTGTTTCATTGGACCTAGAGTCCGCCGCGCAGGTTGGCGAAAGTCCGCAGCCCCTCTTCGGTGGGTTTGAGCAGGGCCACCAGCCGGTCACCGTGCAAAGCCCGCAGAGGTGCTCCAGGATCAGGGAAGCCGTCGGGCATGGCCCAGGTGGCCGATAGGGGGTCACCCGCCGGGATCGCCCGTCCGTGACCCAAGTGCTCGGCCTCCTGGTCCGTGAGCAACCGGGAAGGACACCAGGGCAGCAGCTCGGTGCCAGCGACCAGCCGCTCCTGGCCCTCGCCCGGATCCCCCCAGGGGCCGATGGCGGTGCGGCGCAGGGCGGCGAGATGGGCGCCATAGCCCAGGGCCCGACCCAGATCCCGAGCTAGGCTGCGCACGTAGAAACCACCCCGGCAGGTGAGCTCCAGGGTGCTGCGCCGGGGCAGGTCATGCGAGAGCCAGCGGGCGGACAGCAGGAAGACCCGGCAGGGTTTCATCAGCACCACTTCGCCCCGATGGGCCTTCTTGTAGGCGGCCTCGCCATCGATCTTCTTGGCGCTGGTGGCGGGGGGCACCTGCTCGGTCCAGCCCAGAAAGGGCGCCAGGGCTGCGTCCAGGGCCGCCGGAGCAAATTCAGGGAGGACCGGGTCGCCCAGGGGCAGGCCCTGCAGGTCACAGGTATCGGTTTCCACCCCCCAGGCCACCTCCGCCACGTAGGTCTTGGGCAGCGGATGCAGCAATTCCATGAGCCGGGTGGCCTGGCCCGCCAGCACCAGCAGCAGGCCGTCGGCGAAGGGGTCCAGGGTGCCACCGTGGCCCAGGGCCAGCTTCTTCTGGCCCGCCTCGAAGGCCCGGCGCTTGAAGCCCCGGATCACGTCAAAGCTGCTCTGGCCCACGACCTTGTGGACGAGGTGGATGCCGGCTTCAACCATCAGGCGTCCGGGTCCGGCTCGGGGTCCACCGGCCGGGCGGCCCGCTCCTTCTCGATCTCGGACAGGAGCGACTCCAGGTGGTTGCCCGCCTCCAGGGTGCTGTCGGGAAAGAAGCGCAGTTCGGGGACCCGCTTCATTTTGAGGCGAGTGGCCAGCTGGCTGCGGAGGAACCCCGCCGCCCGGCCCAGGGCCTTGCGGGTGAAGCCATCCTGGGCCTCCTGGTCGCCACCATTGGCGGGCAGCACGGTGAAATACACCTTGGCCACGCTGCGGTCCGGTGACAGGCGGACGGCGGTGAGCGTCACGAAGCCCAGTTCCGGATCCCGGAGCTCGCGCTGCACGAGGGTGGAGAGGAGGAAATGAACCTGGTCTTCCAGGCGTTCGGGGCGGAGCATGGGATTCCTTTTGCAATGTTCATTCTACCCGACCCGGCCTTTTCTCTGTCTCCATGCGCCTGGAGGCGCCGCCCCTGGATACTCTGGGGTTTTCAGAAGGCGCTGTCTTGACCGAGTGGTTCGAAGCATGGTTTGACGAGGACTATGCCCTGCTCTACTCCCACCGGGACGAAGAGGAGGCCCGAGTGGCCGTGGGCCGGGCCCTGCGCGTGGCGCCGGAACTGCAGGAAGGGCCCGTGCTGGACCTCGCCTGCGGGGCCGGGCGGCACCTGGAGATTCTGCGCCGGGCCAACCCCCTGGCCTTCGGCCTGGATCTTTCCAGAACCCTGCTTGGCATGGCCCCCGGCGGCCTCCGGCCCTGGCTGCTGCGGGGGGACATGCGCCGCCTGCCGGTGAAGGCGGGTGTCCTGAGCGGCATCTGCCTCTGGTTCACCCCCTTCGGCTACTTCTCGGACGAGGAGAACCGGGCGCTGCTGCTGGACCTCGGGGGACTGCTCAGGCACCAGGGCGTCCTGGTGATGGACTACGTCAACGTCGAGCTGCTGGCCCGCACGTTGATCCCCGAGGACACAGTGGAGCACAGCGGCATCAGGGTGCGAAGCCTCCGGTCCATCGAGGGTGATCGCCTCGTGAAACGCATGGAGCTCACCCGTCTGGCCACCGGCGAAGCCCGGGAGGTCCTGGAGAGCGTGCGCCTCTATCCCCCCCGGGAGCTCCAGGAGATGGCCGTCCGCGCCGGCCTCCGTCTTCGCCGCGTCATGGGCACTTACGCAGGCGCCAGCTTCACCGAGGACAGCCCGAGGTGGATCGGAGTGTTCGAAAAGGCGTGGTGATCCAGTCTGGAGTCCGAAGGGTTCAACAGATAGCCGACCCCGCCCACTTCCGTCAGAATGATGCTTTCCCTATTCCAGGAGCAGTCATGGGCTTCCAGTCGGTGCGCGATCTCGATGTGAAGGGCCACCGGGTCTTCCTGCGGGCGGACCTGAACGTGCCCCTCAAGGACGGCAAGATCTCCGACGCCACCCGCGTCCAGGAGACGCTGCCCACCCTGAAGTGCCTGCTCGATGGGGGCGCTTCCGTGGTGCTGGCCTCGCATCTGGGCCGGCCCGAGGGCAAGGGCTACGAGGCCGCCTACAGTGCCGCACCTGTGGCGGCCTGGCTCAGAGAGCAGGGCTTCGACTGCCGTCTGGCCAGCTATGTGAACGGTGCGGCCGTGGAGGCCGAGGCCGCGGCCCTGAAGCCCGGGCAGGTGCTGCTGCTCGAGAACCTGCGCTTCGAAAAGGGCGAGACCAAGAACAACCCCGAATTCGCCGCCAGCCTGGCGCGGCTGGCCGACACCTATGTGAATGACGCCTTCGGCTCCGCCCACCGGGCCCATGCCTCTGTCAGCGGCATGGTCGCGGATTTCCCCAAGGACCGCGTCGCCGCAGGCTTCCTCATGGAAAAGGAGCTGAAGGCCCTTGGCAAGGTCCTCCACAACCCCGAGAAGCCCCTGGTGGTCATCTTCGGCGGCGCCAAGGTCAGCGACAAAATCGAGCTGATCCAGAATTTCCTCGGCAAGGCCGACGCCATCCTCATCGGCGGCGCCATGAGCTACACCTTCCTCAAGGCCCAGGGCTACGAGATCGGCAAGAGCCTCTGCGAAGAGGACAAGCTGGAGATGTCCCTGGACCTGCTGAAGCAGGCCCAGGCCAAGGGGACGCGCCTGCTGCTGCCCCTGGACCACGTGGCCGCCACGGAGTTCAAGGAGGATGCGGACTGCGCCATCACCGTGGACCAGAACATCCCCGCGGACCGCATGGCCCTGGACATCGGCCCTGAGACCGTCGCTGCCTACGCCGCCGAGATCCGGGCGGCCAAGACCCTGCTCTGGAACGGCCCCATGGGCGTCTTCGAGATGGCCCCCTTCGCCAGCGGAACCTTGACGGTGGCCGAGGAGCTTGCCGATGCGGCCGACAAGGGCGCCTTCGTGCTGGTGGGCGGCGGGGACAGTGTGGCCGCCGTGAACAAGGCGGGCGTTGCCTCCCGCATGAGCCATGTCTCCACCGGAGGCGGCGCCAGCCTCGAATTCCTCAGCGGCCTAGAACTTCCCGGCGTCACCGCTCTCCAGCGCTGATCCAGGGATCACGGGGTCCCGGGGAGGCTGTACTCGAAGCTGTAGGTGTGGTCCTTGCCAGTGATGGTGATGGTCATGCGGCCCGAAAGCCCAATCAGGCCTTCGGTGCCCGAGTCCGGAACCACGCTCACGATCCACTCGCCGGGCGCGCCGTGGGACATCTGGCCATGGTGCTGAAGGAAGAAGGTGCCCTGTCGGCCACCGAGGGTCCCCTGGAACCGCTCGAAGGCCGCGTAGCCCCCCGATCCCTTCACGTCGCTCATGGCGGTCATCATTTCGCCCTGGCTGGTGCCCGCCAGATCCCCTTGGAACTGCTTGTCGATGGTCATGCGCCCGGGGGCCCAGCCGGGCTTCCGGGCACTGTCCGTCAGCGGCTCCAGGGCCACCGTGAATGAGCCTTTGGCTGTGGTGGTCATGGCGACCTCCTTCGTCTTGGCCGCAGGGGCCGGTTGGGGGCTCTGGGCCGCCAGGCCCAGGGCCAGTGCTGCCGCGAGGGCTAGGGTGAGGGGCAGTTCGACTTGGAGCGGCATAGGTACTCCCCGGTGGAACCCAGATTGGGGCGGGCCGGTGGTCCAGTATTGTAGAAACGCGACAATGATCCGAATGGAGAAGATGAATGGCCCAGCCCGTGGAATGGCAGCCCAGAGGCGTGGTGGGAACCGGATCGGTCCGGAAGCACACTCCGGTGGGCCGGTTCCTTCCGGAGGGTCCCCTCGCATCGCTCGTGGAGCGGTTCTGGACCATTTCCTGGGATCTGCGGAACCAGAGCCCCCGGATCGGCGAAACCCTGCCCCACCCTTCCGTCTATCTGGTCATCGAAGCCGGGAGGTCCGGGCTGGCGGGAGTCAACACCAGGCGGTTCATCCGGCCCCTGGAGGGCCGCGGGAGGGTCTACGGCGTCAAGTTCCACCCGGGCTGTTTCAGGCCTTTCTGGACCGAGTCGGTGCACGCCCTCACGGACCGGATCCTGACCCTGACCGAGGCTTTTGGACTGGAAGGTCCCAGGCTCGAAGCGTCCGTGCTGGCCTGCGGCGACGATGTCCCGGCGGCGGTGGCCGTGCTCGAGGCCTTCCTGCTCGAGCGGCTGCCGCCGCCCGATGCCAAGGCCCAGCTGGCCCGCAGCCTGGTGGCCCGTATCCTGGAGGACCGGACCCTGGTCCGGGCGGAAGAAGTGGCCCGGGTGGCCGGGATGAGCCTCCGTTCCCTCCAGCGGCTCTTCAGCGAGTATGTGGGTGTGAGTACCAAGTGGGTGATCCAGCGGTACCGGCTGCATGACGCCATGGAGCGGCTGGAAGCTGGCCGGCCGGTGGACCTTCCGGCCCTGGCCCTGAGCCTGGGTTTTTTCGACCAGGCCCATTTCACCAGGGTCTTCAAAGCCTTCCTGGGTAGGACCCCGACGGAGTATGCCAGGCAACGGGAAGACTGATAGCCTCTAGGTCCTAGCCCCATGAATGCCGCCGCCTTCGAGGAGAATCCATGCGCTGTGTCGTTGCCAACTGGAAGATGAACCTGACCTCCCACGAGGCCCGCGCCTTCTGCGAGGACCTGCTCCTGCGCATGGCGCCGGATCCGGGCGCGGAGATCGGGATCGCCCCGCCCTACACCCTCCTGCACCAGGTGAGCGAACTGGTGCGGCCCAAGGGCATCCAGGTCTTCGGGCAGAACGGGCATGCGGAACCCAAGGGCGCCTTCACCGGCGAGATCGCCATGCCCCAGCTCCGCGACGCGGGGTGTTCGGGCGTGATCCTGGGCCACAGCGAACGCCGGCAGTTCTTCGGCGAGACCGACGCCGCCCTGACCCAGAAGATCAAGGCCGCCTGGCAGTGGGATCTGCTCCCCCTGCTCTGCATCGGGGAATCCCTCGCCCAGCGGGATGCCGGGCAGACCCTCGCCGTGCTTGGACAGCAGCTGTCCATCCTGGCGGAGACCGGGCCGGGTCCCCTCTGGGTGGCCTACGAGCCGGTCTGGGCCATTGGCACGGGTCGCCGCGCCGAGGCCGCCCAGGTGGTGGAAGCCCACGCCTTCATCCGCGCAGAGCTGAACCGGCACCTGACGGGAACGGAATACAGGGTGCCCATCCTCTACGGCGGCAGCGTCACGCCGGAAAGCTTCCCCGAACTGCTGGGGCTTCCCGAAGTGGCCGGCGGTCTCGTCGGCGGCGCCAGCCTGGATTCCCGGAAATTCGCCGAGCTGGTGAAGCAGGCCGGGTAGGCGCCACTGAAGAACATGGGTGATCAGCCACGGATGTACACGGAAGAAGACATGAATCTGCATCCGTTTTCATCCATGGCTATTCGGCTCTAGTTACGGTGCAGGAAGGCGTCTGCCACTTCCGAAGCCAGCCAGGCCAATCCCGCGGCGCCCAGCCAGTGGCTGCCGGTGTTCATCGAATGAGCGAACTCGGTCGAGGAGGCCGGGTGTTCGGGGATCTGCACGCTGGCCCGCTTGGCTTCCTTCAGTTCTTCGAGTTCCAGCTCCCGGGCGCGGTCCAGTCCGCCTTCCGAGATGAAGGCCAGCACGCGGCGCAGTTCATCTTTGTCGAACCAGAGGCCGTGCTGCTTGCAGACATCCAGGATGACGCCTGAACGGTGGGCATAGTTCACGCGGTTCATGCGCTGGTGGCAGGCAGGACACGGGCGGTACTGGACCGCCTCCAGGGCGACTGCGGGCGGCGTGGTGGACGCGGGCAGGGCGCCGAGCACGGCGCCCTGGCGCTCGCGGCTGGCGCCCAGCTGCTCGAAGATGGCGCGGTCCAGCCACAAGCCCCCGCAGGTTTGGCATTCCTGGATATCCAGATCGCCCACCTTGGCCGCGGCCAGGGGTTTCTGGCAGGCGGGACAGGCGGCCCCGTCTGGCGTCGCCACCACGCGGGTGGCCAAAGCCGCGCCGCACCCCGGACAATGATTGGCCGACAGGGGCACCAGGGCGAAGCAGACAGGGCAGGCCACGGTGGCCAGCTGAGCGTGGCAATAGGGGCACTGCAGGGCATCCGGCGGCACCGAGGCACCGCAACCAGCGCAGTGGAGGACTCGGGCCTCCATCAGCTGTGCTTCGGTTCAGGAAGGGATTCCGGCGCAGGTGGCGGCGGGGGCGGCGGCACGGGCGGCGGTGGTGGCGGCACGAAACTTGGCGGGGGGGGCGGCGCTTCCGGAGTCGGGCGAGGACCCCCATCCGGTCCCGGAGCCGGCCTTTCCAGTCGCGGTGCCGCTGGATCTTCGTAGAACCGCTGTTCCGTCAATCGGACCAGCTGGAAGTAGGCGGACAGTTTCTGCACGACGACCCGGGCGAAACCCTTGGCCTCCTCCTCCCGGATGCGTGCGTCGTCGTCACGGTAGCCCCGGGGCAGTGGATCCATGAACCCCACCACTTCCTCCGGGTCGATGGACTCGACCCACAGGGGCTCGGGATTGCCCGGCTGCACGAGACTCACCTGGGCCCTCACCACCTGGGGCCGGTAGCCCAGGCGATTCTGCGCCCGGTCCTGGTGTGAGGATGCGACCGTGCCCGCCCACAGTCCCCAGAAGAGGCCATCCATGAGGCCCCAGCCCCGGTTGCCCGAGGCCGCGCTGAGGGCGCCCACCGTGACCCCGGTGGCGACGCCGATGGCCGCTGGACTGGCCTGGCCCGGCGCGGGGGAAATGTCCTTGATCTCCACCCTCAGCTCGGCGGCACCCACCGGGGGCTTCACGCCCTCCGGAACCACCATCAGGCGCGTGGCAAGCCGGGCCCGGAGGGCGGAGGCGTACTCCTTCTGGAAGGAATCGCGGTCCTGGAGACGGGGGGGCAGGGTCACCGTCACCTGGACCGGGGCAGGCCGCATGCGGAAGGCTTCGACCGCGGGCCTGGTGCAGCCGAGAACAAGCAGGATGGGGGCAATGATCAGCCAGGAAACTCGCCGCATGGGTGACCTCCTCTGCCTAGTGTGCGTCTGGGAGTGCGAAGGTGTCCAGGAGCACTGGGCTCTGGCTGCCAACCGCCAGCCATGTCAGACTAGGAGGTTGGAGTTTCCATGAACGGCCTCGCCCTCACGCTTCTGATCATTTTCGGCATCCTCCTTATCGGGACGATCCTGCTGCAGCCCGGCACCAAGGGTGGCCTCGGCGCCTCCTTCGGCGGGGGTGGCGCCAACTCGGCCTTCGGCGCCCAGGGGGCCACGCCCTTCCTGTCCAAGGCCACCTACTGGCTGGCCGGGGGCTTCCTGGCCACGACGCTCTTCATCGAGGTCCTGATCATCCGGCAGAACCGCTCGGTGCTGGAGAAGACCACCGACAAGCCCGTGGCGACAGCTCCCGCACCTGTGGCGCCTGCTCCGGCCCCGGTTCCCGTGCCTGCCCAGGTTCCCGCTAAGAAGTAGCCGCACGGCCCGCGAAACCGGTCATTGACCGCATCCGCGCTTTGCGAGACACTTGACCTTCCACGTTGCCCGCGTGGTGAAATTGGTAGACACGCCATCTTGAGGGGGTGGTGGCCACAAGCCGTAGCAGTTCGAGTCTGCTCGCGGGCACCAAGTAGAGAGCGCCGCAGGGCGCTCTTTTTTTGCTATCAGTGGCTGACAGCTGACAGCTGGTAGCTTCTACAGATGTCTTGGCCTGCTTCCCCGGATCTCCTCGCACCTCTGGCACCCTGGTTCGATCGGGTGCGGCGGGACCTGCCGTGGCGGGCAGCGGATCTGGATACGCCCCATCCGGATCCCTACGCAGTTCTGGTATCCGAACTGATGCTGCAGCAGACACAGGTGGCCACCGTCATCCCCTACTTCAATCGCTGGCTGGAGGAATTCCCGAATCCACGAAGCCTCGCGCAGGCCGACGAAGACGAAGTCCACAAGGCCTGGGAGGGCCTGGGCTACTATCGCCGCGCCCGCTTCCTCCAGGCCGCCGCGGGTTCGGTAGCCGCCGACGGCTGGCCCGGTGATCTGGAAGGGTTGGCCCAGCTGCCTGGTCTTGGTCCGTACACCGCCGCTGCCATGGGTGCCATTGCCTTCCAGTGGCCCACACCGGCCCTGGATGGCAACGCCTTCCGGGTGCTGGCCAGGCTGCACCTCATCGAGGGCGATCCCAAGGCCCGGGCGGTGGAGTTGCGGACCTGGCTGGCCCCGGCCCTGGAGCACCTTGGTCCCTCCCGGCTCACCCAGGCCATCATGGAACTGGGCGCCACCATCTGCACTCCCGCACCCACCTGCCGTGCCTGCCCCCTGTCGGATCGCTGCCAAGCCCACCTCGCCGGCAGGGCGAGAGACCTCCCTCCGGTGGCGAAGCGCACCAAGCCCAAGGCCTGCGCCCTGTGGCTGGTCGCCTTGGAAGCCGAAGGTCAGTTCCTCCTGCGGGCACCAGCCGCCAGGGGCCTGCTGGCGGGCCTCTGGCGCTGGCCCGCGCTGGCATCGGGGGACCACCCCCCACAACCCAGAACCCTGGACTCCCAGCCCATCTTCGCCTGGCCCGGCTGGACCCAGGTCTACACGCACCGCCGCGAGGCCGTGAGCCCCCTTCACATCCAGCTGAAAGGCCGGTTCGCTTCGGCGGAAGGACTGGCCTGGATCAGCCGGAAGGATCTGGCGGGACTGCCCCTCGGCAAGCGGGATCAGCGTCTCCGGGACCTGCTGGACCAGCCGGGCATGGTCCCCCTGGAGGCGCCGGATGCACGGGCGTTGATCAAAGCCTGTGCAGCCCCTTCGGCGTGATGCGGAGGTCCAGCGGGGGCAGACCCAGGTTCCGCAGGGCGGCCTCGGCAGCCTCGCGCCGTCCATCCTTCACGACGAGCAGGCAGCAGCCGCCCCCGCCCGCCCCGCAGGGCTTCATGCCCGCGAACCAGCCTTCCTGGTGGCCCCGGCTCCGCACCGCCCGCATGGCATCGGTCTCGACGGCCGGCGACATCCGCATCCGCGCCTGCCCTTCCCGTTCCAGCAATTCGGCCACGGCACTTGGGTCAGCGGGCAACGCCAGGGCCATCTCCCGGGCGATCTCCCGGATCTCGGACAGCGATTGTCGCGTCTGGGCGTCGCCTTCGATGAAGCGCTTGTAGGCTTCCCAGTTCGTCATCCCGGAGTGGTGTGGCTTGCCGGTGTAGAACACCACCAGATCCGCCAGCAGCCCCGGGTGCGGCTCCAGCCGCTGCCAGCGGGGGGCGGGCCCGTCCCAGTGCAGGGCGAGGGCACCACCCAGCGCAGCCGGATAGTAGTCCTGCCAGCCGGTGGGAGTCTGAAGCTCTCTGCTTTCCAAGTCCCTTAGCAGAGGCACTTTGGAAGCAAGACCTTCAACAGCCTCCTGTTCGAGGGCTGCTCCCAACAGGCCCACGCCCAGACAGGAGGACACCCCCAGTCCAGAGCCCTGGGGAACGGGGCTGTGGATGGACAGGTCGGCCGGCGGTGCCCCGGAGGCGTCCAGCACCCGCCAGACCCAGGAGAGCTTGGATGGCACCTCCCGGGGCCAGGAAGCGAAAGTCAGGTCCTGACCCAGATCCCGGCTGGCGAGGTGGTAGCCAGAGCCCCTCCGTCCCACCCGCAGTTCGATCCAAAGGTCCACTGCGGCGTTTACGGTGACGCAGACGCCCAGCATGGCGTAGATGGGCCAAAGGTCAAGCGTGCCCCCCGCGAAATCCACGCGGACCGGAACACGCCAGATTTCGGGATCCCCCATGGGCCGGTTCAAAGGCCGAGGTCGCTCAGTTCCTGCTGGGCCGTGCGAGCTTCGGCGCTACCCGGGAAGCCCTCCACCAGTTCCCGGAAGGCGATCACCGCAGCGGGCTTGAGCCCCTGTTTGAGGAGGCATTGGGCGCGCTTGAGCTTGGCGGGCAGGAACTGGGGCGAAGCCGCGTGGTCCTTGATGATCCGTTCGAAGGCCGGCTGGGCCTTGTCGTAGGCCCGCAGGTTGTACTGGCAGAGGCCCAGGAAGAACAGGGCGTCAGGGCGCTTGGCACTCTGGGGGTAGGTGGTCAGGAACAGATCCAGCCCCTCTGCTGCAAGGGCATAGTTGCCCCGGTTGTAGTCCAGCACTGCGGCGTTGAAGGCCCGCTCGTCCTCGGCCGCCGCCATCCGGGATGGCTGGGGATCGGCAGCTGGTTTGGTGCGAGGCTTGGCCTGACCATCGCTGAGGCGGTTGTTCAGCACCCGGGTGGTGTCCTGCACCTGGCGCAGGCTCTCCTGCAGGTCCGCCTGGAAGCGGCGGTCCTGGGTTCGGGCTTCCGCGGCCGCCTGCTGATCCACCTGGGCCTTCTTGTTGCCCTCCTCGACAACCTGCCGCAGCTTGAAGACCTCCAGCTTGAGGTCGCCCACTTCCATTTCCACTTTGCGGAGCTGATCTTCCGATCCACAGCCGATCGCCAGCACGGCGGCCAGGGCGGGAAGCAGCATCAGGCGGTTGCTCATGGGAACTCCTGGATTGGTACCATCCTAAACGAAAAGCGGGGGCGACTGCCCCCGCTTCGCACGTCAAGAACCTGACTACTTAAGCTTGAACTCGCCGCGGCGGTTCAGGCTCCAGCAGCCTTCCTTGGCCTCGGCACAAAGGGGCTTCTCCTTGCCGAAGCTGATGGTGGTGAAGCGGGCATCGTCCACGCCCAGGGTCTTCAAATAGGCGAGGGCGGCGGCGGCACGGCGGTTGCCCAGCGCGAGGTTGTACTCGTTGGTGCCCCGCTCGTCGCAGTGGCCTTCGATTTCCACCTTGGCCGCAGGGAAGGCCTTCATGAATTCGGCGACGCCCTGGAGGATGGCCCGGTCCTTCTCCTTGATCTCGGCCTTGTCGTAGTCGAAGTGGATGTTCACCAGGGCGGCATCGGCGGCCTTCTTGAAGGCGGCGGCCTTGTCGGCTTCGGCGGCCTTGCGGGCGGCTTCTTCGGCGGCGGCGGCCTTGTCGGCGGCGGCCCGGTCGGCGGCGGCCCGGTCGGCAACAGCCTTGTCGGCGGCAGCCCGGTCGGCGGCGGCCTTGTCGGCGGCGGCCTTGTCCCAGCCGTCATTCCAGCCCTGCATCTTGTGGGGGTTTTCCTTGTCGTTCAGATAGGGATTGGCGGTGCGGGCTTTCCCGTCCTGGAAGGCCTGGACGCCCTCGTTGAAAGCGGCCTGGGTCTCCTGCTTGATCTGTTCGGCGGTCTTGGGGGGCTTGCAAGCCAGGCTGCCGAGTGTGATCACGATGGCCGCAGGGACGAGGTAAGTTCCGTATCGCATGGGGTATTTCCTCCTGGATAAACCTGAGTATAGATCGCTGGGGAGTAGGGAATTGCCAGAATTTTTCAGTGTCCGCGGATCCATCGGGGGCTCTGGCACCCCGCAAGCTCCGACAGGCGGAGGATCTGGCGGCCCGAGAGATCGGTGGTGAAGAGCTGGGAAGATCCGAATCGGTTGCTGGTGAATACCATTCTTCGTTCGTCCGGCGACCAGGCGGGGGATTCGGAGGTGCTCACGCCGGTGGTGATCTGGTAGGCCCTGCCTTCTCCCAGCTTGTAGACGAAAAGATCGAACTTGCCTTCAAAGCGGGACACGTAGGCGATCATGGCCCCATTGGGGCTCCAGGCGGGGCTGGCGTTGTAGAGGCCCTCGCTGGTCAGGCGCCGGAGGTTCGACCCGTCATCCTGCATGAGGAAGACCTGGGGTCCGCCCTCCCGATCGGAGGTGAAGGCGATCTGATTCCCGTTGGGATTCCAACTGGGCTCCGTGTTGATCCCGTTGCTGTCCGTCAGCCGCCGGGCCCGGAGCGAACCCAGATCCAGCACCATGATGTCGCTGTTGCCACGCCGGTCGCCCTGCACGAAGGCCAGGCGCTTGCCGTCCGGAGACCACACCGGCGAAGTCAGCATCCCTCCTGCTCCGCTGACGGGATAGAGCTTTTCATGGGGTCCATCCTTCTTGCGCTGGCCCCAGATCTCGGGGGCGCCCCCCTTGTAGGTGACGTAGGCCAGGCGGCCATCGCTCGCCACGCTGGGCGAGAGGGTGAGGCTGCCGTACCGGGTGAGCTGGATGAGACCGGCGCCATCGCGGTCCACCTGGAAGAGCTCCTTCACCCCTGGCGAGGTCTGGCGCACGAACACGATGCGGCTGGAAGCCACACCTTTCTCCCCCGTCAGCCGGCCCACCAGATCGTCGGCCAGGTAGTGGGCGAGGTAGCGCAGGGGCACGATCTTGTTGGCATGGTAGGTTCGGTTGAACACGCCTTTTTCCGCGGCGGTGTCCAGGGCGGAGGCTTCCAGCTGGAGCTCGCCATTGGCGGCCCTGGTCAGCTTCGCGCTCAGCAGCCACTGGGCCCCGGCTTCCTTCCAGGCCTTCACGGCCGCGCCCTCGGCGGGAAGCCGCTCCTGCAGTACGGCGATGACGCCGGATTCATCCAGATCCCGTTGGAGGACGGCGCTGTACTCCGTGGCGACGAGTGCGGCATCCAGGCCGCTGGTCTTGGGCGCAGGCATGGCCAGCACCAGCTTGGCGCTGCTGGTGGCCGTCAGCACCACTTCGGTCTGCTGGGCCCTCAACCCCGACGCCACCAGGGCGCAGAGGAAGATCCGAACGAGGAATCGCGGCATGGCATCTCCGGGGTCTTCAGCCTATCAGATGAGACGGTGTGGGCCGAGGTTCCGCCGCCAGCAGCGCGATCAGCGCAGGGTTCCTGGGAGGAATGGGCAGCCGGAGCATCTCGGCCGGGGTGAACCAGCCCCAGGCCAGTTCCGTTTGCGGGTCCCCTTCAGCGTCGACCACGTAAGGAAGGAGGGTCAGAGTTCCCTCCTGCGCGGGACAGGCCTGTGCCGAACGCAGGACCAGACCCACTTCCTCCAGGAGCTCCCGCTGCAGGGCTGCCTGCATCGATTCTCCCGTTTCGATCTTGCCGCCGGGGAATTCCCAGAGGCCGGGGTACACCGGGTTGGCAGGATGCCTGCGCTGCAGGAACCATCGATCGCCACGCCTCAGCAGGGCCAGGACCACGGCGGTCATGCGCCAGCCTCGTCCGAGCCCCCCAGGTCGCTGAACTGCACCAGGCGCTCCGCATAGAGCCGCCGGAGGGTTTCCACCCACACCAGCTTCAGCTGTCCGTAGGCGGGCCGCAGCTCCAGGTCCACCCAGGCCCGGAGTTCCGTCACTGACGCGCAGCCCGCCAGACTGTGCCGCAGCCGGTCCCGCACGGCCTCGTCCGGTCGCTGCAGGTTCGCGACGGGCGCGTAGCTGAGCCGATGGACGGGGCTCACGCCCAGTTCCTGGATTCGCGCCCGGTGGAGGGCGGTGCCGTAGCCCTTGTGCTGGCCGAAGCCGAAGCCCGGGTTGGTCGCGTCCAGACCGATCATCAGGGCATCGCGATGGGCCTTGGCCAATATGCTGGCGGCGCCGATGGCGCAGCTGAGGGCGTCGCCATCCACCACCAGCCGCTCCGGCAGGCCAGTCCGGGGCCCGCGGTTGCCATCAATGAAGAGGAGCCGTGGGCGCAGGGGCAGATTCGCCACGGACTGTCGCATGGCCATCATGGTCGCCTCCAGGATGTTCTCCCGGTCGATGGCCATGGCATCCAGCTCCGCGATGCCGTAGGCGGGCAGGATGGCCTTCAGCTCTGCCGCCAGCGCCTCGCGCCGCTCCGGTTTCAGCTGCTTGCTGTCCCGCACGCCCCGCAGCACGTGGCCCCATTTCCGCACCGTCTCCGTGTCCAGCACGGCACAGGCCGCCACCACGGGCCCGGCCCAGGCCCCCCGCCCCGCCTCGTCCACACCACCCCAGGCCACGCCCGGTGGCACGTTCCCGAGGTCCCAGTCGAGGGGGTTGATCATGGAAATGAAGGTAGCAGGCTTCAGGCTTGAGGCTTCGAGCTTCAGCACTTCAGCGATGCCCACGCGATCAACCAAATCCGGATTGAAGCCAGCTCAACACTTGAGAGATTCCCAGGCAATGAGCCAGGTATCCATCACTCCACGAAAATGGCTCCGAACCGGCCCCGGTCGGTAGATCGCCTGGATGGGGATGTGGGCCCACCGCAGCTTCCAGTCCGCGGCCTTCATGGCGATCTCCATTTCGATGGCGAAGCCTGTGGCGTGCAGTTCGAGGCGGTCGAGCACCTTCTTGCGGATCATGCGGAAGCCGCTCTGGCTGTCCTCCCAGGTCACGCCGGCAATGCGACCCAGTGTCCAGGTGCCGAGGGCGTTGGTGCGCCAGCGTTTGGCGGGAATCTTGGCCCGGTCCAGAAAACGTGAGCCGATGAGGAAGTCCGTGTCGGGATGGTCTGCCAGATGATCCAGGAATCGCTGGAGATCCTCGGGGGCATGCTGCCCATCCGCATCCATGAACAGGTAGAAATCGAAATCGTCAGGCCGGAGCGCCGCGATGCCCGCCCGCATGGCCTGGCCCTTGCCGCCCCCCCGGCCCGGTTCCAGGCGCAGCACCTCCGCCCCTTCGGCAGTGGCAACAGCACCCGTGCCATCCGACGAGCCATCATCCACCACCAGCATCCGATAGGGATGGAACGGCTTCAGGCCTTCCAGCACCTGCGCGATGTGCTCCGCTTCATCATGGGCGGCGATGATGATGGCGATCCTCACCGCCGCTGGCCCCGTTTCACCGGCGTCAGTGGCCAGGGCTGGCCGAACGAAGCTTCGAAGGAGGCCTTCTGGGTGGCCACGGCCCTGGGATCGGGCACCAGCCGATGGCTGCGCTCAGGGCTGTCCACCACCGCGACCACAGCCTCAAAGACCCGTCCGCGGTCCGCCGCCAGCACCTTGGCGCTCCCCCCCGGGCCTGGTTCGGCCAGGCAGCGCTGCACTTCAGATGCGGTCGTCGTGCGCCATCCGTCCACCGCCAGGATCTCCATGCCGAAGCTTAGCCCAGCCAGGGCCGCAGGACTGCCGGGAATGACGTTCTGCACGGTGGCGGCGCTGGCCGCCAACACGAGGCCAGTCCAGGCCCGGGCCCGCCGCAGCGCGATGGGATCCTTCTGCTCCTCCGGCGCCAGGCTCTCCCAGGGGGCCTGGGCCTCCAGCTTCAGGCCGAAGGCCCAGTAGAGCGGAGCATCCTCCAGCTCAGCGCAACCCGAGATGTAGGCGTTCCAGAAGGCCCCGGGCGCCTTGCCGGAAAGGTCCTGGAAGGCCCGGCGCACATCGGCATCCGTCACACTCCCTTCGCCATGGCGCGTCCAGAGCAGGGCGAACAGCTCCGCCAGGCCGGCCTTGCCCCGGCTCCCTTCGCGGAGGTGGGCATCCATGAGCCAGCCCACCAGCTCACCCTTGTCGTAGTAGCTCACCGTGCTGTTGGGGCTGAACTCGTGGGGCTTGTAGAGGCGGATCCAGGTGTCCCAGCTGGCCTCCTCCAGGCTCTGCTCCGTGCGGCCGGGACGCCGGACCTGGTCGCTCCAGCTGCGTGCCAGCTCCCTGGCGGTATGGCTCCAGGGCACCACCCCCGCCCGCAGGACGAGGAGGTGTTCCATGTAGGCAGTGAAGCCCTCGTGGAACCAGAGCAGCTTGGTGGGATTCTCGCGGCCGTAGTCGAAGGGCCCCAGGACCGGGTCGTGGAGCCGCTTCACGTTCCAGGCGTGGAAGAACTCATGGGCCACCAGCTGGAAGAGGGCGTAGTAGCCTTCGGGCTTGCCGAACCCGTGGCTGTCGGCGATGAGGCTGGTGCAGTCGCGGTGCTCGAGCCCGCCCCGCAGTCCGGGCGCGAAGGTCAGGAGGAAGAGGTAGCGCTTGAACGGGAAGCCCCCGAAGATCGCGCCGGCCGCCTCCACGATCCTGCGCGTGGCTTCGAGGATCCTGTCCTCGTCGCCGGTGTGGGGTCCGGTGAAGGCCAGCTCGAACCGCGTGCCGCCCTGCTTGAAGGAGCCGAGGTGGAACGTGCCGAGCTCGAAGGGGGAGTCCACGAGAGTGTCGAAGTCCGGTGCCAGGTAGGCGCCCTCGTGGTTCTGGGGCAGCGGTGAAGCCACCTTCCAGTGTTCGGGGAATCCCTGGAAGCGGACTTCCACGGCCCGATGCAGCTGACCCTCCAGGTAGAGGAAGGTGGCGGCCGGGATGATCTGGGCGTGCGTGGCATCCACATGGTTGGTGCGCACGGTGAGGTCATTCCCATAGACGCGGTAGCGGAGTTTCAAGTCCTGGGCGGAGGCGGGCAGCTGCCAGCGCTGCTTGTCCAGCTTCTCCAGGGGCCGTTCCCGGTGCTCGTCCAGCATCCGGACCCGGTCCACGAAGCGGGCGTAGTCCCGCACCAGGTAGGAGCCCGGCGTCCAGGTCGGCAGCGCGGCCACGGCGCCCTGGGCCAGGGCCTCGGCCGGAATGGTGAGCTCCACCTCGAACTGGTGCTGCGCCAGATCCAGGGGACAAAGCAGCGCCCGGATCGGTGCCAGTCTGGCCATGGCCGGCCTCAGCCCAGGACGCCGTGCAGCCAGCGCCGGGTGATCCAGCGGATCTCCTCATCGGTGATCTGGTACTGCGGATCGCGCAGCTTCTCTTCCACGAGGGAACCCGTCAGCGTGGTGAACAGCAGCACTTCCTTGCGGGCCAGGTCCAGACTGATCCCGAAGACGTGGTTCATGAAGAGGCCCAGAGGGCTCAGTCCCTTCTCCACCAGTGGCATCAGATCGCGGAACCCGGAATCCGGCGAAGGCACCGCGATGGAGCGGAGGATGAAGCCCGTGAATTCCTGACTTTCCAGCAGGAGTTCCAGATAGGCCCCCAGCAGGCTCGTGCAGGCCGCTTCCACCGCCTCCCGCCCCTGGATCGGAGCCGTCAGGAAGGGCTCCACCATGGCCTGGATGCGCACGGACATGCTGGCCAGGGACACCAGGCAGAGCTGCCGGAACAGGCCTTCCTTGCTGCCGAAGTGGTAGTACAGGGTGGGCTTGGAGACACCGGCCTCCTCGGCCACTTCCTTCACCTGTACCCCGTCGTAGCCCTTGGCCGCGAAGTGCGACAGCGCCGAGAGCAGGAGGCTGGCCTTGAGATCCCCCTCGCGGCTGAGCCGCTCCAGGGACGCATGGAAGCCGACATGGGGGCCCACGCCCAGGGTTTCAGGTCCGAAGACAGGCACCATCTCTTTGAGACCATGGTCTGGCACGGTGGACATGGGCTACCTCTGAAGTGTCCTAAGGATGCCATGAATGGCGCTACTTTGGGTCAAACCACCTCTGGGGCACCCGAGGCTACAGCGGCCTGGGTCACGCCGCCGAATCCTCAGCCCAGGGCGCGTCCCAGCTTCAGGAAAAGGTCCCGCCAGGGCTCGGGCAGCGCTTCCGCGTCCCGGGCGATGGTGGCCTCGTCGCCCCGCACGAAGGGGCCTGTCCGGCCTTCGGCTCCGCGTTCCGCCACATTGCGCAGGGTCGCCTCCGCCAGGGGCAGCAGACCCCGGCCCGGCAGCGCCACCCCCTGCGCCCGCAGGAGGGCCTCGGCGCCCAGCCAAAGGTTCGCCGCGTGGCCGGAGGTCAGCACCGCCGCCGCATGGTAGAGCGCCTTGAGTTCCGAAGGGAGGTCGAAGGCGGCGAAGCCCAGGTCCCCGAAAGCCCGCCGCAGGGGATCCGGCACGGGCCCCGTGATGGCCAGGGGCGTGCCCGTCCAGTCCCGGGCCCGCCCGTCGAAGCTGGTCAAGGGGTGCGCGCAGGGAGCGCCTGCTAGGTGGAGGCTGCCCGCCAGGTGCACGCAGCGTCCGGGAAACCGCAGGGCGAGGTCGGCCACCGCCCGGTCCGGGACCGCCAGGACCACCAGCCCCTCCGGCCGGGCCTCATGGTCAACCAGCGCCACCCTGGCTCCCCAGGCTTCCGCCAAAGCCCGACCGGCTTTGCCGCGCCCAAGAATGGAGAATTCGGTGGTCATGGGGATAGTGTGGCGCAATTCGGAGTTCAGCCTTCAGGGAGGATCGCCGGCGGCCCGCGGAGCGCACCTTCCCTGCCCCGACCTTCCTCAGGCCTGGAGCCAGGGACCGGAAGCCGGCCCTAGAGCCTGAAGCCAGACTCCCTACACTCTTCCCATGCCCCGCTCTTCCCCGACTCCCTGGGCCCTCCCCCCCGAGATTCCCTGGCCCCGCTTCCTGCGGATGCTGCGGCAACCGGAACCGCCCCGGGGCTGGCTGGAGGCTGCGGCGGAGCTGCCGGATTTGACGAAGCGGCCCCTGCTGCTGCGCTGGATCGCCCAGCATCCCAAGGCCCCGGCCCACCTCCGTTCGCGCCTGCTGGCCCGCCTGCCCTGGCGGGCCCTGGCGGCTGTGGCCTCCGATGCAGCGGCCCATCCCCAGGCGCGGCAGCAGGCCACCGAAAAGCTGCAGCAGCAGTGGGCGACGCTGAGCATCGGCGAGCGGCGCAGCCTGGCCATGCACGCCCCTCGCCAGCTTTGGCCGCTCATCTGGAAGGCCCCCGCGACCCCCGTTCTGTCGGCCTTCCTGCAGCATCCCAAGCTGGGGCTGGATGCCCTTGTCGCCCTCATCCAGCCGCCCCTGCGGCCGCCCCAGGCGGATGCCCTGGCCACCTCCCGCTGGCGGGAGGTAGGGCCAGTGGCCGAGCAGGTTCTCCAGGCCCTGGACCGCAGCCTGGCCCTGCCGGACAGCGCCCTGGCCCTGGGCCACGCCGCGCCCTGGATCCGGGCCCTGGACGAGGAGACCCGCATCCTCGCCGCGAGCCGCACCCTCACGCCCGCGCTGCGGCGCATGGTGCATCCGAGGCGTGGCGAAGTCTAGGCGTGGACGAACGTCTGCAAGCCATCGGGCCACATGAAGAAGGGGTGGCGCGGAGGCGCCACCCCTTCCCTGCGTTCACTCGGCTCCCGGGAACCCAGGAACCCTGGCCCTTGCTAGGGCAGGGTCACCTTGTACCAGTCAGTGGCGGTGGTCAGGTTGCAGTTGTAAAGCGTGTTGATGCTCACCACCTGCGGGGCAGTATAGACATGCGCCGCGCTGCCTGCGGCTGTAACGGGAGCCGCGAAAGTGCCCAGAGCAGGACTTGTGGTCAGCGTGGTGCCGATCCACATGGCGTATTCACCGATGTAGCTCGTATTCAGGGAATCGACGTAGGGAGCGATCTGCACCAGTAGGGACTGGCCAGGCGTGGTGAGGACACCCGCCGTATCCAGGGTGCCGACATCCACCTGGGCCAGCAGCTTGAGGCTGTTGAAGTCATAGATGCGAATAATGTCATCCGCCGCCTGGCTGGAGGGCGCAGCATCCGGAAGGGTCTGGACGTAATAGTAGGGCTGGGTGTACGGGACCGTCAGGCTGACCGTGCTGGCGGTTGCGGTGGCCACGGTGGCCATGGCCGAGTGGGCTTGCATTCCGGAAATATTGGTGCGGGCCACATAGGTGCCGGGTCGCAGCAGGTTGAAGTGAGCCACACCGGCGGCAGGCAGCAAGGGATCTCCGGCCGGGTCAGGGGCCGTGATGCTGCTTGCCACGAAGTTGGTGATGCGTCCAAGGGGATCGGTCTGGTAGAGGTAGACCGGGATGCCGGGCAGTGGCACTGTGGCACTGGCATAGGTGTTCTGCACAGTCACTTTCAAAGGAACATTCACGTAGTTGGAAGCCGGTGAGCGGTTGGCATTCACATCCGCCACGACGGCCCCGATGGTCTTGAGGCAGTTGACTCGGCCCCAGCCATTGGTTTCCGTGAAGCCCGTGGCACCTTCGATGAAGTCGGTGTTGCTCTCGAGATAGGTCCTGATTTGGGCCGGTGTGAGCGTGGGATTCCAGGTGAGCATGTAGGACACCAGGCCGGTGACGAACGGGGCCGACATGGAAGTTCCGGACATGGACTCGTAGGCGTTGGTCGCTAGGTTGGCGCAGGAGATGATGTCGTAGCCGGGGGCGGTCACCGAGATGTGGGCCCCGCTGGTGGAGAAGTGGACCTTCTTGTCCTGGCCATTGCAGGCGCCCACGGCGATGACGCCCTGGTAGGCCGCGGGGTACTGGACTTGGTTCTGTCCGCTGTTGCCCATGGAGGCGATGATCACGATGTTGTTCTCGGTGCAGGCTTCCACCACTTCGATGGCGAAGTTGCTGGCGAAGGAACCGCCCAGGGACATGTTGACCGGGATGGTCTTGGCGTAGCTGGTGGAGGTCTTCCAGTTGAGCAGGTGGTAAAGGGAACCGTAGATGGCCCAGGTGTCTCCGGAGCCTTTCAGCAGGCCCTTGTAGCTCACCAGATCGGCATTCCAGCAGACGCCGGCAACGCCCTTCCCGTTGTTGCCCTGGGCCGCGATGGTCCCGGCGGTGTGGCTGCCATGGGCCTGGTCGTCTGTGTCCGTAACAGTCGTGCCGATGTAGTCGACCGGATCGGGGCCGTAGTTCTCCACTCCCGTGGTGTTGTCGTACCAGGAATAGGCGTGCTTGACGATGGTGGCGCCATTCTTCTGGAAATCCTCATGCACCCAGTTGATGCCGGTATCGATGTCCACCACGGTGGGAACATTGGGACCGTATCCGTAGGTGGTCCAGGCGTCTTTCAGCTTGGTGGTGAAGATCGAGTATTCCTCACTCACCGCGAGCGGATCCATGTTGTTCAGTGTGATGCCGGCATCGGCAGTCAGCAGCTGGTCCGGCTCGGCGAAGATGATGCCCTTGGTGACCTTCAATCCTTCCAGTGCCGGCAGGACCTCCGAGTCCTTGTAGAGCTTGTAGTAGTCGAAGCCACGAAGTGTGAGCTTGCCTTTGATGGTGAGACCCAGGTGCGCGAAGGTCCCTTCCTTGAAGCCAGGGGCCACCTTGACAATCAGGAAGCCGTAGGCCGAGTTGTCCTTCAGCTCCTGCTCGGTGGTCGGCTGGACGAAGGTGTACTGCGACACCGGGTTCATCGCGATCGGCGAAGCAGCAGCCGGGGTCTGGCTGGCAGTCGAGGTGACGTCAGACTTCGGAGCGCAGCCAGTGGCCAGGGCGACCGCCAGTGCGACGGCCACAGCCGTCAGGTTCCAGTTTCTACTGAGGTTCACGGTCATCTCCTTCACGTTACTTAGCATTGGGATCGATGGTGAGGGTGAAGTAGCCGTTGACCGCACCATAGCTGTGCTCATAGGTGCTGCCATGACTGAGGGCCACTGCGTAGTTCACGCTGGTGGGGTCGTTGTAGGGGTACACATACTTCTTGAAGCGGGCAGGGTAGGCGGTGGAATCCCCGAAGATCGACCATTCATAGCTCACGCCGGGCTGGAAGTAGCCCACTGGGGAAGCAATGGTGATGCTGGTGTGGGTGGAGTCCACGGAGACCGTGGCGGAGGCATCGCTCCAGGTTGATCCCGAAAGGCCTTCGAAGCGTCTGAGGGCGAAGTTGTAGCGATAGGACTTGCCATATGTCGCCGCGCTCATGGTCTTTTCTTTGACGTAGAGGTAGAAGTAGAAGTAGTCCGACACCGCCGGATCGAACAGGGCGGGGTTGGAAATGGAGAAGGAGAACTGGGGCGTGAGGGACAGGGAGATGGACTCGCTGGCCGGAGCCTTGAGGCTGGCGGTGAAAGGCGGCAGGAAGGCCGCTCCCACAGGTGCCGAATCCAGGGTGTAGCCGCCATTGTTGGTGGTATTGCCGGTGAAGCAGCGCACCTTGTAGTAGTAGGTCACACCGAGCTTCAGGGTGGGGTCGTTGTCGGTATAGACCATGGGACTGGCTACCGACACGAGGGAATACATGAGATTTGATGCGATCTTGGTCCAGTGGGTGCCGTCGGTGGAGCGGAGGATGTCGTAGCCCAGGATGCTGGCAGCCGAATTGTTGAGGTTCTTGAGGGAGAACCAGATGTCCGGCTCGTAGGTCACGGCGTTGGTGTCCACCGGCGTGATGGCGAAGAGATTGCGAGACAGGCCATGGGTATAGAGATTCAGGGTGACCGGGCTCGGCGTGAGTGCGGAAATATCAGGCTGGCTGGTGTTCGAGGCGGCGTCGGTGACATTCACATAGATCTTCTGTTCGATCCGGTTGTTGGCCACGTCGAAGGCCACCAGATCGAGGTAGTGCGCAGTAGTCGGTGTGGTCACGTTGAAGGGTGTCCACATCTCCATGGTCGACTGGTAGAGAGCCGGAGAACTGCCGGCCACGGGCACGGCCAATTCATCAATGGCATAGGGCGTGTACATGTTGGCGGACCAGCTCCAAGCGGGCTGGTCCAGGCTGAGCCCCATGCCGAAGCCGGACCAGGCCGTGGGGGCAACGGCGCTCGTGCCCTGAGCTGTGGCCATGAAGGCCCCGATATTCGCAGCTGTATCACTGATGGCGTTGCCGGCTCCCACGGGTATCCAGGTGCCATCGCCAGGACCATAGGACAGTGCTGTGAACTTCGGAGCCTGGGCGGGGAAATTGATCATGCCAAGGGGGTGGCAGAAGAAGTTGGCAACCGTCTCCCGGCTGGAGTCGAATTTGGCAAACAGCGACTGGGCGGAACCAGGGGCCATGGCGCTGAGGTTGTAGGCGGAGGCGCCATCAAGCCCGAGGGTGGCGCTGCCGGTGGCATCCACGCTGATGCCTGTCTGCAACACCTTCCCCGTGGCGTCCGCTACCGTGATGGTTGCGTTGGGCACTGCGGTTCCGTTGGAGGAATCCAGGACGTGGACGGTCGTATTCTGGGCATAAATCTTTCGAGTGATGGTGTAGGACTTGGTCGTGGACTGGTCCTGGGCCTTGACCACAATTGTCAGCGTGTTGGTGCCGACGGCCATGGGGATGGGGGCGGAGCTGACGCCGCTGGCCAACGCCGAGCCGTTCAGGGTCATGGTGGAATTGGTATCGGCCAGGGTAGCTGTCACGGTGATGGGAGCGGGGTTGGCCGCGAAGTTCGGCACAAGCGAATAGGTGGTCGTAGCTGGGGCGAACGCAGGAACCACATCGCCGTTGCCCGTCGAGACGGTCAGTGCGGCGAGGTTGGCATTCGTGCTCAGGGGCGCCGGGTTGTTATGGGAGGAGCACCCCAACGCAAGCACAATCGCGATGGTCGGTGCGCTCAGAAATGCGAGAGCGAATTGGCGTTTCCTACTCAACATGGGTAGCGACTCCTATCAGTGAGGTGGTTGGGGGGGACATCGAGTGAGCAATCTTTGTCTATGAGATCGAATTAATCGATGCATATTTGCGCTTGCAAGATAATTAGAGAAATTGAGTTGATGTAAAAATGATCATGTATTTCAAGTTATTTATTTTTAATTATTTGTAATAACTGTAATGACGCTCTTATGGAATCATCGAAAAACAGATTCATCCATCAGCTACTGAAGTTTCCATATCTTCGGGTATGCACTCCAAGAATGCATGATATTTTTTTAAATATTTTAATTCATTTTATTGCTACATTTATATCAAATTATGTCATAGAAAAAAACGACTTTTCACGATTGAGAACAATCTTAAACCCGAAAACTCTTCAGGCCCGGCCTGCCACCCAGGTGGTAATTTTGGTATAGAGTCTCAATATTTAAATAAATATTTTTTCAATTAAGTAATTCTTAACCGAGATGAGTGGATCTTTCCAAAGGCCCTTGGCCATCGGATCCAGACCTGCTTATGACGGACGTCTTGTTCCATGGCTCGGGGCATCCGGGCCAAGAACCCTGATAATCCTTTGATTGGGTAGTTTCAATTCACAAAGCAGCCTGCAACGATGCCCCAGGTGAACACAGGGGGACCCTCGCGACCATGTGGGTCACTCGGGACAGCGCAGGGCGCTGTCCCGAGTGGGGCCCCACAGGGAGCGAATCAGGCCGGAGCCATTCCTCCTCATTTTCGACCGTGTAGGCCCCCACAGGGAGCGGATCCCTCCCCTTCAGCTGCGCTTCAGCACCTCAGCCACACAGCGCTCGATCCCGACCCACACATCGCTCAGCCGCGCATCGTCGAACATGTACGCAGGGGTAGTGACCAGGTTGAGTTCATCATCGATGACGATCTCGCGGGCGCTGGGGGTGTCTTCGTGCACATGGCCAAGGTGGTGCATGGCGTCCGCGCAGCCGGGGTCGCCGCCCAGGGTGAGTCGGGCCGAGCGCTGACCGGCCAGCACCAGACCCACCAGGGCCGGGGCGATGCAGATGGCGCCCACGGGCTTCTTCGCCTCGAAGAAGCCGCGCACGAAGGCCGCCACTTCCGGCCGGACCTCAGCCTCCACGCCCTTGAACGCGAAGGAGCAATGGTTCTTGGCCACGCCGAAACCGCCGGGCATCACCAGGGCGTCGAAAGCCTCCACCTTGGCCTGGGCCAGATCCAGACATAGTCCCACCCGGGCGATGCGGCTGGACTCCTCCAGGATGTTGCGGGTCGCGCCGGCCACCGGCTGGCCCGTGACATGGTTGATGACATGGAACTGATCGGCGTTGGGAGCGATGCACTGGAAGTCCGCGCCGTGCTGGTCCAGAGCCAGGAGGGTGAGCACGGCCTCGCGGATCTCCGCACCGTCGGCATGGCCGCAGCCGGCCAGCAGCACTGCGACCTTGGGCGTCTTGGCCATGGGGGCCTCCTGGGGATTTCGAAGATTATCGCGTCAAATCGGTCGGCTGGTCGCGGAAGACACGGAATTCCACAGAAACCACAGAAGGAGGGAAACCGGTCCCGCGTCTCCATCTTGCTTCTTCCGCGGCTTCCGCGCCTCCTCCGCGTCCTCCACGACCAGCCATTTGAATTCGTCTACCCTGGACCCATGCGCCTCTCCTCCCGCCTGCCGCAGGGTTTCGAGCCGAACGCCCTGACCGCCGCTCTGGAGCGCCTCCGGTCCGAGGGGCGGGGGGTCCTGGATCTCACTCTGTCGAATCCCACTCGCTGCGGGCTCGCCTACCCCGAAGCGGAGATCCTCGCGGCCCTGTCCAACGCCAAGGTCCTCAGCTATGACCCCGATCCCCTGGGCTCCCGCACCGCCCGCGAGGCCATCGCCGCCCACCATGGCCATGGTCTGCAGGCCGACGATCTGTTCCTCACAGCCTCCACCAGCGAGGGCTACGGCCTGCTATTCAAGCTGCTGGGGGACCCTGGCGACGAGGTGCTGGTGCCCAGCCCCAGCTACCCGCTCTTCGAGTGGCTGGCGCGGCTCGAAGGGCTGACCGCCCGGTCCGTGCCCTCCTGCTTCCAGGACCGCTGGCACCTGGATCCCTGGGCGCTGGAGACCGCCGTGTCGCCGAGGACCCGGGCCATCGTGGTGGTAAACCCCAACAATCCCACGGGACATTTCCTGTCGCAGCCCGAGTGGCACCGACTCACCGATCTCTGCGCGCGGAAGAACCTTGCCTTGCTGGTGGACGAGGTGTTTTCGGATTACGCCCTGGAGGCCCCCGCCGATCATCTGGCCACAGCCCTGGTGGATGCGGATCCGCCCTGCCCAGTCTTCCTCCTCTCGGGCCTCAGCAAAGTGGGTGCCCTGCCCCAGCTGAAGCTCGGCTGGGTGGCCGTGCGCGGCCCCGGCGCGCAGGAGCACCTGGAGGCTCTGGCCTTCCTGGCGGACCAGTACCTGTCAGTCTCGGCACCGGTGCAGGCCGCCGCGCCCACCTTGCTGGGACTGGCCCCAGGCATCCGGCAGCAGGTGCGGGCCCGGTTGCACGCCAATCTGGCCACCCTGGATGCCACCCTGACGGCCCATCCACATCTGTCCCGCCTGCCTGTGGAGGGGGGCTGGTCCGTGCTCCTGCGCTGCCCGGCCATGGAGGCGGACGAGGTGCTCGCCCTGCGGCTGCTGGAGGCCACCTCGACCCTGGTGCATCCCGGTTCCTTCTTCGATCTGCCGGGGGACGGGCACCTGGTGCTGAGCCTGCTGACGCCGGAGGCGGAATTCCGCACGGGACTGTTGCGCATCTTTCCCATCCTTTGACGCATAATCTCCGGATCCCATGAGCACACTCGCCTCCTGCCCCAGCTGCGGTGCCGCCCTGAGCTTCCGGCCCGGGACCATGGTGGCCGTCTGTTCCTACTGCAAAGCCCTCAGCGCCCGGAAGGACCGTGACCTCGAACAGATCGGCAAGGTGGCCGATCTCGTGGACACCGGTTCCCCGTTGGGTCTTGGCAGCTCAGGCACCTACGCGGGCCGGAGCTTCTCTCTGGCGGGTCGGACCCAGCTCAAGCATCCCCTTGGCGGCGTGTGGGACGAATGGTACATCGCCCTCGACGACGGTCGCTGGGGCTGGCTGGCCGAGGCCCAGGGCCGCTTCTACCTGACCTTCACCCAGGCGCCCCATGGGACGCTCCCTGCCGCTGACAGCCTTCAGGCCGGTGGTTTGGCCGACCTGGGCCCCGATGGTCTCTGGACCGTGGGCGAGGTCAGCGAGGCCACCTTCCATAGCGCCGAGGGCGAGATCCCCTGGGCCGTCGAACCCGGCGCCACCTACCGCTTCGCGGACCTCTCCGGCAAGAACGGGGCCTTCGCCACCCTGGACTACAGCGAGGCGCCGCCGCTCTTTTTCCTGGGCCGGGAGATCCCCCTGGCGGATCTGCACATCCAGGGCGGCGTGCGAAAGCCCGCCAAGGTGGGAACCCAGGGCCTGAACTGCCCCAAGTGCGGGGGCGCCTTGGCCCTTCACGCGCCGGACCAGAGCCTGCGGGTGGGCTGTCCCAGCTGCGGCAGCCTGCTGTCGGCGGAGAACGGCAAGCTCGCCTTCCTGAAGACTCTCAAGCAGCCCCACCAGGAGGTGGTGATCGCACTCGGCGCCGAAGGTACCTTGAAGGGTGAGAAAGTCACCTGCATCGGCCAGCTCCGCCGCACCTGCACCCTCGAAGGCATCGCCTACCCCTGGACGGAGTACCTGCTCCTCAATGGTCAGCATGGCTTCCAGTGGCTGGTGGAAAGCGAGGGCCACTGGAGCCTGGCGACAGCCGTGTCCCCGGGTGAAGTGCCGGTGGCCAGCGGGAGCCAGAAAAACCTGTCGGCCCTGGGCCACAACTGGCGACGCTTCCAGGATGTGCGGGCCACGGTCGAGGGCGTGTGGGGCGAGTTCTACTGGCTGGTGGAACAGGGCGAGCAGGTGCTGGTGTCCGAATTCGTGGCCCCGCCCCGCAGCCTGACGCTCGAACGGCAGACCCACAAGGGCGGTGGCGAGGAAGTGAACTGGAGCCTCTCCACCTACCTGGAACCGGGCGAAGTCTGGACCGCGTTCAAGCTCGAGGGTTCGCCACCGCCGCCCCGGGGCATCGGCTCCTTCCAGCCCAATCCACACAAGACCGCCCTGGCGAAATCAGCCCTCTGGATCGTGGGGGCCCTGGCCGCGCTGCTGCTCATGGTGATGTTTGAATCCACCACCCACCGCAATGAGGAACTGTTCCGGCGACGGATCGATCTCTTCGAGCTCACGCCCGGGCTTCGCGAGGCCGCGGCCGAAGCATCCTTGAAGCAGAATCCTGCGACCCGACTCGCGCCCAGGAAGCCCGGAGCGTACACCCCGCCAAGGCCATTCCCTGCGCCTCAATCCGTTGATGCCCCAGAAGCTGTCTTCTTTTCAGCTCCCATCGTGATTCGCGACGGCCACAAGAACCTCGCCGTGACGCTGAGCGCTCCCGTCAACAACAGCTGGATCGAGCTGGAGGGCGCCCTGGTGAGCGAGACCACGGGCGTGGCCGAGCTCTTCCTGCTCGAGAGCAGCTACTACCATGGCGTGGACGGCGGGGAATCCTGGGCCGAGGGGGGCCAGACCGAGACCGTGTTCCTCAGCGCCGTGCCGCCGGGCAGCTACGTGCTGCGCCTGGCCCCTTCCTGGCAGGGCAAGTTCCCCCCTGTCGCAGCCATCGACGTGCAGCTGCGCCAAGGCGTCATGCGCTGGCTCTACCCCGGCCTCGCCCTGCTGGCCATCCTGCTGGTGCCCCTGGTCATGATCTTCCCCATGGCCGCCTTCGAGGGGCGCCGCTGGCAGGAGAGCATGTACGCCCCCAAGTCCTCGTCCGGCGGAGGTGACTGAACCATGCGGATCATCTACTCGCTCTTCCTCACCGCGGGCTTCGGCCTGGCCGTCGCCAATGGATTCTTCGGCCGCGAGTTCTTCGGCCAGCGCCGACGGGCCGACCTGCCCCCCAGCGTGCGCCAGACACCCGGCGCCTACCGCACCTTCCTGCACAACAACGGATTTCACGGAGGCAAGTGATGTTCACGGATCAACTGCTGCACCAACTCGTCGTCGCCGCCGTCTTCTCCACCCTGGGCCTGGTCATCCTCGGCCTGGTGTGGCTCGTGCTCATGAAGGTGCTTCCCTTCTCCCTCCGCAAGGAGTTCGAGGACGACCAGAACACCGCCCTGGGCATCGTCCTGGGCTGCCTCATCCTCGGCATCAGCATCATCATCGCTGCGGCGATTCATGGGTGATCTGCCACAGGGCGGAGAGGACACCTTCTCCACCCAGCCCACGCTGAAGGCGCCGCTGCTCTTCATCAGCGTACTGCTCATCGCCTCCTGCGGGCTGATCTACGAGTTGGTGGCAGGGACCCTGTCCAGCTACCTGCTGGGGGATTCAGTCACGCAGTTCTCCACGGTGATCGGCGTGTACCTGAGTGCCATGGGGCTGGGCTCCTGGCTGTCGAAGTTCCTGCACCGGGGCCTGGCGCAGCGCTTCGTGGACCTGGAGCTGGCGGTGGCCGTGGTGGGCGGGTTCTCGGCGCCCATCCTCTTCCAGGCCTTCGCCCACACCCACGCCTTCCGCGTGGTGCTCTACGGCGTGGTGCTGGCCGTGGGCACGCTGGTCGGCCTGGAGATCCCCATCCTCATGCGGATCCTGAAGGACCAGGTGCGCTTCAAGGACCTGGTGGCGGGCGTGCTCACCCTGGACTACATCGGCGCCCTCTTCGCCTCCCTGCTCTTCCCGCTGCTGCTCATGCCCAAGCTGGGTTTGGTACGCACCAGCCTGCTCTTCGGCCTGCTCAATGCCGCCGTGGGCCTCTGGTCCACGCACTTGCTGAAATCCCAGCTGGGGCCCACTCGGATGCTCCGCCTGCGCTGCGTGGTTGTCCTGGTTCTTTTGGCAGTCGGTCTGGCTTTCGCCGGAAAGTTCACCCTGGCCGTTGAAGAGGAGATCTTTGCAGACGAGATCGTCTACGCCAGGGATAGCCCCTACCAGCGCATCGTGCTCACCCGGGGCCGGGGCAGCTTCCAGCTCTTCCTCAATGGCAACCTGCAGTTCTCCAGCGCCGATGAATACCGCTACCACGAAGCCCTGGTGCACCCGGCCTTCGGGCTGCGGCCAGACGCCAGGCGCGTCCTGATCTGCGGCGGCGGGGACGGCCTCGCCGTGCGCGAGGTGCTGAAGCATCCCTCGGTGCAGGAAGTGGTGCTAGTGGACCTGGATCCGGCCATGACCGACATGGCGCGGAAGCAGCCCATGGTGCGCCAGCTCAACGGCGCCTCCCTGGATGATCCCCGGGTGCAGGTGGTCAACGCCGACGCCATGGTGTGGCTGCAGGAGGCCACCGGGCCACCCTTCGATCTGGCCTTCGTGGATTTCCCGGATCCCAATACCTATGCCCTGGGCAAGCTCTACACCTCGCGCTTCTACCGGCTCCTCCAGCGCCGCCTCACAGACGAGGCCATGGTCACCGTCCAGAGCACCTCGCCCCTCATGGCCCGGGAATCCTTCTGGTGCATCGCCGCCACCATGGAGGCCGCGGGGCTGAAGGTGCGCCCCTACCACCTGGCCGTACCCTCCTTCGGCGTCTGGGGCTTCGCCCTGGCCTCGAAGCGGGAATTCGAAGTGCCGACCCGGGTGCTGCCGGGCCTGCGCCACCTCTCCGACGCGGCCACCGCGGCCATGTTCGCCTTTCCCAGGGATATGGACCGCGTGCCCGTGCCGGTGAACCGCCTGGACAACCAGGTGCTCGTCCATCTCTACGCCCGGGAGTGGCGGCGGTGGTCGTGAGCCGACCATGAGGCGCCGGGACTTCCTCGCGGCCACGGCGGCTTCGGCGCTGCCCCTGGCATGTCGGCGCAGGCCCGAATTCCCCTTCACCGGCGAACTGGTGGGTCCGGACCTGGCCCTGGGTCACTGGTTGCGTGGGGGGAGCTTCCCCGACCCGGAGCGCTTCGAACCGGTCTCGGTCCTCATCGTGGGCGGCGGTGTGGCGGGCCTCAGCGCCGCCTGGCGGCTGGCGGGCGCAGGCCTGGAGGACTTCCGCGTGCTGGAGCTGGAACGGGAACCCGGTGGCACTTCGCGCTCCGGCCGGAACCACGTGAGCGCCTTCCCCTGGGCCGCCCACTACCTGCCGGTGCCCGACCGCGGCAACCAGGCAGTACTGCGGCTGCTGAAGGATTGCGGCGTGCTGGGGGGCTTTGATGCAAGGGGCAATCCCCTCTTCGCGGAGGAGGCCACGGTGCGCGCACCAGAGGAACGCCTCTTCGCCTACGGCCAGTGGTGGGAGGGGCTCTATCTGCGAGCCGGTGCCAACGGGGAGGATGAGCGTCAGTACCACGCCTTCTTCGAGGAAGTGGACCGCTGGGCCACTTTCAAGGATGGCCGCGGCCGCCCGGCCTTCAGCATCCCGAGATCCCGTTGTTCCGACTCGCCCGAGGCACGGGCACTGGACGGCCTCTCCTTCGGCGCCTGGCTGGACCTTCGCGGACTTTCATCACCACGGCTACGGTGGTTCCTGGATTACGCCTGCCGGGACGACTATGGCTCCCGCCTCGATACCACCAGCGCCTGGGCGGG
>CAISFO010000012.1 GCA_903884655.1 uncultured Holophagaceae bacterium | reverse complement strand
GATGGCCGTCTGGATCATTTGGGTCTGCCGGGGTGGATCCGGGTCCCAAGAAGCACCCTCAGATCGGTCCAGAAGCTCCTGCCATCGAGCAAATCAGCACCCAATTGCTCAGGCTCCTCAAAACCTCACGGATCCAGGTCTATGTGAGCTCGAACCGGGGCCGCGACAAGGCCGCCATCTTCGAATTCGACCTGGGCACCGCCAAGGAGGGGAAGCTCATCTTCGAGCACCCCGAGGTGGATGTGGATGGGATGAGCTTCTCGCGAAAGAGGAAGGTCCTTGAAGAAGTGTCCTACACCACCTGGAAGGCCCAGCGCCACTTCCTCGACCCGCAGACCCGGGCCAGGTACGAGAAGGTCCAGGCCCAACTCCCCGGCTATGAGGTCTTTTTCACCTCGTCCAACAAGGCCGAGGACAAGTTCATCGTCGTCACCACGAGCGATCGCACCAGGGGGAAGCGCTACCTGTTCGACTCCCTCTCCGGCAAGCTGACCCTGCTGTCGGAGGTCGCCCCCTGGCTCAAGGAGAGTGACCTGACGGAGATGAAGCCCGTCACCTACGCATCCCGGGATGGACTCACCATCCATGGCTATCTGACCCTGCCCAAGGGCAAGGCCGCCAAGGGGCTTCCAGTCGTGGTGAATCCCCACGGCGGCCCCTGGTACCGGGATTCCTGGGGCTTCAATCCTGAAGTTCAATTCCTGGCCAGCCGCGGGTACGCCGTATTCCAGATGAATTTTCGAGGGTCCACAGGGTATGGTCGAAAGTTCTGGGAAGCCAGCTTCAAGCAGTGGGGCGGCACCATGCAGGATGACATCACCGATGGCGTGCAGTGGCTCGTGAAGCAGGGCATCGCCGATCCCAAGCGGGTCGCCATCTATGGTGGCAGCTACGGCGGCTACGCCACCCTGGCCGGGGTCACCCTGACACCGGATCTCTATGCGGCGGCCGTCGATTACGTCGGCGTGTCGAACCTCTTCACTTTCATGAAGACCATCCCGCCCTATTGGAAGCCCTACCTGGACATGATGCATGAAATGGTCGGTGATCCCGAGAAGGACAAGGGCCGGATGGAGGCCACCAGTCCGGCCTTCCTTGCGGACCGCATCAAGACGCCTCTGCTGATCGCCCAGGGAGCCAAGGATCCCCGCGTCAACAAGGCCGAAAGCGACCAGATGGTCGAGGCACTCAAGAAACGCGGTGTCGAGGTGGAATACCTGGTGAAAGACAACGAGGGTCACGGATTCCACAACGAGGAGAACCGGTTTGCTTTCTATGGAGCCATGGAACAGTTTCTCGGCAAGCACCTCAAGCCCTAGTCTGGAGGAATGAACACTCCCTACCACGCCCCGCCCCGCGCCAGCTTCCTGCAGAAGCTTGGCCCCGGCGGGGCGGCGTCGCTGGGATTGGCCCTGCTCACGGTTCTGGGTCTGGCCGGGCTCCCCTGGGTGTTCCGCATCCGGCAGGTCCTGCGGGGTGCGGCCGGGGATGAACCTTCCTCCGCGGACGCGATCATCGTTCTGGGGCGGCGGCTGGAGGCGGACCAGTTGACTCCGGTCTTCGTGGCTCGCCTGGGCCAGGCGGAAACCCTGTGGCGCGGCGGCCTGGCCCCGCGCATCTTTGTGGCCGGGGGAACCACCGGCGACGCCCGGCGCAGCGAGGCGGAGGCCGGTCGGGATTGGCTGGTGGCCAGGGGGGTGCCCCCGGCGGCCATCCTCGTCGAAGACCGCAGCCAGCACACCCTGGAGAATTTGTTCAATGTTCGGGCCGAGATGCGCGTCGCGGGCTGGCGAACCCTGCTGATGGTATCGGATCCACTCCACCTGGCCCGGGCCCGGGCCACGGCCCTGGGGCTGGACCTGGATGTCCGCTGCAGCCCAGCGAAGGCGGCCCCTCCTGGCCGAGGATCCCTGGCCTGGTGGCGGCGGGTGGCCGGGGAGGCCTTCCTGCTGCATTGGTACCATACGGGGATGCTCTACAGCAGGCTGATCCGCAGCGAAAAGCAGCTGGAGCGGGTGACTTAGGTCTCCTGGCTCCGGAGTTCATATCTGGGCCTGGAACCGCCGAAAGGATGGGACTGGGCGCTGGAGGAAGGTTTGCCGGATCGACGATGCTTGAACCGCTTCGCGAGGCGCAGCAGCTCCAGTGTGGCCGCTTTGGACCGCCTGGCTCAGGCCCTCCACGAACTCCTTCGAGCGGGGGAGGCCAGCGACCCCTTCTTCCTTGCCAAGGCGCTGGAAATCCTGGTGAAGCACCTGGGTGCCTCCCAGGCCACTCTGGTAATGACCTCCGGGGCGACCGTGGAAACCCGCTGGTGGCATCCTGAGCTCCCTGATGAGGAGCCACCGGTCCCGACTCCCTCCTTCTGCGAGTGGCTGCTGGAGCACCCGGAGCGGATGCTCGTGGTTCACGACATCCGGACCGGATCCCATGCCCGCAACCTGGCCGAGCTGCAGGGTTTTCCCTACCAGGCCTTGCTGGGCTGCACCCTCCGGCAGGGGGAGGCCGTGCGGGCGCTGCTGTTCGTGTACTTCGAAGGGGCCCGGACGTTCCCGAAAGCGGAGTGCGCCCTGCTGGAGGCCGTGGCGGGAGCCATGGGCCGGGTCCTTGAGCTGGAGGACCTGAAGCAGTCGTTGCATCGCCTGGAGGATGCCCTGGCCATCACCAAGGCCGTGATGGAGGACAATTCCACCAAGGATCCCGAAACCGACCTGCCGAACCTCCGCTACCTGGAGATCTGGCAGAAGACCATGCTCGCCGCGGGGCACCGCCCCGGGAACCTGGTGGTGGCCCAGTGCCTGATGCTGATCAAGAACCGCAAGGACGTGGCCCGTCTCCGCAAGGCCGTCGAAGGCGTCCGAGCGGGTGATCTGGTGCTGCGCGTGGCGCCAGGTCGCTTCCTGATCATTCTGCCCCACACGCCCCACAGCATGGCCCACATCCTGCTCCTGCGCATCCGCACTCAGCTGGGCAGTGCGCCCATGGGCGCCACCCTCTGGCTGCCCGGACCCGAGGGCCTGGGCCTGGATTCCTGTCAGCCCCGGCTGGACGAAGCGCTGGCGGAAAGTCGCGCCATGGCACAGCCCGCCTTGGTGTGGCGCCTGCCGGAAGGCGCCCAGGAGGAACCGCCGCAGCGAAAAAGAACTCCGCCTCGCCCCTCCGTGCCCCAGCGTTGGGAGCCCCCCCTGCTTCAGCAGCCGTGAAGTGAGCCAGGGGCCGCGGGCATGGGAGGACGCGACTCTCCGCCTGACGCACCCTGCGCCACAGGGTGCTCCCACTCGCCCTGCGGGCTCGCGGAGTCGGAGCCTCTGTCTCGTCTGATCGAGGGCTGCCAGACTGGAAGGATCATGACTGGCCATCTCATCCTCGTCCCCACCCCCATTGGCAACCGGGGGCCCCACTCCGCGAAGCCAAGCGTCAGCGCAGGCTGAGTGGAAGGACACGACTTGATGTCGCGTCTGATCGAGGGCTGCCAGACTGGAAGGATCATGACTGGCCATCTCATCCTCGTCCCCACCCCCATTGGCAACCTCGGTGACCTCACCGACCGTGCGAAGGAATCCCTGGCCCAGGCAGACCTGGTGGCCTGCGAGGACACGCGTCGCACGGGCGGGCTGCTGAAGCACCTCGGCCTCGACAAGCCCCTGCTGCGCTTTGATGACCACGCCAGTGCCGCAGCCTACGAGCGGATGGGGCTGGAACTGGGCTCGGGGCGCACCGTGGCCTACTGCAGCGACGCGGGCATGCCCGGCATCAATGACCCCGGTTTCGAGATCGCCCGGGTGGCCCGGGCGGCCGGGGCGAAGGTGACCGTGCTGCCCGGGGCCTCGGCGGTGCTGCTGGCGGTGGTGGCCTCGGGCCTGCCCTGCCACGCCTTCAGCTTCTGGGGCTACCTCCCGAACCGCAGCGAACCCAGGCGCACCATGCTGAAGAAGCTGGGCACCGAGGAGGAGACGGTGGTGGTCTTCGAGACACCCCACCGCATCCGCGAGACCCTGGCAGATCTGCAAGAATTGTTGCCAGGCCGCGAGATCGCCCTGGGCCGGGAACTCACCAAGCTCCACGAGACCTGGTATCGCGGCACGCCCGGCCAGGTGAGGGAGCAACTGGGCCGGGAGGACCGGGGGGAGATGGTGCTGGTGCTGGCAGGGGCCTCCGCCAAGCGCGTGGTCACGGAGGCAGAGGCCGCCTTCGATGGCGCAAACCTGCCGGACTGGGCCAAGGCCTACCTCGCCGCCACCCGCGAAGGCGGCATGACCCTCCGCGAAGCCGTGAAGCCCCTGGCAAAGCACCTGGGCATCTCAGCCTCGGACCTCTACCGGCTGGCGTCCGACGTTTGAGCTGGCGTGAGGTCCGGGCATCAGCGCTAAGCTAGCCCCCATGCACGAGCTGGCCCTCATGGAAGGCATGGTGCAGGGCATCCAGGAGGAGGCCCTGCGGCAGGGCTTCACCAGGGTCCACCAGGTGCGCCTGGAAGTGGGGCGACTGGCCGGAGTCGAGGTGGAGGCCCTGCGCTTCGCCTTTGGTCCAGCCACCGACGGGACCGTGCTCGAGGGCGCCCTGCTCGAGATCCTGGAGCTGCCGGGTCGGGGTCTCTGTCAGGCCTGTGGTGAAGACGTGGTGGTCGAGGCTCGTTTCGACCTCTGTCCCCGGTGCGGGGAAGGCTTCGTGGCCCTCACCAGCGGCACGGAAATGCGTGTCAAAGACCTGGATGTGGATTAGATTCTCCAGTGACCCCGAGGGGAGGTCCCATGTGCACCACCTGTGGCTGCGGCGGCGGCGAACCGAAACTCGACGGACAGCCTCATTCCCATGAGCACGGTGTCCCTCTGCGGCCCGGCCGCCGGCGCGTCAGCCTGGAGCAGAACCTGCTGGCCAAGAACGACGCCCTGGCGGCCGGGAACCGCCGGGCCTTCGCCGAGTTGGGCATCCTTGCCCTCAACCTGGTGAGCAGCCCGGGATCCGGCAAGACCACGCTGCTGGAGCAGACCATCCTGCGGTTGAAGGGCCGGGTACCCGTGGCTGTGATCGAAGGCGACCAGCAGACCAGTCAGGACGCCGACCGCATCCGTGCGGCCGGGGCCCCGGCGGTGCAGATCAACACAGGCAAGGGCTGTCACCTGGACGCCCACATGGTGGGCCATGCCCTGGAGTCCCTGGCCCCGGCGGAAGGCTCGGTGCTGATGATCGAGAACGTGGGCAACCTGGTCTGCCCGGCCGCCTTCGACCTGGGTGAGGCCCACAAGGTGGTGATCCTGTCGGTCACGGAAGGAGAGGACAAGCCCCTCAAATACCCCGACATGTTCGCCGCGGCGGACCTGATGCTGCTGAACAAGGTGGACCTGCTGCCCTACCTGCGCTTCGATGTGGACCGCTGCCTGGGCTTTGCCCGGCGCGTGAACCCAGGCATCCAGATCCTGCAGGTGTCCGCCCAAACCGGCGAGGGCATGGAGGGCTGGCTAACCTGGATCGAGGCAGGACGGAAGAAGGCATGGGCCGCCCGGGCGGCCGTGAACGCCTGATGCCCCGCCTCCGCATCGAGGTCCAGGGGGTGGTGCAAGGGGTGGGGTTCCGGCCCACGGTGTACCGGCTGGCGCTGGCCCAGGGGCTGACAGGCAGCGTATGGAACCACGCCCGGGGCGTGACCATCGAAGCCCAGGGCGAAGCCGCCAACTTGGAGTCCTTTGTGCATGCGCTGCGGGAGGAGATACCGCCCCCGGCGCGGGTGGCCAAGCTGGCCAGCGCCGAGATTCCCGAGCAGACCGGAGCCCCGGCTTTCCAGATCCTCCCCAGCCACGAGGGAGGCGACATCCGGCCCGTGGTACCGCCCGACCTGGCAATCTGCGCCGCCTGCGCTGAGGAGATGGACACGCCTGGGGAACGGCGCTACCGCTATCCCTTCACCAACTGCACCTACTGCGGGCCCCGCTACTCGATCATCGCCCGGCTGCCCTATGACCGCCCCCACACGGCCATGAAGTCCTTCCCACTGTGTCCGGCCTGCGCGCGCGAATACGGGGATCCCCTGGACCGCCGCTTCCATGCCCAGCCCATCGCGTGCCCGGTGTGTGGGCCCCGTCTCAGCCTGCGACGCCCGGATGGGAGTGGTCCCGCCGAGGGCGAGGAGGCTCTGCGCGACGCGGTGGAAGTGCTTAAACAGGGGCAGGTATTGGCTCTCAAGGGGCTGGGCGGCTACCAGTTGCTGGTGGATGCCACGAGTGATGCGGCATTGCGCTGCTTGCGCGAGCGCAAGCAGCGAGAAGAGAAGCCCTTTGCGGTGATGTTTCCGGATATGGCCTCGCTCGACGCAGCCTGCGAGGTGAGCGAGGTGGAGCGGGCGCTGCTCGTGTCGCCCGAAGCCCCGATCCTGCTGCTGCGGCGTCGTCCCGGTACCCAGGTTGCGGCAGCCGTCGCGCCCGGGAACCCGCGTCTGGGAGCCTTCCTGCCCTGCACGCCACTGCACCGGCTGCTGCTGGGCGTGGTGGACAGGCCCCTGGTCTGCACGTCTGGCAATCTCAGTGATGAGCCCATGGCCTTCGAGGATGGGGAGGCTTTCCACCGCCTGGGGGCGCTGGCGGATGCCTTCCTCACCCATGATCGCCCCATCCTGAGGCCCGTGGACGATTCGGTGCTGCGGGTGGACGGGGATGGACCCACCCTGCTGCGCCGGGCGCGGGGCTTCGCGCCCCTGGCGGTGCCCCTGGCCAGTGCGGAGGATGGGCCCAGCATCCTCGCCTTCGGCGCCCACCAGAAGGCCACCGTGTCCATGCTCCACCGGGGGCAGCTCATCATGAGCCAGCACCTGGGCGACCTCACCAGCCTGGAGGGGACCGACCTGCTCGCGCGGACGGTAACGGATCTGCTGGATTTCTTCCAGGTGCGGCCCGAGCGCCTGGCCTGCGACCTGCATCCGGACTATGCCAGCACGCGGCTCGCCGAGCGCCTGTCAGGCGAGTGGAACCTGCCACTCATTCGCGTCCAGCACCATCACGCCCACGGCGCTGCCTGCGCGGCCGAGCATGGCCTGGAACGTTCGGTGACGGCCCTGGTCTGGGATGGCACGGGCCTGGGCAACGACGGCACCCTGTGGGGCGGCGAAGCCCTGGTCATCAAGGGGGCCAGCTTCCAGCGCCTGGGCCACCTGCGGCCCTTCCCTCTGCCCGGGGGCGAGGCTGCGGTGCGGGAACCCCGCAGGAGCGCCTGCGGCCTGCTCTGGTCCCTGCGGGGGAAGGGCGAGCCGCCCAGTTCCCTGGCCCCGGCCTTCGAGGGACCGGACTGGAGCCTCCTCCAGACCATGCTGACCAAGGAACTGCACAGCCCCATGACCTCCAGCATCGGCCGCCTCTTCGACGCGGTGGCGGCGCTCTCGGGCCTCCAGGCCCGGCGCGGCTTTGAAGGCCAGGCCGCCATGGCCCTGGAATTCGCCGCCGGGGACCGTGTGGAACCGCCCTATGCCTGGGCGGTGGACGAGGGTGTCGCCGATCCGTCCTCTCTGCTCGAGGGTGTGCTTGCGGATCTCGACACGGGAAAGGATGCCACCTGCATCGCCGCCCGCTTCCATGCCTCACTGGCAGAGTTGGCCCTGTCCTGGGCGAAGCTCAGCGGCCTGCCCGACGTGGTGCTCTCCGGGGGCTGCTTCCAGAACGCCAGACTCACCGCCCTGGTGCAGGCACGGCTGGGTGAGGCGGGCTTCCAGGTCCACCGCCACCGCAAGTTCCCCCCCAACGATGGGAGCATCTCGCTGGGGCAGGCGGTGGTGGCAGCGCAGTGATCTCGGGAGTGGAGGTCAACCCACCCTTGATCCCTGGGGCAGTTCCGCAACCAGGTTCTTGAGGCGTGCTTCGAGATGGCGCACGAACCGGGGCGTGTCGAACAGCACGCCTCCTTCACGCACCTGTTTCAGGTGTTCGCGGATCCTTGAACAATGGGCAGGCGATTTCGCCAGAGCGATGGCCTTCTTCTGGTAGTCATCGAGGTTGTAGGTGATCAGCTCCTCCAGGCCGGCCGCCGTGAGCAAGGCGCCCGCCATCCGGGAGGCGAAACTGCGTCCGGTAAGGGTAAGCACTGGGAGGCCCATCCAGAGGGCGTCATTGGCTGTCGTCCCGGCATTGAAGGGGAAGGAGTCCAGGAACAGGTCGGCGACCGCATACCGGGCCAGGTAGTTTTCAGGAGCGACCCGTCCGCCGAAAATGAGCCGGTCCCCCGCAATTCCTCGGTTTTCCGCCTCCTTCCTGAGGTTCGCTTCGGCCCAAGTGTTGTCGGCCAGCAACCACAGAACGCTATGGGGGACACTGCGCAGGATGTTCATCCAGGCATTGAAAACTTCCGGCGTGTATTTGTAGTTGTTGTTGAAGGAACAGAAGACGAACCCCTTCGCGGGCAAGCCGCAGCCCTGGCGGGACGGTGGGGGGCTGCTCAGGCGCTTGCGATCACTGACCTGGTAGACATCGGGCATGTAGAGGGGCGTTTCCGAATAGTACTTCGCATGCTCTTCCGGGATCAAAAAGCGGTCGGCGATGACATAGTCGATCGAGGGCAGGCCGGTGGTCGCAGGCAGTCCCAGGTAGGTGATCTGGATCGGCGCAGGTCGATAGGAGAGGATGTTCGGGCGGGCGCCCAGGGTCTGTCCCTGAAGGTCGATCAGAACATCAATCTCGTGTTCACGAATCAGGTTGGCCGCCGCCTCGTCGGTGAGCTCGCCGATGCGGAAGAAATGGTCTATGGCCTTGACGACGCGTTGCCGGAGGGGCGAACCATCCTCCCGGGACCAGCAGAACCCATAGATTTCGAAACTTTCCCGGTCATGCAGTTCGAACAGCTCCGCCGTCAGCATGGCCACCGGATGCAGGCAGAAATCCGAGGAACAGTAGGCGATGCGCAGCTTGTCGTGCTGGTAGCCCTGAGCGGGCGCCAGATTGGCCAGGTTCGACTGGATCTTCCGCTTGATGTAGTTGCGAGCCGCCTCGAGTTGCGCCTCTGGATCATCGGAGAGGCTGAGCATGGCCAAAGCGGATGTACAGTCCCGCATCTTTTCCGGGGAGACCTGCCCGACTTCCGCCCAGACGGGCCAGGCGCACTGCTTCTCCCGCAGGAAGACCCAGTGATGCAAGGCGTCGGACTGATTCGGATCGAGCTCGAGGCTTTTGGTAAGGCAGGCGAGGGCCTCGGCATACTGGCCAGTGTTCTCCAGCACCCGCCCAAGGTGGTTCAGGGCCTGAAGCTTGATGACGACCTGATCCGGGTGGTCCAGCGAGGCATGTTCATCGATCCAGCGCCACTCGACCAGGGCCGCATCCTTCTTCCCCTGGCGTTCAAGATTCAGCCCCAGGTTGAGTCGAGGCTGCAGGAACGTGGGGGACAGCCGGATGGCCTGGCCGTAGGCTTCCTCCACCCCCGCAAGGTCGCCCTCATTGGAGAGAGCCACTCCTAAATTATAGTAAACAAAATGATTATATTGTGTCTGATTGCGCTTCAGCCAGGTCTGGTAGAGGACGGCGGCCAAGGCATGCTGCCCCTTGCCTTCGAGTTGGCTGGTGTAGTTCAGCAATGCAAAAAAATCGAGCTGTCCCTGCCAGGCGAGAAGCACATTGGTTGCGAAATCGGGCTCTGCAGACGACACCTGTGCATCCTCCAGATCAGGGGAGGACCGAAGCCACTGCAAGGAGTCGTGCGGTCCACGGCGGCAAGGTTATCATCCTGCCGCCATGGCGCATCAGCATATGAAGCTATATCTCTTCGATGGGTCAGATGTGCAGGTACGGGATCTGATCCGTGGTCAGGGACTGAACCTGCTCGGAGGTCAAGGAGTGGACCTGCGCGGTGGTCATCGCACTGATCTGATCGGTGCTGAGGTTGGGCAGCTGATCGGTGGACAACGCCTCGATCTGGTTCGTCGTCAACTTGGCGATGTCCGCGGTAGCCAGAGCCGGCAACTGGTTCGTTGTCAGCGCCTGCACTTGAGCCGTCGTCAGGGTCTGGGCCCTTCCAGCGGTCAGAGCCGAAACCTGGCTGGTGTCCAGGGCCTGGATCTGATCGGTTTTCAGGACCTGGAGTTGCGGAGTCGACAGTGCGGCGATATCAGCCGACACGAACGCCTGCATCTGGTCTGTGGTCAGGGCGAGGAGCTGGCTGGTCACCAGGGCCTTGGCTTCCATGGTGTTCAGGGCGGACACCTGGTCGGTGGAGAGCGCCTGGACCTGAGAAGTGCTCAAGGTGGTGATCTGGTTCGCCGCCAGCGCAGCGATATCGGCCGTGGCCAATGCCTGGACTTGAGCAGTGTTCAACACCTGGATCTGGGCCGTGGTCAGTGCCTTGGCCGCACCTGTGGTCAGTGCCGCCATCTGGTCAGACGTGAAGGCCTCGACCTGACTGGTTGACAGCGCGGCGACGTCAGCGGTGGCCAGAGCCGTGACCTGATCAGAGGTCAGGGCTTGCACCTGTGCGGTGTTCAGGGCCTTGGCTTCCCCAACCGTCAGGACAGAAACCTGGCTGGTGAGGAGGGACTGGATCTGGTCGGTGCTGAGGGCGGCCACAGCGGCGGTGGAGAGAGCGGTGATCCGGCTGGTGCCCATGGCCTGGAGCTGGTCAGTGGTCAGGGCTAGGGCCTGATTCGTCGTCAGGGCGGCGACGTCAGCGGTGGCGAGGGTCTTGACCTGATCGGTGGTGAACGCCTGCACCTGATCGGTGCTGAGCGAGGCCACGGCGGCCGTGGAGAGCGAGTTGATCTTGGTGGCTCCAAAGGCCTGGATCTGGTCGGTGGTGAACGCCTGGGCCTGGTTCGTCGCCAG
>CAISFO010000011.1 GCA_903884655.1 uncultured Holophagaceae bacterium | reverse complement strand
GAGATCGCCAATGCCACCCAGGAGCAGAGCACGGGCCTGATCGAGCTGAACAAGGCCGTGGTGCAGATGGACGAAGTCACCCAGCAGAACGCGGCCCTGGTCGAAGAAGCCGCCGCCGCCGCCGAAACCCTCGATAGCCAGGCCCATGCCCTCGCCGAAGTGGTCTCCCGCTTCAAGACCGGCACGGAAGCCCGCCGCGTCGAGAACGTCCGGGGCTCGATCGGCACCCAGGTGGCCGCCCATCCCGCCGCCTCCAAGCGGACGGCCCCCGCCCCCAAGGCCGTGTCCGGAAACGGAAGGCCTCGAAGCTCAGTCAAGGGGACCGCGGCGCTGCCCGAACTTGGCCACGCCAAGCCCCCCGTGGCCAAGCCCAAGGATGGCGACGACGGTCAGTGGGAATCCTTCTGACCTTGACGACACTTGAATCAAGTGGAGCCGGTCGGCTTGGCTGCCGGGCTCAGCGTGGTGGCCAGACTCAAGCCGGATCGAGTGTGTCGAGAGAGGCCAGGGGTCCAGCTACGACCGGGGTGACCCTTCCGCCTGATCCTCAAGGAGCTTGCGGAGGCGGGGTTTGACGGCCCCAGGTAAGGATGGTGCCAGGAGGGAAAGTCCCTCCCGGGCTGCGGCCTGGGCGAGTTCCAGGCGACCTGCGGCTTGGCTGGCCTGGGCCAGCAGAAGCAGGAAGCTCGGCTTCCGGTGATGGGTGAGCGTGACCAGTTGCTCAGCGAGCTGCCGGCTCAGCCGCGGATCGCGCAGACGTGCCGGCTGGACCGACAGCAGGGCCGAGGCGGCATGGTCGAGGGTGGGTATGGAACTGTTCTCCTTCTGGGCGCTGGTCCGCAGGAACGCCAACCCTGAGGCGGCCCACTGGGACCCGAGCTCCGCGCCGTGCCGCCCGGGCCTGAGGGTCCCAGCCAGAACCTTTTCGTAGGCGAGGTTGCCGGCCCAGCCCTGGTTGGCTGGATCGATGGCCACGAGGCGCTGCATGATCCTGATGGAGCGGTCCATCAGATCGGCGGCGCGCCGAGTGCGCTCTTCCCGGCCTTCCGCCGAAGGATTCAGCGCCGGATTCAACAGATCGGTAAAAGTCTGCGCCTCATTCGAGAGTTCGATTGCGAGATCGAACTGCGCGCGGGTGTCCTTGGGATCGGCTGCGGCGTAGCGTTCATAGATGTCCCTTGCCCGCTTGAACGCGGCGATGGCGGATGGGTAGTTCCGCATCTCCGTCAGGGCCAGTGCCAGCTTCCGGTAGGCAGAGGCGATGCCGCGCTGCGTGGCGGCTCCCTCCTTGTCCCTGGCGGGGAGGGCCTCCCAGGCGGCCAGGGACTGGTGGTACTCCGCCATGGCCTTCACGGGGTCGGTTTCGACCAGGATGTTGCCGATCTTGAAGTGGTCGAGGGCGAGGGCCCGTTTCGAGCGCGTGAACCCGGGATCGACCTGGAGCGACCGGAGCGAAAGCTCCAGCCCTTTTCGGTAGGCCTGGATGGCCCCTTCCGGATCGCCGAGGCTGGCCACGCCGCTCTGGCCGAGCTGGTCCCCCAGGCCACCGTAGGCCGACGCGGCCTCGGCGAGGGTGATCGCGGTGGGCCTCGGACCTGCGATCCGGGCGTCGAAGGCCGCGACTGCGGCCCGCATGGCCTCCATGGATTCCTGGGTCCGCCCCAGGCCGAAGAGGACCTCGCTGCGGGACTGTTCCGCCAAGGCGAGCGGCCCCATGACCTCCAGATCACTGCCGCCTCTCCCGTTGAGACGCTTCGCGACGAAGAGGGCCTTGTCGAGGCTGACCAGAGCTCCGTCCCGGTCGCCGATGTTCTGATCGTAGGGATTGCCCTGCAGGTTGCCCAGCCGGGTGTAGGCGCGAATCAGGTCGAGCTGGGTCAGGCGGTCCCCGGACCGGTCTTTGGCCAGGCGGTCCAGGTGCTCAAGCACGCGCCCCACCAGCAGCTGCCGCACAGGTGTGGAACCGGGCAGCTGCTTGACGGCCTCATCGATCTCGGAGAGCAGGCTGTTGCTGAGTTGACGCATATCCTGGACACTCGACTCGGCCCGCCGGCGTTCCACGGTCGCCACTCGATATTGCCAGAGCGCCCCGGCCAGTCCTGCCACCAGGCTCAGGAGCACCAGAGCGGCTGCCCCCATTGCCAGCCTGTTTCGACGCAGGAACTTGCCCGCCCGGTACCGTCGGTCCCCCCGGCGCGCCAGGACCGGGCGACCATCCAGGAAGGCCCGGATATCCGAGGCGAACGCCTCGACCGACCGGTAGCGCTCCTGGGGCTCTTTGCGCATGGCCTTCAGGACGATGGCGTCCAGGTCGGCATCGAGTCGTTCGGAGGTCATCGAAGTGGTGCTGGGCCTGGGCGGAGGCTCGGTGCAGATGACCCGCAACAGCTCCGCCATGCTGCAGGTTTTCAACAGATAGGGAGGCACCTCCGCCAGCATCAGGTAGAGCAGCACCCCGAGCGAATAGGTGTCCGAGGCGGTCGTGATGGCTTCGCCCATGACCTGCTCGGGGCTCGCATAGTTGGGAGTGAATGCCTGCAGCCCGAGCCGGGTGAACTCGGTGGTGGTGCTGGCGTCAGGCACGGTGGCGAGCAGCTTCGCCGTGCCGAAATCCAGCAATCGCGGGGTGCCATCTTCCAGCACCAGGATGTTGTCCGACTTCAGGTCCCGGTGGACCACGAGGTTCTGGTGGGCGAATTGAACAGCGGTGCAGACTTTCAGGAAGAGCAGCAGTCGCTCCCTGATGAGGAGACGGTGCTCCCTGCAGAAGCGCCCGATGGGGATGCCGTCCACGTATTCCATCACGAGGTACAGTTCGCCATCCTCGGTCACGCCCCCATCCAGAAGGTGGGCGATGTAGGGGTGGGTGAGTCCCGCCAGGATCTGGCGCTCCAGTCGGAACCGCTCCCGGAAGAGGTCCGTGGCCAGTGGCTGATCGATCAGCTTGACCGCCACCCGCTGCTGGAACTGTCCGTCGATCCGGTGGGCCAGGTACACCGCGCCCATACCGCCGTGTCCGAGCAGACGGTCCAGCTGGTAGGGTCCGATCAGACAGGTCCCCCCAGACGGAGCCTCGCCGGCGGGCGGCACTTCCAGGCAGTGCGCGGCCAGGGCTCTCTCTCCCTGGTAGGCCTCCAGCAGGGAGAGCACCTCGTCGGCTAGGGTGGCATCCCCGTCGCAGCGGAAGGCCAGGAGGGATGGCCGCTGAGCTTCCGGGGCGGCGAGCGCCTCGTGGAAGACGGCCTCCAGCAGCGGCTGGAAACCGGTCGGTTGCTTCGCTGAGGCGTCGTGTTCGGGAGACACGGTCCTCCTCCAGTGGAATCAGTGCGGCACCATCAAGACTGCGAAGAACACTGGGGGAGCGACTCAGGCATTCGTGGGAGCTTTCGCGCCCGGGCGCATCCTCCGGAATAGCCAGGCCTTGGCGAAGGCCAGGTGGCGATCCACCGTGGCCTTCGACAAATCCATCAGGTCGGCGGTCTCCTCCGCCGTGTGGCCCAGGAAGAATCTCAGCTCGATGAGCTGGACTTTGGTGGGATCGATCCGGGCGAGGTCATCCAGGGCGCAGTCGAGCTCGATCAGTTCCGGGCTCCCGATACCCACCCAGGCGAGATCGTCACTGAGCGGGATGTGATCAGCGGCTCCGCCGCGCCGCTGCGCCAGCTGGCCGCGGGCATGGTCGATCAGGATCATCCGCATCACCTTGGCGCAGAAGGTGTAGAAGTGGGCGCGGTCCCCCCAGTCGGCCTTCTTCTGGTTCCGCAGGCGCAGGTAGAGGTCATGGACCAGGGCGGTGGCCTGCAGGACCCCGGGGTCCCGCTCCCGCCGGAGATAGGCCGCAGCCACCTCCCGGAGGTGCGGGTAGACCAGGGGCACCAGCTGCTCGAAGGCTTCCGGTTCTCCTTCCTTCCATCTCGCCAACAGCTGCGTGATCTCGCCGGGCTGTGTATCCATGGACCTTCCCACGAGGACTGGGGTGGCTGGCCAGGGATTCCAAGGGTCGGTCATCCCCGGAACCGGTTGGCGTGGATCCGGCAAGAGCCGATCCCCGCCCCTAAAGAATAGCGAGTCATCTTCTTTCCAGGTTGCGCTGTCTGGTTTGGAGCCGCAGAAATATCGTCCACGGCGACGATCCTGCGGAAATTTCTAACCCCCCACAGCCAGGAGGCGTTATGGGAAACGACCTTGATCGGTCCCTCAAGTCCAGAGCTCAACAGCTTGGAGCAGCGGCCTTTACGATCTTACTGATGGCCTGTGGCGGCGGCGGCGGTGGCTCAACTCCCACCCCGCCTCCCGCGACCACTTATACCGTGACCTACAACGGCAACGGCAGCACCGGGGGCACCGTCCCCGTGGACTCGGGCACCTACCAGCAGGGGCAGACCGTCACCCTGCTGGGGAACACAGGCAGCCTGGTGAAAACCGGGTACACCTTCACGAACTGGAACACACTGGCGAACGGAACTGGGACCGCCTATACGGCGGGCCAGACTTGCACCATGGGTTCGGCCAACCTGACCTGCTACGCCCAGTGGACGGCCAATGCGGGCCTCGGCTACGCCTACGTGGTGAACCAGTACACCACCAACGGCCACCAGGGCATTTCGCAGTACACGGTGGGCGCCAACGGGGCGCTGACGCCCATGGCCACGCCCACCGTGGATTGCGGGACCACGCCGGAATGCATCGTGGCCCACCCCTCGGGGAAGTATGTCTATGTGGCCAATACGCTGGACGGCATCCCGGGCACCATCTCCCAGTACACCGTCGGCACGGACGGGTCCCTCACGCCCATGACCACCCCCAAGGTTGCGGCGGGCACCTATCCCCTCAGCATCACCGTGGATCCCACCGGCAAGTTCGCCTATGTGGCCAACAACCAGAGCGCCAACATCTCCCAGTACACCATCGGCACGGACGGATCGCTGACGCCCATGCTCCTGCTGGCGGCAGCCGCCAACTATCCCGACCAGGTGGTGGTCCACCCCTCGGGCAAGTACGCCTATCTGGCGGACGGGGATGGCAACAAGGTGCTGCAGTACACCATCAACCAGGCCACCGGGTCCCTATCGGGCATGCTGCCGGCGTCGGTCCCGGCGGGGACCAATGCCTATAGCATCACCGTTCACCCCACCGGGAAGTGGGTCTATGTCACCGACTACTTCACCGGCGCCATCCTCGAGTACTCCGTCGACGCCACCACCGGCGCCCTGACACAGATCGGATCGGCTTCGGTCGGGGCGGGCCAGTACGCCGCCTACGTCACGGTTGATCCCACCGGCAAGTACGCCTATGTGGCGAACCCCCTCACGATGGCCAAGGCCGTCTACCAGTTCACCGTGGGCACGGACGGAACCCTCACCGCCATGTCGCCGGCCTATGTGGCGGCCGTGACCGCGGGCTCCACCGGCGCCGCCTGCATCCAGGTGGACGCTACGGGCGCCTATGCCTACAGCACCTCGGGGTATCCCGGCAGCACGGTCACCCAGTACAGCATCGGGGCCGGAGGCGCACTCACCGCCCTCACCCCGGCCTCAGTGACCACCGGGCCTGGCCCCAACAAGATCGTCATCGTGAACAAGTAGCAGCCGGGGCCGTCCACGGCCTCCACCGGCAGCGCAGGCAGGCCTCAGGGTCTGCCTGCGCTGCTGAGGAATTCATGGCTCCGCATGCGGAGCCTGGCCCGAGGCTTCGACTTCCAGCAGTCGCCGGAGGCGGGTCCGGGTGGCTCCGGGCCGAAGGGGCGGCAGGAGCGCCAGCCCTTCCGTGGCGGTGGCGCGGGCCTTCTCCAGCTGGCCGGCCCCGTGGCAGGCCTGGGCCAGGCACAGCAGGTAGAAGGGCTGCTGGCGGTGCGTCTGGCTGACCATGCGCTCTGCAAACTGGAGGGCCAGCTCAGGGTCCCTGAGGCGGGCGGGCAGGGCAGTCAAGAGGGCCGAGGACGCGCAGTCCAGGGTCTGCACCGTGGCATCGTCTGCCAGGGCTTTGGCACGCAGCACCTCCAGGCCTGCGGCCACCTGATCAGGCCCCCCATTGGCCCCCTTCAGGCGCTGCTTGAGCGTTCCGGCCAGCACCCTGTTGTAGGCCAGTGGGAGTGTCATGCCGAGGTTGTCTGGGTTGAGGGCGACGAGCCGCTGGAGGATGGCGAGGGTGCGATCCAGGAGAGCGATCGCCTTTTTCGTGTGAGCCTGGTCCTCTCCGCGCAGCGGATTCAGGGAGGGATCGAGCAGGTCCAGGTAGGTGAGCGCCTCGTTGGAAAGGAGGATCTCGAGATCATGCTGGGAGCGCGTGTCCTTGGCATCGGCCGCGGCGAGCTGCTCGAAGGGGCCTCTGGCCTCCTGGAAGGCCGCGAGGGCAGGCCCGTAGGCCCGGGCCTCGGTCAGGGCCATGCCCAGCTTGCGCTGGCAGGAGGCCACCATGCGCCGGTTCGTGGCGTCCTCCCGGATGTCCGCAGGAAGGGCGGCCCAGGCGGCCAGGGCGAGCCGGTATTCCTCGATGGCCTTTTCCGGCTCGGTGTCGACCAGGATGCTGCCGATCTTCAGGTGGTCGATGCCCACCGCCCGCCGGGAGCGGGTGAAGGCGGGATCAACCTGGAGGGCGCGCAGGGACAGGTCGAGCGCCTTCCGGTACGCCTGGAGGGCCGCTTCCGTTTGGCCAAGGCTGGGCGCGCCGTTCTGGCCGAGCTGGTCGCCCAGGCTGGCGTAGGTGGAGGAGGCATCCGCAAGTCGATCGGCGGATGGCTTGGAATGGGCCAAGAGCGCATCGAAAAGTGAGGCCGCCTCCCGCATCGACGCGATGGACGCCTGGGGTCCGTCCGCGAACCAGACAACCTGGCTTTGGGAGCGTACCGCCAGGGCCAGGGGCTCGAGCACCTCCGGGCTCTGTGGCTCGGCGGCCTGGAGCGCCCTGCCGAGGCTGACGGCCTTGCCTAGGCTCACCAGGGCCCCCGGCCCGTCGCCGATGTTCTGGTCGTAGGGGTTGCCCTGCAGGTTGCCCAGGCGGGTGTAGGCATCCACCAGGTCCAGCTGGGTCAACCGGTCACCGGCCGTGTCCTTGGCCATATGGTCCAGGTGCTGCAGGACGCGCTCCACCAGGAGCCGCCGCACTGGCGTCGAACCCGGCAGCTGCTTGACGGCCTCGTCGATCTCCGAGAGCAGGCTCTGGCTCAATTGCCGCATGTCCGCCGAGCGCGCCTCGGCCCTCCGCTGGGAGATGGTTGCTTTCCGGTATTGCCAAAGCACGCCGACCAGGCCGCTGATGAGGCTTGCGAACACCAGGAAGATGGCGCCCAGGGCGAGCTTGTTGCGCCGGATGAACTTCGAGGCCCGGTAGCGCAGGGTTCCGCGCCGGGCCTGGACCGGGCGGCCCTCCAGGTAGGCCTGGAGGTCCGCGGCGAACTCGTCCACGGAGCGGTACCGCTCCCGGGGATCCTTGCGCAGGGCCTTGAGCACGATGGCATCCAGGTCCGCGTCGGGCCGCTCAGGGCCCCGCGAGACGGCGCTGGGCCTGGGCGGCGGCTCTGTGCACACCACCCGTAGCAGCTCGGCGGTGCTGGCCTCCTTCACCTCGTAGGGCAGCACTTCGGCCAGGAGGAGGAAGAGCAGCACGCCAAGCGAATAGATATCCGAGGCGGTGGTGATGGGCTCGCCCAGGATCTGCTCGGGGCTCGCGTAGTTCGGCGTGAAGGACTGGAAGCCCAGGCGGGTGAAGTCGGTGGCGGGCCCCGTGGCGGGCAGGGGGGCCAGCAGCTTCGCGGTGCCGAAGTCCAGCAGCTTCGGCGTGCCGTCTGCCTGGACCAGGATGTTGTCCGGCTTCAGGTCCCGGTGCACCACCAGGTTCTGGTGGGCGAAGTGGACGGCGGCACAGACCTTGATGTAGAGCCCCAGGCGCTCCCGGAGCGGGAGCCGGTGCTCCCGGCAGTGGCGCTCGATGCTGACGCCATCGACGTATTCCATGGCCAGGTAGAGCTCCCCGTCCTCGCTCACGCCGCCATCCAGCAGGCGCGCGATGAAGGGATGGACCAGGCCCGCCTGGATCTGCCGCTCCTGGCGGAACCGCTCGCGGAAGAGGTCCGTGGCCAGGGGCAGGTCGATGAGCTTGATGGCCACCTGCTGCTGGAAGTGGCCGTCGCTCCGGTGCGCCAGGTACACGGCGCCCATGCCGCCCCGGGCGACCAGGCGATCCAGCTGGTAGGGGCCGATCCACCGGCCCCCGGCCGTGGGTGCCCCTCCAGCGCGTTCCGCGGCCGGCCGGGGCGCGTCCAAGGCCCGCTGGGTCTGGAAGGCCCTCAGCAAGGAGAGCAGTTCGGACCTGAGGGCGGCATCGCCTTCGCTGAGTCGCTCCAGGCAGGCCGCCTGGTCCCCTTCTGGCCCCGCGAGCACCTGCTCGAAGGCCAGCTCGACCCGCTGCTGGAAGTCGGGCGGCCCACTCTCTACTGGTCCATGATCGGGAGGCAAGGCGGAACTCCGGGTTCTGGATGGCGCTTCGTCTAGACTGCGTAGCGCGGGGAGGAATCGACTCAAGGATTCGGCGGGTCCCTGGGGGCTTCGGGGTTCAGCTTCCGGTAGAGCCAGGCCTTGGAGTAGTTCAGGTGCCGGTCCACGGTCGCCTTGGAGAGGTTCATCAGCTCCGCCGTCTCCTCGGCGGTGTGGCCCAGGAAGTAGCGCAGCTCGATGAGCTGGACCTTGACCGGGTCGATCTGCCCCAGGGCTTCCAGGGCCGAGTCGAGCTCGATCAACTCCGGGCTTCCGAGGCCCACCCAGGGGAGGTCCTCGCTGAGCGGCACATGCTGGGCCGAACCCCCGCGCCGGTGGGCCTGCTGGCTGCGGGCGTGGTCGATGATGATCATCCGCATGACCTTCGCGCAGAAGGTGTAGAAGTGGATCCGGTCATCCCACACGGCCTTTTTCTGGCCGTGAAGCTTCAGGTACAGCTCGTGGACCAGGGAGGTCGCCTGCATCAGCCCGGGGTCCCTTTCCCGGCGCACGTAGGCGGCTGCGATTTCCCGCAGGTGCGGGTAGACCAGCGGCACCAGCTGCTCGAAAGCATCCGGTTCTCCGCCCTTCCATTTGGCCAGGAGCTGCGTGATCTCGCCCGGTTCCGGTTCCATGGGCATCCCCATTTGCGTTGCGGGTAGCTGGGTCGACTATTGGGGGGCTAAGCCACCAGAAAGGTGTCGTCACCGGGTTCAAAAAAACCTTGAGTCATCTTTATCCCAGTTTGCGCAGTCCAGGGTATAGCCGTGCAAAGAATCGTCGATTTTGGCGCTTGTGCGGAAATTTCTAACTTCCACCCCCTGGAGGCACTATGGGAAGCGGTCCTGGTCGAACCTGGTATTTCACCGCACTGGGCCTGGCGGCCACTGCGTTCACCCTGCTGGCGCTGGCCTGCGGCGGCGGAGGGGGCGGGTCGAGCCCCATCCCTGTGGTCACACCCGCGAGCTACTCGGTGACGTACAACGGCAACGGCAGCACTGGCGGCAGTGTGCCGCTGGATTCTGGGCTCTACCAGCAGGGTCAGACGGTCACGGTGCTCGGAAACACGGGCGGCCTTGCGAAGACTGGCTATTCCTTCACGGGCTGGAACACCGTGGCGGGCGGAACGGGCACGGCGTACACGGCGGGCCAGACCTTCACCATGGGTGCAGCGGCCGTGACCCTCTACGCCCAGTGGGCGGCCGGACCCGCCACCTACACCGTGACCTACAATGGCAACGGCAGCACCGGCGGCAGCGTCCCTGTGGATGCCACGGCCTACCAGCAGGGCGCGACGGTCACCGTGCTCGGCAACACCGGCAGCCTCGTGAAGACCGGCAGTACCTTCACGGGCTGGAACACGGTGGCGGGCGGCACGGGCACGGCCTACACGGCAGGCCAGACCTTCAGCATGGGCGCCGCGGCCGTGACCCTGTATGCCCAGTGGTCTGCCGCCACTGGCCAGGGCTTCGCCTATACGGTGAACCAGTACGAAGCCACGGTCTCGCAGCTCAGCATCGGCTCGACCGGCGCGCTCACCGCGCTGGCGCCACCCTCGGTCGCCTGTGAGCTCGACCCCAACAGCCTGGCGGTGGACCCCGCCGGGAAGTACCTCTATGTGGTCAACCTGAAAGGCGCCACGAACACCTCGTACGGCAGCATCTCCCAGTACACCATCGGCGCCGACGGGACGCTTGCCCCCATGACCCCGGCCGCCATCGCGGAGGGTGGCCTGTTCACCGACATCGCCGTCCATCCCTCGGGCAAGTGGGCCTATGCGCCGAGTTCGAACAATTCGAAGTCCACCGTGGTCCAGTACACCCTGGGCGCCACCGGGGCCCTCACGCCCGCCTCCACCACTCCGGGCGGCCTCTTCCCGCAGTTCATGGCGATCCATCCCTCGGGCAGCTTCCTGTATGTGGCCGACAGCGCCTTCATCAGCCAGTACGCCATCAACTCGACCACCGGGGCGCTCACGGCGCTGACGCCGGCCACGGTCCCCGCCTTCAACACGGGTGGCCACACCACCTTCGCGATCACGGTTCACCCCTCGGGCAAGTACGCCTATGTCACCGACTACTACGGGGGCATCCTGGAATACACCATCGATGCCGTCACGGGCGCCCTCACGCAGCTGGCCCAGACCAAGGTGGATGGCCCCATTCAGGGCGCAGCCTGGATCACCATCGACCCCACCGGCAAGTACGCCTATGTGGCGAATGAAGGCTCGACCGCGGCGGCCATCTCCCAGTTCACCATCGGTGCGGATGGCACCCTCACGCCCATGACGCCCGCCTCCGTGGGCGCCACGAGCCCGGGCACCAACCTCCAGGTGGATGCCACGGGTACCCACCTCTACATGACCAGCGGCTTCGGGGCTGGGGCCACCAACATCGTCACGCAATATCTCATCGGCGCGAACGGTGCCCTGAGTCCCATGACTCCGGCCACGGTCTTCGTGGGCTCGGGACCCAATGGCATCGTGCTCGTGAAGCACTAGCTTTCCGGCGGGTCTTCGATGGGACCCGGCGCGATGAAAGGACCAGTCAACAGCACGGGCGGGCCACCAGGCCCGCCCGTGTCATTCCAGCCGCTGAATGGCCAGGGGCGCCTCAGGCTTCGGCGGCCACCGCCTTCAAGGCCTCCCAGAGCGCTTCCACATGCCGCCGCTCGGTGGTCTCGGCGCCGATGCTCACCCGGAGCAGCTGCTTCCCCTTGAGCACCGAGGGCGTGAGGTAGGCGCTGCCGCCCTCGTTGATGGCGCGGGCGATGGCGAGGTTGTGGGCGGCCAGGGCGGCCTCGTCCAGGCCAGGCTTGAGATGCCGGAGGCACACGGTCTGCAGGGGCACGGGGGCCAGGCGCTCCCAGTCGGGCGAGGCGTCCACCTGCTCCCGCAGCCACTGGGCGTTCGCCAGGTCGCGCCGCAGGCGGGCCTGCAGGCCTTCCACGCCCACATCCATGAGGTAGAACCAGAGTTTGAGGGCCCGGAAGCGGCGGCCCAGCTGGATGTGCCAGTCGCGGAAGTTGCTCACCTGGCCGTCCTGGGCCGTGCGCAGGTAGCTGGGGTTGGTGCTCATGACGCGGATGAGGTGCTGGGGGTCGCGCACGAAGTAGGCGCTGAGGTCGAAGCCCACGCCCATCCACTTGTGGGGGTTGAAGACCAGGCTGTCGGCCCGCTCGATCCCTTCCCACATCCTGCGGCACTCCGGCAGCACCATGGCCGTGCCCGCCATGGCCGCGTCCACATGGAGCCACAGCCCGTGCTGCGCGGCGAGATCCGCCATGGCCGCCACGGAATCCACCGAAGTGGTGCCCGTGGTGCCCACGCAGGCCACCAGGGCGCAGGGCCGCAGGCCGATCTCCAGATCCTTCTCGATGGCGGCAGTCAGGTGATCGAGGCGGATGGCATGGTTGTCATCCGTGGGGATGAGCCGCAGGAAGCTGCGGCCGAAGCCCGCCAGCAGGGCGGCTTTTTCGATGGAGCTGTGCCCCTGGTCCGAGGCGTAGACCACCAGGGGCGCCTCGCCGCTCTGGAGGCCCTCGCCGTCCTGGGCGTAGCCCGAGACCTTCTCCCGGGCGCAGAGCAGGGCGGTGAAGGTGGCGGTGCTGGCGGTGTCGTGGATGACGCCGGTGAAGGCGGGGCTGAGGCCCACCATCTGCCGCAGCCAGTCCATGACCACCTCTTCCACTTCGGTGGCGGCGGGGCTGGTCTGCCAGCTCATGCCCTGAGCGCCGATGCCGGACGCGGCAAGGTCGCCGAGGATCGAGCTGTAACTGGTGTTGCTGGGGAAGTAGGCGAAAAAGGATGGGTGGTTCCAGTGGGTGATGCCAGGCATGACGTCCCGTTCCAGGGCCGCCAGGGCCTGGTCCATGCGGCCCCCGTGCTGGGGAGGATGATCCGGGAAGGCGGCCCGGATCTCGCCGGGCTGGACCCGGCTCATGACCGGCAGGCGCTCCAGACCTTCGCGGTAGTCCGCGATCCAGTCCACGAGCTGGTAACCGAGGCGGCGGAAGTCTTGGGCGTCCATGCCCCCAGTTTGGCAGGTCAGTGGTGCGTCGGGGCAGTTGCAGCCAGACTCACCGGCTTGAAGAACTTCACCTTGCCACTGGCCAGGTTGTAGAGCGCGGGGACGATCCACACTTTTTCGGCGGCGGCCAGATCCCGCAGCAATGAAGAGCGGTCCAGCATGGCCTGGGCCTGGCGACGGGCATTGACCTCCTCGAGCCGGGCGCCGTAGGTCCTGGCGTCCTCGTTGGGATCCTGGGGGGTGCTTTCCAGCAGGCCCGCCATGCCGGCCTGGAGGGCCCAGAGGTTGTGGGGCAGGGGCTTGCCGTTGGCCTCGCGCACGGCCTTCACTGCACCGCAGCTGGTGTGGCCCATGACGACGATGACCTTGGAGCCCAGGTGCTCGGCCGCGTACTCCGCGGAGGCGATGCCCTGCAGGTCAGGGGCGTTGCCCGCCTCGCGGATGGTGAAGAGGCGGCCGGCCTCCTGATCGAACAGCAGCGCGTCCGGCACGCGGCTGTCGGAGCAGGTGACGATCACGGCGAAGGGAGCCTGGCCCCCGGTCAGCGCGGCGCGCATGGCGGCGTCATGGGCCGTGTCCAGGGTACGGGTGCGCTTCCCGGCCACGAACCGGGCGTTGCCGGCGGCCAGCTCGGCCAGACCCGCGCCGGGATTGTCCGGCGCCTCCGGGTCGGCGGTGGGATGGTGGGCCGCCGGGGCCGGGGCCGCGACATGAGGCTTGGCCTTGGCAGGCGGCTCGGCATGTTCCTGGGCCAGGAGCGACAAGGCCGTGGCGGTGAACAACATGAACAGCGGTCGCATGGGAGCTCCAGTGGGCATCCCCATATCGATCGGTGCCGGGCCCCCGGGGCATGAGTCGTGGTCAAGGCGCGCTGCGGAACCAACCACGCACCACAGAGTGTTTGTGGCCTAGGCTGGTACCAGGCGGAACCATGAAGCTGGTGCTGGTGGCAATCCACATCGAACCCTCTCCCCGGGCCCTGCCCCTGGGACCGGCGATGCTGGCCTCCGCGCTGCGGGACACCTTCGGGGAGGTCGTCCGGACCTGGGTGGTGGATGCCTTCGTGGCGGAGCCTCCGGCCGCGTGCGCCGCCCGGATCCTGGCCCTGGGACCCGAGGCCGTGGGCTTCTCCATGTATGTCTGGAACCGCACGCAGACCCTGGCGATCGCCGCCCTTTTGAAGGCGGCCCGGCCGGGCCTGATCCTTTTCGCCGGCGGGCCCGAGGCCACGGCAGACAGGGCCGCCATCCAGGCGGATCCCTCCATGGATTTCGTGCTGCCGGGGGAGGGGGAGGTGCTGATCGTCGAGGCCGTGCAGCGTCTGCTCGATGGGGCCACGCCCGAGGCGATCGCAGCGTGGGCGCAGCCCGCGCCCGTGCAGGACCTGGCGGCCCTGCCTTCCCCGTACCTGGATGGCACGTTGCGGCCCGCCGACTACGGCGGCGCCCTGTGGGAGCTCTCCCGCGGCTGTCCCTTCACCTGCGATTTCTGCTTCGAGGCCCGGGGCACGGCCGGAACCCGCCGCATTCCCATGGCCCGGGTGGAGGCCGAGCTGGCGCTGTTCGAGGCCGCGGGCATCCAGGAAGTCTTCGTACTGGATCCGACCTTCAACTACCAGAAGGTCCAGGCCAAGCAGGTCCTGCGGCTCATCGCGGCCAAGGCCTCCGGCACTCACTTCTTCTTCGAGGTCCGGAGCGAGTTCCTGGACCGGGAGATGGCCAGCCTCTTCGCCGCCATCCACTGCACCCTCCAGATCGGCCTGCAGAGCGCCCACGACGATGTGCTCCGGAACATCAGCCGGAGCTTCGATGCCGAGGATTTCGAAGCCAAGATCCTGCTGCTCCATGAGGCGGGCGTGCCCTACGGATTCGACCTCATTTACGGACTACCCGGGGACAGCCTGGAAGGGTTCCGGGAGAGCGTGGATTTTGCCATGGGCCTCGTGCCCAACCACCTCGACATCTTCCGGCTCTCGGTGCTGCCGGGCACCCGCCTGGCCGAAACGGCCGCGGGGCTGGAATTGGCCTACGAAGCAGCCAACCCCTACCAGGTGCTCGCCTCGCCCTCCTTCAGCGCCCAGGACATGGCACAGGCCGGCCGCATCGCCCACGGCTGCGACGCCCTCTACAACCACGGCCGGGCCGTACCCTGGTTCGGCATGCTCCTGGGGCCCCTGGACCTGCCACCTTCGGGCGTCTTCCAGGCCTTTGCCGATTGGTTGGACACACACCCAGGGGCTGAGCCCATCGAGACCCAGCGATCCTTCTTTCAGTCCCAGTTCGAGGCTCGGGGTGAGGCCGTTCTGGGTGCCCTGGCCGCCGATGTGATCGCCTGCTTCGGCCATTCCTCGGCCTTGCTGGACGGGCCCGGTGATGAGGCAGCACCGCCTGTTCGCCGCGCCTCCTTCCACCACGATCCCCGGGGGATCATGGCCCTGATTGAAGCGGGAACCACCGGGCTGGAAGACCTGGCCTTCAGTGTGCCGCTCCAGCCTTGCGAGGCGGAGTTTACTCTGGCTGAAGGTGAGCTCGTCCTCCGTGTCCTTTGATCAACCGCGCCACTCCTAACGGAGAGCCGCAATCGGATCTTGCTTCGCGGCCTTGAGGGCTGGCCGCGGGACCCGCGCCAGTGGCGCGTCCGTTCGCGGGTGAGCAGGCGCCTTGCGAGAGACGAAGTCGAGCACCCAGGTGCTGGCCCAAAGACAAGGGTGAGGCCTATTCGTAGCGAAGGGCCTCAATCGGATTTTGCTTGGCAGCTTTCAAAGCGGGCCACAGCCCGAAGATCAGCCCCACGGCCGTGCTGACGCCGAAGCCCAGGCCGATGCTCCACAGGGGTGCCGAGGCGGGGAAGTCGAAGGCGAAGCGCACCAGCATGGCGATGCCCAGGCCTACCGCGATGCCGATGGCCCCGCCCACACCCGTGAGGGCGACCGCCTCCACCAGGAACTGCATGGCGATATCCTTGCGGGTGGCGCCCAGGGCCTTGCGCACGCCGATCTCCCGGGTGCGCTCGGTGACACTCACCAGCATGATGTTCATGACGCCCACGCCGCCCACCAGCAGGGCGATGCCGGCGATCAGGATCATGGCTCCCGCGATACCGCCGGTGATGGCCCGGAAGGTCTCCAGCTGGCCCTCGCTGGTGAAGATGGCGAAATCGTTGGGATCCTTGGCTTTCAGCCCCCGACGGGTGCGCAGGATCGCGATGCCCTGGTCCGTCATGGCCTGCTGTTCCCTGGGATCCTTCGGCACTGTGGCGATGTGGATGGTGTCCCCGTTGCTGTTCTTCACGTCGGGGAACATCTCATCGAAGGTGCTGATGGGTATGAGGACGATGTTGTCCGCGCTGCCTCCGAGGAAGGAGCCCCGTTTCTCGAGGAGCCCCACCACCCGGAAGGCCACCCCGTTGATGAGCAGCTCCTGGTTGATGGGATCCCGGTGGAACCAGAGGGCCTCCGCCACATCGGGGCCGACGACCGTGGTCCTCGCCGAGTGGGTCACGTCCGCCTCGGCGAAGAAGCGGCCATCCGCGATCCCGGCGTTGTTGGCCGGAGCGTAGTCCGGCTCGACCCCGGCCAGGGTGGGGCCGTTGGCCTCTTTGCCCTTGCGGTTCTTGAACGTGGTGGAGGCAGCCAGGGCCGGCAGGTTCAGGTACCGCTCGGGGCTCACGGCGGCGGCCAGGCTGTTCAGGCGCTTCAGAGCCTGGGCATCTTCCAGGGTCAGGTCCCGGCGCTTGCGCTGCTCCTCCGGTGGCCCGGTGGGCCCGCCGCCGAAGCGGGGCTCGTACTTCTGGTACTGCACCAGAGTCGTGCCGAAGCTGGAGAAGGCGCCCGTGATGGCGTCGTTGAAGCCCGCCACGAAGCTCACCATGGCGATGACCGTGGCCACGCCGGAGACGATGCCCAGCAGGGTGAGGAAGCTGCGCAGCCGCTGGACGCGGATGGACCGGAACGCGAAGCGGATGTTCTCGAGGCTGATGCTGCGCAGGGAGGAGCGGGTGGAGGCCATGGTGTCGCTCACTCGGCCCGGAGGGCATCGATGACGGGCAGGTTCGCCGCTCGCCGGGCCGGCAGGAATCCCGCCAGCAGGCCCACCACCGTGGAGAGGCCCACTCCCATCAGCACGATGCCCACGGTGATCTGGGCCGGGAATCCCGTGGCCGCCTTGACCGTCATGGCCACGGCCCCACCCAGGACGACGCCGATGAACCCTCCCGCCATGGACAGCAGTGCCGCCTCCAGGAGGAACTGGCGCCGGATGTCCCGCTTGAAGGCACCCAGGGCCATGCGCACGCCGATCTCCTGGGTGCGCTCCGCCACGCTCACCAGCATGATGTTCATGATGACGATGCCCCCCACGCCCAGGGACACCGAAGCGATGAGGGTGAGCAGCACGAAGGTGGCCGTGCTGATCTGGCGCCAGAGCTCCTGCAGCTGGTCCTGGGTGAGGAACCCGAAGGGGTCGGGGTCCCGCCAGGAGGTGTGGCGCAGGGCCCGGAGGAAGGCCCGCGTCTCGTCGATGGAATCACTCAGCCCCTCCACGCCGCCCCTGGCCTTGATGAAGTAGTCGAGGGGGTCGTTGGGGGCGAAGAAGTTCTTGCGGTAGACCTGGAACGGGATGATCACCAGCTGATCCCGGTTGACACCCAGGCCCTTGCCCTCCTTCACCATGTGGCCGATGACCCGGAAGGGCAGCCCGCGGACGAGGATGGTGCGGCCGATGGGATCCTGGTTGGGAAAGAGCTCTTCCTTGATGTCGGAGCCGATGACGGCCACACTCTGGGCCGCCTCGTCCTCGCCTTCGGTGAAGAAGCGGCCATTGCCGCCGGTCTCGAGGTTCAGGATGTTGGCGAAGTTGGCCGTGCTGCCCACCACGAAGGTGTCCGCCAGCCGGTGGGTCCCGTAGTTCACCGGGAGGGTCTTGAAGGAGCGGGTGGCGGTGAGGGCGGCGTGGCTGAGGATGCCACTGCTGACCCGCTGGTACTCCTCCCAGGTGAGCTGGGGCCGCTTGACAGCCTGCAGAAACTCCTCGCGGCTGCGGATGATGCCGAAGCGGGTGACGATGTACATGTCCGGGGCGAGGACGATGACCTTCTCCTGGACGTAGCGGTTCAGGCCCGTGATGATGCCCACCACCCCCACGATGGTGGTGACGCCGATGATGATGCCCAGCAGGGTGAGGAAGCTGCGGAGCTTGTGGGCCCGGATGGCCTGGAGGGCCACGCGGAACAGCTCTTCGTAGGACATGTCAGCTCTTTTTCTCGTCCTTCTTCTTGTTCTTGTCCTCGCGGACCTGTTCGCCGCCCTTCAGGTCCCGCAGGATCCGGAAGGGACCGGTGATGACCTTCTCGCCGCCCTTGAGTCCGTCCAGGACCTCCACGTTGAGGTCGCCCAGGAGACCGGTCTTCACCGGCACGAATTTGGACTTGCCCTTGGCATCGAAGAGCCAGACGCCTTCCTCGTCGCGGGGTGCTCCAGGCTTGGCCACCTCACCGGGTTTGAGCTTGATCTCCCGGGTCACCAGGGACTGGATGGGTATGGCGAGCACCTGATCCCGGCTGCCGGTGAAGATGTCCGCCTGGGCGGACAGGCCGGGCTTGAGGGTGAGGGGCGGGTTCTTGATCCACACCTTCACCTTGAACTTGATGGCCTCGTTGGCGCTGGCCTTCAGGATGGGGCTGCCGCCCACCTCCGTGACTTCGCCATCGAAGGTCTGGTTGGGATAGGCGTCGACGCGGACCTGGGCCTTCTGGGCCAGTTTGACGGTGGGAATGGAGGCCTCGTCCACCTCCATCTCGGCTTCGACCTTGCTCATGTCGGAGACCGTCAGCAGCACGGTGCCGGGCTGACTCTGGATGCCGGGCACGGCGGTCTCGCCCAGCTCGATGCGGCGTGCGGTCACGGTGCCGTCCATGGGGGCGGTGATGGTCGAGAAGCCCAGGCCCACGTGGGACTGGTTGACGTTGGCCTTGGCCTGGTCCGCCCGGCGGCGGGCCGTTTCCTGGGCCGCCTGGGCGGTTTCATAGGCCGTCTTGGCATGCTCGAAATCCGCCGTGGAGATGATGCCGGCCTCGCGGTTCACCTTGGCCCGGTCGAAGTCGGACTTGGCCTGGGCCAGGTTGGCCGTGGCCGAGGTCAGGTCCGACTGGGCAGCCTGGAGGCCGGCCTTCATCGCATCGGCATTGGCACTGGCGCTGCGGGGGTCGATCTCCATGAGGAACTGGCCCTTCTTGACCTGATCGCCTTCCTTGACGGCCAGTCGGGTGACCTGGCCCATGATGCTGGCGGAGATGTCCGCCTTGGTGACCGCCTGGATCTTGCCATTGGCGCTCACCTTGGCCTGGAGGTTCTCCCGGCCCACGGTAGCCACCTGCACCGCGAGGCCATGGTCCTGCAGGCTGGCAATGCTCAACCCGGCGATGATCAGGACAGCCAGACCGCCTCCGAGGATCCACAGTTTCTTACGCTTCATGGCAAAGGCCTCCCCGTGGGCACGTCTGGTCAGGAATGCTTCGTCTCGCGAGGCACCCGGTTTAGTCTAAAGCAGGGGCATAGATGGAAATTGTTTTCATTGACTAGGCTGGGCTGGGTGGGAAATAGTTCAACCAGAGGAATCATCCGTGCATCGATCTTTCCAGCCTCGCTCCCAGATGGCCACTGCAATCACCTTTGACACCTCGCGGTGGATTGTAATTTTCCACTGAGTCGCTACTTCGGAGCCCCTTCATGAGCCTGTCTGTCGCGATCCTGCTCGCCGCCGCCCTCTCGGCCGGAACGGCCCAGGCGCAGGAGTCACCGGCTCCCCCGTCGGTGGAGGGACTGCAGAAGGCGCAGGATGAGCGGATCCGCAAGCTGGAGGAGGAAGTGCAGGCCCTGAAGGCGGCCCAGACCGCAGCGAAGCCCGAGCCGGCCCAGCTGGGCGGGGCTGGTGGCGCCGCGGCCAAGGCCCTGAACCCGGACATCAGCCTGAATGGCGATTTCCTCGGGGCCATCGGCCACAACCAGGTCCGTCCGGTGCCGGGCCTGGAGATGCACGAGGCGGAACTGGGCCTCCAGTCAGTCATCGACCCCTATGCCCGGGGGGACGTGTTCATCTCCTTCGGGGATTCCGGCGTCAGCGTGGAAGAGGCCTTCGTGACCTTCACGGCCCTCCCAGGGGAAGTCGTGGCCAAGGTCGGCAAGATGCGGGCCGCCTTCGGCAAGGTGAACAGCACCCACAACCACGCCCTGGCCTGGACGGATCGCCCCCTGGTGACAGAGAACCTGGTGAACGGCGAGGACGGCATCGATGACATGGGTGTGTCGGTGAGCCGCATCCTGCCCGCCCCCGGGGATCTCTTCCTGGAGGCCACCGGGCAGGTGTTCCGCGGGAATTCCGGCGTCCTCTTCACCACCAACCAGAACCGGGATCTGAGCTATGTGGGGCATCTCCGCGGCTACGAGGACCTGACCGAGAACACGAACCTCGAGGTCGGCCTCTCCTATGCCCAGCGGCACAACGAGCTGGGCCACGACTTCCTGACCAAGCTCCAGGGGGTCGACGTGAGCCTGCGCTGGAGGCCCCTGCGGCGGTCCATCTACAACTCGCTGCTCTGGCGCAGCGAGTTCGTCTGGAGCCAGCGGGACCAGCTGCCGACGCGGCAGAAGGCCTTCGGCCTGTACTCCAGCCTCGACTACCGCCTGGACCAGCGCTGGACCGTGGGGACGCGCTTCGACTGGTCCCAGCGCGCGACGGCCTCGAACCAGCTGGACCGGGGCGGGTCCGCGGTCCTGACCTACTGGATGAGCGAGTTCAGCCAGGTCAGGGGCCAGTACCGGTTCGTCCGCTACGACGGCAGGCAGGACGGGAACGAAGTCCGCCTGCAGCTCATCTTCGTCATGGGGGCGCACGGTGCGCACCCGTTCTGAACCACGCGTCATCCAACCATGGGGTACACGATGAACAACCGTTCGATGCCAAGCCCCCGGGGGCCGAGGCTGCTCCAGTGGCTGGTCGTCCTGCTGTTCGCGCTGCTCGCAGAGAGGCCCCTGCTGGCCGCGGGGAAGCTCAACGTCGTCACCGCCACCCAGGACCTCGCCGCCATCGCCGTCGAAGTGGGTGGGGACCGTGTGAACGTGCTGTCCATCGCCAAGGGCTACCAGGACCCCCACTTCGTGGAGGCCAAGCCCAGCTTCCTTCTGAACCTTCGCAAGGCGGATCTGCTGGTGGTGGTGGGACTGGAGCTGGAGATCGGCTGGCTGCCGCCCCTGATCACTCAGAGCGGGAATCCGAGGATCCAGCCGGCGGCGCAGGGCTATTTCGACGCCTCCCGGTTCGCGGAGATCCTGGAGATCCCCACGGCCCAAGTGACCCGGGCCATGGGCGATGTCCACCCCCAGGGCAATCCCCACTACTGGCTGGACCCCCAGAACGGCTTGCGGGTGGCCACGGGTCTCGCCCAGAAGCTGTCCGAGATGAGCCCCGGCGACACGGCGTTCTTCCAGCAGCGGCTCCAGGATTTCCGGAGGCGGCTGATGGAGGCCGAGCGGCGCTGGGACGAGCAGATGAAGCCGTACCGGGGCCGGAAGGTGATCACGTACCACCAGTCCTGGCCCAACTTCGTGAAGCGCTTCGGCCTCCAGGTGGCGGACTACGTCGAGCCGCGACCCGGGATCCCCCCGAGCCCGGCCCATGTGGTGGAGCTCATCACTCTGATGAAGCGTCAGAACGTGAAGCTCATCCTGGTGGAGCCCTACTTCGACCTGAAGACGCCCCAGAGCGTGGCCCGGGAGACCGGTGGCCAGGTGGTGGTGCTCATGCCCTCCGTGGGCGGCAACAAGGACGCCGGGGACTATATCAAGCTGTTCGACTATGACGTGAACCAGCTGGTGAAGGCCTTCCAGCAGGCAAGGTAGCGCGACCCGACGAAGAGAAGGACGATCCATGGACATATTCCTGTTCCTGCTGGCGCCCCTGGTGGCGAGCCTGATCCTCACGGGCATCCACGCCTACCTCGGCGTGCATGTGGTGGAACGGGGCGTGATCTTCGTGGACCTGGCCCTGGCCCAGATCGCCGCCCTGGGCGCCGTCGTGGCGCTCATCCTGGGCATGGATCCTCACGGGGCCTCCGCCTACTGGATCAGCCTCGGCTTCACGTTCCTGGGCGCCTTCGTCTTCTCCGTGGCGAAGTCCAAGCGGGCGCACATCCCCCAGGAGGCCTTCATCGGCATCGCCTACGCGGTAGCCTCGGCGGCGGCCATCCTGGCCATGAGCAAGGCCACCGGGGAGACCGAGCACCTCAAGGACATGCTGGTGGGCAACATCCTGGCGGTGTCCTGGGCGGAGGTTACGAAGACCGCTGCTCTCTACGGCGCCATCGGCCTGTTCCACTACATCTTCCGGAAGCGCTTCCTGCTCATCTCGATGAATCCCAAGGAAGCCGAAGCCCAGGGCATCTCGGTGCGGCTCTGGGATTTCCTGTTCTACGCCTCCTTCGGCCTCGTGGTCACCTCCAGCGTGGCAATCGCCGGTGTGCTCCTGGTGTTCTGCTACCTGATCGTGCCCTCGGTGGGGGCCATGCTGTTCACGGACCGCATCGGACCGCGCCTGGCCATCGGCTGGACCATGGGGACCCTGGTGTCGGCCCTGGGCGTGGTGCTGTCTGTGAAAATGGACACCCCCACCGGCGCCACCATCGTCTGCACCTTCGGGGGCGTGCTGGTGCTGATGTTCCTGGTGCATCTGGTGGTCTACCACAAGCGCGGATACGCCGATAAGCACCAGTTGAAGGGGGCCGGGGAAGGGGCCTATGGAGCGGAGAAGAAGTAGCCCTTCCGGGTTGGCCTGGGCTCACTTCGCCTTGGTGAACGGGTGTTCGAAGCTGAGGTAGAGGAAGATGGCCTTTTCTCCGCGGCTGGCGCCGAGGCCGATGGGGACCGCGATCCCCGGCACGATCTGGAGCCCGCTGGGAAAGTTGTAGGCCCAGCGGATGCCGGGACTCAGGAAGGTGCTGCTCTGAGTACGGGTCTGGTCAGGTCCAAGTACGGTCTCGAATCGGGTATGCACGTACTCCAGCATCACGTTGAAACGGGGATGGGCCAGCCAGATGAGGCTCTGGCCGAAGGTCAGGTCCTGGGTGGTGGCCTTCTCGCCCAGCGGGTTCCTGGCCTTCGGCGTGCGGGTGGCTCCCAGGTTGGAGTGCGCGGTGAAGGACTCGTTCAGAACGAGGCTCACTGGGAACATCACCTGGAGGCCGGTGGCCCCGCGGCCATAGCCCTGCTTCTCATCCCCGGTGGGCAGCAGCACAGACAGGCGGGGTGAAATGGCCACTCTGGCCTCCCCATCCCCCAGCAGCTGGTAGCGGTAGTTCACGGCGACATCGCCGAAGGCCTGCTTGCCGTCCAGGGACGCGCCCAGGCGCTGCCAGGGCAGGGTGTAGCTCAGCTGATGGGCGAGGCCACCCACCGGCCATTCCTGGGTGAAGGTGTAGATCCAGTCCTTGCTCTCCTGGTAGCGCGTGAAGGTGCTGATGTGCTGCACCACACCCGGTTCCTGGTTGTAGGCTTCCTCCACAAGGAAGGAGTTGTCCTGGATGGGCCCGACCTTCTTGTCCTCGGCGGATAGGGCCGTGACCAGAAGAAGGGCCGAAAGGAGGTGCCGGAGGAAGGAGGAGGCGCAGGTTGTCATGAGTTTGATATTCAGTCTCATTGCGATTTCATTCAAGACATCCGGGTTCGGAAGTGATGGTCGTCACTGGATGGCAGGCGCCGAAGAGCAGCAACCTCGCCACAAGCCCACGAATTTGGTCCCTCGACTCAAACACGCGGGGGGACCCCGGCTGAAGGCGGCTGAGGAGGGCCTCTGTGAGAATGTAGACATGTAGATGTACCTTGGCGGCGCAGCGACCCGCTCGGATGAAGTAGCGTTCTCGCGATCCCCTACAACTGCTTCGGAAAGGCTGAGCCGATGCCGACCACCAACCATGGGATGGGGCCCGCCGCCCAGTACCGCCATGATCACCCTCGGGTGAAGAACGTGAACGAGGAGGTCCAGCAGGCCATGACTTTGGGTCAGCGGGTCGCGGACCGGGTGGCGGTGTCCGTGGGCAGCTGGCCCTTCATCATCATCCAGAGCGTGCTCCTCTGCATCTGGATGGGCTTCAACGTCTACCTGGCCATCATGGAGCACACGCATCCAGGCTTCCTGAAGGCCTGGGATCCCTATCCCTTCATCCTTCTGAACCTCGTGCTCAGCTTCCAGGCGGCCTATACCGGGCCCGTGGTGATGATGAGCCAGAACCGGCAGACCGAGAAGGACCGGCTGATGGCCGAGAGCGACTTCGAAGTGAACAAGAAGGCCGAGGAGGAGATCGAGGTGATCATGAAGCACCTCGTCCACCAGGACAGGCTGCTGCTGGATGCCATTGCCCGGATCGAGAGCCTCCAGAAGTCCCCGGAAACCGAAGCCATGGCCTCCAGGATCGAAGAATTACTGAAACGGATGGACCAGAACGATAAGACCCTCGTCGAGCTGCTTTCCCGCATGAAATAGCCCCTTTACGTTGGCCTTTCCATGGATGTTCCCTTGCGCCTGTCCCCCCTGGCCATGGCCCTGACTGCCGCGATGCTGAGTGGCGCTGAGGATCCTCCCGCGCCACCGGCAGCCGCCTCTTCGGTGAAGGATTCCATCGAGAGGACCCGGGGGAAGCTCACGGAGGCGCTGTTCGGCATCCAGCCCTCCTTCTTCGGCGATGGGCTGACGACCTACGACGATGCGGGCCGGCGGCACTTTGACTGGAACGCCCTGGAGCTGGATCTTTCGAAAGACTTTCACGAGGATCTGCAGGCCTCGGCCGCCTTCGTGCAGACCCACGATGCCGCCCACATGACCGTGGGGTTCCTGGACTACCACCCCTTCGGCGGCATGGTAGCCCCCCGGGGCCGGCTCTGGGTCGAGAAGGGCTTCCACGTCCAGGCGGGGCGCTTCGACGTGCCCTTCGGCAACGACTGGCAGTTCTTCGCCAGCAAGGACAGCATCTCCATCAGCCGACCCCTCACCACCACCGACATCATGGACGGCGGCTACAACGACGCCGGCTTCCGCATCCTCGGCAACAACGGGACCCTCAACTTCAACGCCTTCCTCCTCCGGGGCTTCAGCCGGGGCGACCTGGTGGGGGGACGCATCGGTCTGACGCCCTTCGGGAATCCCTTTTCCCTGAAAGGGTTGCGGGAACCGAAGACGGTCGAATTCGGGATCAGCTACTTCCTGGACAACGATCGGGGCGGGCGCAAGGCCGGCTGGGGGTCGGCCATGGATGCGGAATTCCGCCTGGATTCCTGGACCCTGCGGGGCGAGTACCTGACCCGCGTCCAGGAAGCCAGCGAGGTCCAGCCTCGCACCACCCGTCATGGCTGGCACGTGACGCAGGAGCTCGCCCTGGGCGGGCGACTGCCGACCCTCTTCGCCCGGTACGAGCGGGCCACGCTTCCCTCCCTGGAGGGGCTCGCGCCGGTGGTTCTCTATGAACCCACCGCGAGGGTGGCCGTGGGCCTGTCCTCGACCCAGTGGGGGTTCGTCCAGTTCAAGGTGGAGGGTCAGCGCTACCTCCAGGAAAGCCCGGCCACCCGGGAGGCGCCTGGCTATTCACAAACCCGCTGGTATGCCCAGCTCGTCCTGGTGCTGTGATGGTTCGCCTGCGGCTCCCTCCGCTCCTGCGCTGGCTCCTCCCCGCCTTCGTTCTGGTGAGCTTGGCCCTGGCGGTGCCGAACGATCCGACCCTCCCCTGCCTTCCGGCAGGTGCCACTGCCTGCGCCACCTGCCACGCCAAGGATCTCCAGGAGCGGTTTCCCGCCCACCGCAACCATCCCTGCACGACCTACTGTCTCAAGTGCCATTTCAAGGATGCCAAAGAGGAACACCATTCCGTCGGGACACCGCTGCGCAGGAAGCCGAAGGATGGACGCCTCGTCACCGTGGGTGACCGGCTGGGCTGCGCCACGTGCCATGACCTCGCCACGCCCCGCTACGCTGAAGCGCGTTGGAAAGCCGAAAGCCTGTTCGACCGGATGTTCCGCTCCCAGGACCGCTACAAGACCTACCTGCTCGTCTATCGCAACGACAAGGGCCAACTGTGCCTCGCATGCCACTGAGGGATGCCATGACCCACGCCAAGCAACGCCGCATCGTCCTCATCGACCACCGCTTCCAGCTGCGTCTGGCGGGGCTCTTCATGCTCGTCCAGGTGGGGCTCACCGCCATCTTCGCGGGAGGGCTGTATGTCTTCCTGGAGAGCGAGGTCCAGGCCGGACTGGCTTCCGCCCATGCGGCCTACCACACGGTGGGCCAGCTGCTCATGCCCATCGTCCTGGTCCTGGCCGCCTTCAGCCTGGCCGTTTCCACCATCTGCGTGTTCGTGTTCGTCATCGCCCTGAGCCACAAGATCGCCGGGCCCCTCTACCGCTTCAAGGTCATTCTCGACGAGCTGGCGGCGCGCAGGATTCCAGACCACACCCAGATCCGCCCAGGGGACCAGCTCCACGATCTCGCCGAGCCCTTCACCCGGGCCGTGGACCACCTGGAGGAGGACCTGAACACCCTCAAGACCGCAGCGGATCAGCTGCGGGCCTCCCATGAGGCGGGCGACCGGGACGCCACCGAGGCCGCGATTCTCGCAGTGGAAACCGTGATGGACACCTGGTCCCGGCGGAAGGGGCGCGGCTGACGCCTGGCTTGCGGGCACCCAACCCTGCCTTCTGGGGCACGGTGGGGTGATTCGGCCGGGTCCTGGGCTCCTGGTGGAGGCGCCTGGTTGATTGTCTCGTAGATACATAGTGATACGATGGCTCTTTCAACACACTAGTGATGGAGCCCCCTTGAGATCCTGCGCCCGCACCCTGGCCCTTCCTCTGCTTGCCTTGACCCTTGGCGCTTCCAACCTGCTGGCGGAAGAAGGCATGTGGACCTTCGACAACCCGCCGACCCGGAAGCTCTCGGAGAAGTACGGCTGGGCGCCGGACCAGGCCTGGCTCGACCATGTGCGGTTGTCCGCCCTGCGCTTCGGCAATGGATGTTCAGCCTCCTTCGTCAGCAAGGACGGGCTGGTGCTCACCAACCATCACTGTGGCCGGGGCTTCATTCAGCGGCTGAGCAGCAGGGAGGCCGACTACATCCGGCACGGTTTCGCTGCAGCCACGCGGGAGCGGGAGCTCAAGGTGCCTGGCCTGGAGGTCATGACCCTCATGGCCATGGACAACATCACCGAACGCTTGGCCAAGGCCGTGAAGGCGGGCCTGTCGGAGCAGGAATCCCTGAAGGTCCGTGAGGTCGAGATCGAGAAGATCAAGCTGGAAATGCAGGAGAAGAGCGGGCTCACCTGTGATCACGTGAACCTCTACCAGGGCAGCGAACATTGGATCTACAGCTACAGGAAGCACACGGATGTGCGCCTGGTTTTTGCGCCCGAGCAGCAGATCGCCTTCTTCGGCGGCGACTCCGACAACTTCACCTTCCCCCGCCACAACCTGGACTTCTGCCTCTTCCGGGTCTACGAGAATGGCCAACCCTACCAGCCCAAGGACTTCCTGCACTGGACCCGGGGAAGCCTGAAGGCGGGCGACCTCACCTTCGTCACGGGGCACCCGGCCCGCACCAACCGCCAGGACACCCTGGCCCAGATGATCTTCTCCCGGGACGTGGCCATCCCCCTGCGCATGAAATCCATGGAACACCGGAAGGCCGCCCTGGTTGATTTTGCGGCGACCTCGAAGGAGGCGGCGCGCCAGGTAGGCACTCAGATCTTCGGTGTCGAGAACGGCCTCAAGGCCACGTCGGGCTACTGGTCCGGCCTGAAGGACAGGGCGGCCATGGCCCGCATCGCGGCCGCCGAGGCGGAGTTGCGCGGGCAAGTGGCCAAGGATCCCAGGCTGGCGGCGGCTGCCGGTTCCAGCTGGGACAAGATCGAAGCGGTTTTGCAGACCGCCAAGGACCTGATCAAGGAAAGCCAGAGTGTGGGCACGGCCAATTCCACCCTGCTGGGCCAGGCGCTCAGTCTCGTCCGAATCAGCGACGAGGAGGCTCTGCCCAGCGAGCAGCGGCTGCAAGAGTACAGCGATGCGAACCTGAAGAGCCAGAAGGCCCGGCTGGTCGTACCCGGCCCCTACTACCCTGAACTCGAGGCGTTCCTTTTCACCCGAGGGCTCGAGGAGGCCCTGAGGGAACTGGGCCCGCAGCACCGTTTTGTCCAGGCGATGCTCGGCGGAAAGACACCTGCCGAGGTGGCCAAGGCAGCCGTGGAGGGCTCTATGCTGAGCGATCCCGAGGTGCGCAAGGCGCTGCTGGCCGGCGGGAAGAAGGCCATCGCGGTGAGTACGGACCCCATGATCCTGCTTGCCCGGAAAATGGATCCCATCAGCCGCGAGCTGCGCCGGAGACAGGAGGAGCAGGTGACGAGTGTGCTCACGGAGCATGGCTCACGCATTGCCAAGGCCCGGTTCGCGGCCTACGGCAAGAATACCTACCCGGATGCTACCTCCACCCTGCGTCTGAGCTACGGCGCGGTGGCCGAGCACCCGGGCAATGGGACTCTCCTCCAGCCCTTCACCACCTTTGGCGGTCTCTTCGATCGCTACGACGGCTGGGGCGGCAACGAGGCCAAGGCCCACGAAGGCGCTTGGACCCTGCCCCAGCGTTGGCTGGAGAAACGCAGCGCTCTCACGCCTTCGGTGCCCTTCAATTTCGCCCACAAGGTGGACATCATCGGCGGCAACTCCGGCTCGCCCGTGATCGATCGGAAGGGCGAGCTGGTGGGGCTCATCTTCGACGGCAACATCGAGAGCCTGCCTGGAAACTATTTCTACGACGAGGTCGCGAACCGGGGCGTCTCTGTGGATGCCCGCGCCATTCTCCACGCCCTCGACAAGGTCTACGGCGCCACCGAACTCGTGGCCGAGTTGGCGGGATACTAGGGAATTGTTGTTCCACCGCAGATGACGCAGCTTTCGCAGATGTAACCACCAAGGTCCAGTGTGTGATGGTCATCCGAGTCATCTGCGCCATCAGCCGGTTCCTGTTCTGGCTCTGGAGTCTCCCATGCGCCTCTCCGCCCTCACCCTGCTGCTCGCCCTGCCCGCGTTGCAGGCGGATGAGGGGATGTGGACCTTCGACAATGTTCCGGTCCAGAAGATCCAGGCCAAGTACGGCGTCGCCCTCGACGCCGCCTGGCTGAAAAAGCTCCAGTTGGCGACGCTGCGCTTCCCCGGGGGCACAGGCGCCTTCGTGAGCCGGGAGGGGCTGGTGGTCACCAACCACCACGTGGGGCGGGGCTACATCGCCCAGCTGTCCACCGCCGCGATGGACCTGGTGAAGGACGGCTTCACCGCCGGCAGCCGCGACCAGGAGCTCAAGGTGCCTGGCCTCGAGCTGATGCTGCTGGTGTCCACAGAGGATGTGACCGCCCGGGTGAATGCCACGGTGAAACCCGGCATGGCGGACAAGGACGCCCTCACCGCCCGGCGCAATGCCCTGGCGGAGCTCCGGAAAGGCGAGGAGGCAAAGACAGGGCTCACCTGCGAGCCGGTCACCCTGTACCAGGGCGGCGAATACTGGCTCTACCGCTACCGCAAGTTCGCCGACGTGCGCCTGGTGGCCGCCCCGGAACTCCAGGTGGCGGCCTTCGGCGGGGATGCCGACAACTACACATATCCCCGCCACAATCTCGACTTCTCGCTATACCGGGTCTACGAGAATGACCAGCCCTATCGGCCCGAGGCCTTCCTTCCCTTCTCGACAAGGGGCGTGGCCATGGGCGAGCTGACCTTCATCTCGGGCCACCCAGGCACCACCTTCCGGCTGCAGACCCTGGCCCAGATGGCCTATGCGCGAGACATCGGGATACCGACCCAGTTGCGGACCATTGCCCGCCAGAAGGCGGCCCTGCAGGCCCTGTCGGCCACGTCGCCCGAGGCCCGGCGCATCGCCGCCGAAACCATCTACAGCCTGGAGAACGGCGCCAAGCGCCTCAGCGGCCAGCTGCTGGGCCTGGCGAAAGCCGAAAACCTGAAGCAGGTGGAAGCGGCCGAGGCCACGCTGAAAGCTGCCGTGGCGAAGGATCCTGGACTGCAGGCTCGGGTGGGCGGTAGCTGGGAGGAAGTGGCCCGGGCCGTGGCGCGCCAGAAGGAGCTGAGGCAGGAAGCCGCTCATACCGGCGCTGGAAGGGTGGCCCTCCTCGGTCATGCCCTCACGCTGGTGCGCCTGGCGCGGGAGGAAGCAAAGCCCTCAGCAGAGCGGCTCACCGAATTCTCCGAAGGCAACCTCAAGGCCACTCGGAATCGCCTGCTGTCACCCCGGCCTGTGCAGAAGCCCGTGGAGGAAGCCCTCCTGGCCGTCAGTCTGCAGGAGGCGCTGGACGACCTGGGGCCTGGGCATCCCTTCGTGAAGGCGGTGCTGGGCGGGCTATCACCCAAGGAAGTGGCCAAGGCGGCGGTAGCGGGCACCCGGCTGGACGATGTCGCCGTCCGGCGGGGGCTGGCCGAGGGGGGCAGGGCCGCCCTGGAAGCCAGCGCCGATTCCATGATCCTGCTGGCCCAGAAGCTGGACCCCTTCAACCGCGCGATCCGGAAGCAGATGGAGGACGATGTCACCAGCGTGTTCAGCGAGCACGGCGGCCGCATCGCCGAGGCACGCTTCAAGGCCTTCGGCAAGAGCGCCTACCCCGATGCCACCTTCACCTTGCGGCTGGGGTACGGCCCCGTGGCCACCTACGCCAACGGCACCGGGACACTGGCCCAGCCCTTCACCACCTTCCTGGGGCTGTACGACCGGCACCTGGGCTGGGGCGGCAACGCCGCCGCGGCCGAAGGCGGCGCCTGGACGCTGCCCCAGCGGTGGCTGGACCGGCAGGGATCGCTGGAGCTGGCCACACCTTTCAACTTCATCTACGCCTGCGACACCGTCGGCGGCAACAGCGGCAGTCCCGTGGTGAATGCCAAGGGTGAGTTCGTGGGCATCAACTTCGACAGCGTCTACGAAGGGCAGGGCGGCTACTACGTCTACGACCCCGACACCAAGCGGGCTGTGGCCACCGATGTCCGCGCCATCCTCGAGAGCCTGCGGAAGATCATGGATGCCGACCACCTCGTGGCCGAGCTCCTGGGGAAGTAGGCCCGTGCTCTGCCTGGCGCGGGAAGGCGTCCGGGTCAGCATGATGCTCACGGGCATCCAGAGGGCCGGCTTCCCGGTCGGCCGTCCGGGCGATACTGATGGCATTCAGTCCTGGAGGAAGCCGTGAATCACACTGGCCTGACCCGTCGTGATCTGTTCAAGCTTGGAGCCGCCACGGCCACCGGGCTGGTGGTCACGCAGCTGGACGCCACCCGGCTCGGCGCCGCGGAAGTCAGCGAGCCATTGGTCCCGAAACCTTCTTCGATGATGCCTTTCAACCCCAGGACCGCCACGGCCATGCCCACCCGCAACCTGGGCCGCACGGGGCACCTGGTGGGACTGTTCAGCCTGGGCGGACAGGCGGCCATCGAGAAGGCGGAGAACGAAAAGATCGCCATCCCCATCATCGAGCGGGCCCTGGACCTGGGCGTGAACTACCTGGACACCTCCGCGCGCTATGGCGGCGAAGCCCGCTGGAGTGAGCAGTACTTCGGCCAGGTCATGAAGGGGCGGCGACGGGAAGCCTTCCTCGCCACCAAGACCCACGACCGCACGGCCGATGGCTCGCTGCGTCTGCTGGAGACCTCCCTGAAGCTGCTGCAGACGGACCACGTGGACCTCTGGCAGCTGCACGCCATGAGCACCCTGCAGGATGTGGACGCTGTCTGCGCGAAGGGCGGGGTGCTCGAGGCCTTCCAGAAGGCCCGGGACCAGAAACTGGTGCGCTTCCTGGGCCTCAGCGGCCACACCGACCCGGACATCCTGGCCGAGGCCATCCGCCGCTTCCCCTTCGACACGGTGCTCATGGCCTTCAATGCAGCCGACACTTGGCACCTGCCCTTCAAGAAGACCCTGCTGCCCCTGGCCGTCGAGAAGGAGATGGGCATCATCGGCATGAAGATCCCCGCCCGGGGCCGCATTCTCGAAGGTGTCCCGCCACCGCCCCCGGAGAAGCAGCGGGGCACCGCGAAGTACGACCGCCCCGGCACCCTCACCATGAAAGAGGCCATGCGCTACACCCTTAGCCACCCCGTGAGCACCGTCATCATCGGCGTGGACAACATCGCCCAACTGGAGGAAAACCTCCGCATCGCCCGGGAGTTCGTGCCGCTGAATGCCGCCCAGCTGGAGGCCCTCGAACAGAAGGTGAAGCCCGTCTACGGGCAGGCCTCCTGGTACAAGCGGGATGCCCCGGCGAATCCGCCCAAGTGAGCCTGCTCGAGCCAGGTCCCACCTTCAGCTCCCAGAGGTTCGATCCCTGCGACCGGTCATCGCCCGCTTGAAGCCGCGTTCCGGGTCGCCTCCTCCGAACGGTACAGGACCTGCGCGCCCTGCCTCCAGGTCGGCAGCCGCAGGGCGAAGAGCAGTCCCGCGGCCAGGCAGCCGCCACCGCCCAGGGCCACCGTGAGGGGCGCGCCGATATGGTGGGCCAGGTTGCCTCCGATGAGGGCGCCGATGGGCGCCATGCCGATGAACAGCATCGAGTAGACCGCCATGACCCGGCCCCGGAGGGCATCCGGGATCATCATCTGGATGAGCGTGTTGGTGGACGCCATCTGCACCATGAGGGTGTAGCCCAGGGGCAGCATGATCATGACGGACAGCGGGAAGCTGCGGGACAGCGAGAAGGCGATGAGGGCGGCGCCGAAGCCCATGCCGCAGACGGCAATCCACCACCCGAGCCCCTTCGCGTTGCGCCGGAGGGCGAGACTGAAAGCCCCCACCAGTGCGCCGATGCCGGAGACGCCCATGAGGACGCCCAGAGCCTTGGCGCCGCCATGGAGGATCTGGTCCGCGAACAGAGGCATGAGCACCGAGTAGGGCATGCCCATGAGACTCATCAGGCCCATCAGCAGGAGCAGGTCGCGGATGGGATGGGCCCCGAGGATGAAGCGGAAGCCCTCCAGGACGGGGCTCTCCCCGGCAGGTCTACGCCGGGTGTGGGCCGGATCCAGCCGCATGGCCAGGAGCCCGGCAATGACGGCGAGGTAGCTCAGGCTGTTGATGAGGAAGCACCAGCCTTCGCCCACGGAGGCCACCAGCAGGCCCGCCACCGCCGGGCCGATGATGCGGGCGCCGTTGAACATGGAGGAGTTCAGGGCGATGGCGTTCATGAGGTCGCCCCGCTCCACCGTCTGGGCCACGAAGACCTGCCGGGCCGGGATATCGAAGGCGTTCACCACGCCCAGCAGCATCGAAAGGACCACCACATGCCAGATGTGGACATGGCCACCCAGGGTGAGCAGGGCGAGCACCAGGGTCAGCAGCAGGGAGGCGGACTGGGTGATGACGATGAGGGTGTGGGCCCGCATGCGGTCCGATGCCATGCCACCCAGGGTGGACAGCACGAAAATGGGGAACTGCCCCGCGAAGGCCACCACACCCAGCATGGAGGCCTGCCCCGTGAGCCGGTACACCAGCCAGGACTGGGCCACCGTCTGCATCCAGGTCCCGATGAGCGAAATCATCTGCCCGGAGAAGAAGAGGCGGTAGTTGCGGTAGCGCAGCGCGCGCAGGGCGTCCGGGAGGCGGGGCATGACTTGATTGTAAGGGCTGACCTTGGCGGAATGGTCATGGACGAAGGTTCAGGCCCGTCCCTGAGCCAGCCAGAGGCATTGGCGAACGAGGAGGCCTTGACCCAGTCGAGGCGCCGGAGCCACGTGGGGCCGAACCGCCCAGGGGTGGACCATGATCCTTTCCGATCCCATCAGCGTGCACTTTTCTGGTTCGACTACCTGCACTCCGAGGTCGCCGAAAGCTGGCCGACACGAGCGGAGCTCCTCGGCAATTGAATGACATCGGCAAGGGCGACGCAGGTTTCTGGCCAAATCCGCGAAATGCAGCCATGGTGAAGCTGCGGGTCCGCAGTCAGGAAGCTCCCACCGCTGGAAGTCCCTCCCGGAGCTGATGAGGCGTCAGCCATTCGATGGATTGGGCCAGAAGGATGGCGATGCCCTCGACGTGCGACCAGAAATCCGAGATGGAAGGCCAGCCAGGAAACAGTAGGTGGGTTTCATCTGGGCGGATTCAGAAGGTGGTCCTGATTCTGGCCATCGTCTTCGGGATCTACCTCTGCTACCGGATGGCCCTGCCGTTCCTGCCCGCGCTCACTTGGGCCATGGCGCTGGCCATCCTGTTCGCGCCGTTGCACTGCTGGCTGGAGTCGAAGCTTCAGCGCGCCAACCTGGCGGCGGGTTGCTCGGTGCTGCTGGCGCCCTGATCGTGGTGGTGCCCACCACCTTCATGGGGCAGCGGCTGCTCCAGGAGTCGGCAAAGGGGGCCGCCATCATCAAGACAAAGGTCGATAGCGGTGAATGGCGGCGGACCCTTGAGGCCCAGCCGCGGCTGGCGCCTGTTGCCCGTTGGGTCGAGCGCCAGGTCGACCTGCCCGGCACGGTCCAGACGCTGACCAGCTGGCTGACCAACAAGGCTGGGATGCTCGTGCAGGGTTCCGTGGTCCAGCTGATCGGATTCTGCCTTACCTACTATCTGTTGTTCTATTTCCTGCGCGATCGGAAGTCCGCACTCAGATCACTGCGGTTCCTGTCCCCCCTTTCCGTTGCCGAAATGAACCACCTGTTCCGCCAAGTGGAAGATACGGTATTCGCCACGGTCTACGGGACCCTGGCCGTGGCCGCCGTGCAGGGATTCCTGGGGGGACTGATGTTCTGGTGGCTCGGCCTCCCGGCCCCCCTGCTCTGGGGCGTGGTCATGGGGTTGTTGGCTGTGGTGCCGGTGCTGGGTGCCTTCATCGTCTGGGTCCCTGCGGCCCTGTTCCTGCTGCTGGAAGGCAGCTGGGGAAAAGCTCTCCTGCTGACGGTTTGGGGGGCGGTGGTCGTGGGTGGCATCGACAACCTGCTGCTGCCCATCCTGGTCGGGAACCGCCTGAAGCAGCACACACTCCTCGCCTTTCTTTCCGTGGTCGGCGGGCTCATGGTGTTCGGGATTTCAGGCCTCATTCTCGGTCCCGTGGTGCTGACCGTCACGGCCGTTCTCCTGGAGACGTGGCGCGACCAGGCCGCGGCGGCTGGAACCTCTGGCTAGCCGGGATCGCCCGTCGATCGTTGCGGGTTCGCCAGCCGCTTCGCTTCACAGCCCGGGGTAGACATCCGGTCGCCGGTCCTTCAGTGCCGGGAACCGCTCCCGCCAGGCCCGCTGCGCAGCCAGATCGATATTCCCGACCACCACTCCCTCGGCGGCATCCCCCAGGGCGATGACCTCCCCGAAGCAATCGTGGATGGCCGATCGGCCGGGGTAATCCAGCTGCGGATCCCGCCCCACGCGGTTGACGCCGCAGATGGCCATCTGGTTCTCGATGGCCCGGGCGGCCAGCAGGGTGGACCAGGCCGAGATCCTCCGTGCGGGCCAGTTGGCGGGCACGAAGACCACTTCGGCCCCTTTGGCTGCCAGGGCGCGGAAGGGCTCGGGGAAACGCAGGTCATAGCAGATCTGCAGACCGCAGGGGATGCCGTCCACGGCGAACAGGGGACAGTCGGTCCCGCCGCTGTAGTGGAGGTTCTCCTCGCCGTAGGAGAAGGGGTGGAGCTTGCGGTAGGTGGCCACCAGCGAGCCATCCGGTGCCGTGACGAAGGCGGCATTGCGGGGGTGAGGCACGTGGGCCTCCACCACCGAGCCCACGAGGTAGAGGCCGAACTCCCGGGACAGCGTGGCCATCGCTTCCACCGTGGGGCCGGGAATGGGTTCTGCGAAGGGTTCGGGGACCATGGTGAAACCCAGGGTGAACAATTCAGGGAACACCACCACCCGGGCGCCAGACCGGGCGGCCTGAGCGACGAACTCCCCGGCCTTGGCGAGGTTCGCCGCCGGGTCCTGCCAGACGGTGGCCTGCTGGACGAGGGCAACGCGAAGAGTCGTGGGGAGCATGCTTCGATGTTAAGGCTTCAGGCTCTTTTCGGGTCTTTCCTGGTGCCAGGATGTTCAGAGCTTGAACCGAGCCGGATCCAGAGCTCCTTCTGCTCCGCGCCCGAGAAACCGTTCCGCAGCGAAGGCTCCCACCGCCAGAGCACTGGTCATGCCATGTCCACCCAGGCCCGCGGACCAGAACAGTCGTGGATTCCAGGGATCCCAGCCGAGGACGAAGCGGCGGTCCGGCGAGAAGGTCCGCAGGCCGGTCCAGTAGCGGGTGATGGGGCGTTCCGCCAGGTGGGGGGCCAGCTCACGGAGGCTGGCGTAGAGGCCTTCAAGCACGGCGGCGTCGGTGTCGGGCTGCTTCCCCCGGGAGGGCAGGGGCACTTCGACCTCTTCGCAGGGGCACATGAGCAGGCCGCCACTCTCCGGACGCATGTAGAAGGGGCGGTCCACCCACCAGGCCCAGGGCTCGTCCTGGGGATGGGGTGCGCTACTCCACACCAGGGTGCGCCGCAGAGGCGTGAAAGGAATCTGCGACCCCGCCAGTACACCCAGTTCCTCGGCCCAGGCGCCGGCCGCGATGGCGAGGGTCTTCGCCTGCAGTGGCCCCCGGTCCGTGACCAGGTCGAACCCCGAATCCGTGGGCCGCAACTCGGACAGGGCGCAGCCGAACCGCAGGTCGGCTCCACCGGTCCGGGCTCCCTCGGCACAGTGGTTCAGCAGGCCCGCGATATCGATGACACCATCGCCGGGGATGGCCAGGTGCTCCGCGGCATTCAAGCCAGGCAAGGGGATGCCTTCGCCGCGCTGGACTTCCACGCCATGCCGAGTGGCTTCGGCTTCCAGGGCATCGAGGTGACCATGCCCGGCGCTGGCCAGCAGGCCGCCACTGGCGGTCAGGAGTCCGGCTTCGGCCAGGCGCCGCCGACCTTCCACCGCAAGGGCCGTGTGCTCGTCGCGTCCAGTCAGGGCCCGTGCAACGGCGGCATTGTGGCCGCTGGCGTAGCTGCCAGCCTGGTCCTCCCGCTCCAGCAGGACGATGCCCGCCTGGCCTGCCTGGGCCAGATGGAACGCGAGGCTGAGGCCGGCGATGCCGCCGCCGATGATGGCCACCTCTGCCGTCTCAATCATGTCCATCCGACCATCCTAGCGCTTAGAGCCGCAGGGACCGCGTCCCGGCTGGTTCCACGGCCGCCCGCTGTGACCTCCATCAAGGATTTCATGTGACCACAGGGGTGTTTGGCCTATGATGGGTTCATCCGAGGTTTCTCCGTGCGGACGCTCCTGCGCACCATCCTGGCTTTCGCGCTGCTCCTGGGCAGCGGGGTCGCGGACTGGGCACCGGCAGCAACCCCCACCCACGAGTCCTGCTGCTGCGGTACCCCGGTGGGCACCGAAGATACCTGCCCCTGTCCCAAGCCTGAAAGCAACCGGACTCCTTCGAGCAACGCTTGCCCCAATCGCACGGTCTCCGTGGTCGCTCTGGCGGTTCGCCGAACCCAGAGCCAACGGCGGACGGAACCTCGCCCCGAGCCCGCCACCTGGGCCCAGGCATCGAGCGCCTGCAGGCTTTCAGAAGCCCCTGCCCCTGCCCATGGCCGCGATCCGGACCTGGGCCGGCATCTCGCACAATTGAGCACGTTCCGGATCTGACCGGAGACTGAGCGAAGCCCTGTCCGCCGGTTCGAGCGGACTCACGCCACGTTCTGTTTCCGGAGTTCCCCATGCGCGCACCCTTGCGCCTGGTTCCAGCCCTGGTGCTGTTTGCGCCAGGTCATGCCCAGGTTCCACTGACCCAGCCACCCCAGACCGATCCCGTCCTGTCTGAGCTCCTGCGGGAGACCCTGCAGGACCATCCGGATTTCCTGAAGGCCGAGCACGCGGTCGCCATCGAGCAGGAGCGCGTGCCGCAGGCTGGCGTGCTGCCGGATCCATCGATCTCCCTGGGGCTCCAGAACGATGGCTTCAAGCGCATCGAAGTGGGCCGCATGGAGACCAGCTTCTACAGTGTGGCCTTCACTCAGCCCTTCCCCTGGCCCGGCAAGCGCGGCCTGCGGACGGAGGTCGCGGCCCTGGGGGTGAAGCTGTCCGAAGCGGCCAAGAGCCGCGTGACCCTGGGCCTGGAAGCGGATGTCCGGCGGGGCTATGCGACCCTCCTGCTGATCCGGGAGCAGAAGACCCTCCAGGCCCAGCAGGCCACCTTCCTGGAGCAGGCCGAGCAGCAGGCCCGGTCCCGGTACGAGGTGGGCCAGGGCAGCCAGGTGGACTTGCTGCGGGCCCAGCTGGAACGCACACGCCTCAAGCAGGCGATCCTCTCCCTGGAGGCGGAAGAGAAATCCGCCCTGGCCGGCCTCAATCGGCTGCGCCAGCACCATCCGGAGGATCCCATCGACACCACGGCCTCGTTACGGGATCTGTCGGAACCCGAGCTGCTGAATCTGGAAGCCGTGGAGGCCCGAAGCCCCGAGCTGGCTGGAGCCTGGGCAAGTGTGGCGCAGTCCGAGAAGCAGATGGAGCTGGCCAGGCTGGACCGTCGACCGGATTTCGCCGTGACGGCGGGCATCATGCCCCGGGGTGGGCTCGACCCCATGTGGCAGGTGGGTGTGAGCATCTCGCTGCCCATCTACGGTCGGAATAAGCAGCAGCGGGCCGTGGCCGAGCACGATCACCACCGGCTGGGGCAGAAGGCCGAAGTGGACTCTGTGCACTCCCTGCTGTGGCAGCGCACCGAAGAGCGCACCTTCCAGATCCAGTCCCTGCGGGGCATCCGGAACCTCTACCGCGAGGGTCTGCTGGTGCAGAGCGAAGCCAGCTTCAAGGCGGCCCTGGCCCAGTACGAATCGGGTCGCGGCTCCTTCCTCGGCGCCCTCGAAGCGCTCAATGGCTGGGTGGGGGACCAGGGGGCCTACCTGCAGACCCTGGCCCAGCTCCAGGCTCAGCACATCGCCCTGCGTGAAGCCGCCCTGGGTGCCACGACGCCCATCAATGGCGGCTCCCTGGGCTCCGCCAGCGTGTCCTCTGGAGCCTCGGCCCCGACCGCTTCCAAAACCACCACCAAGGCCCCGGGCGCACTCCAGGACAACGGTCCCGCCATGAAATCCATGTGATCCGGAGCTGACCATGAACGAGAATCCGATGGCACCAACCCCCTCCAAATCATCCCGCATCCGCACCCTCGGCCTGGTGGCCCTGGGACTCATCGCTGGTGTGGGCGGCACGCTGCTGTTGCGCCCGTTCTCCAAGGCGGACCATGACCACGGCGCCGCCACTGCCGCCGCGCCCAAAAAGCAGATGTTCCAGTGTCCCATGCATCCCCAGATCATCCAGGACCACCCCGGCACCTGCCCCATCTGCGGCATGGACCTGGTGCCCATGGATGGGAGCGGGGCCTCGTTGGCGGGGATGGAGGATCATGCGGCCATCACCATCGATGCCGAACGCCAGCAGCTCATCGGCCTCCGCACCGAGAAGGTGGCCGAGGGGGTCGTGAGCGGGGAACTGCGGGCCCTGGGGCGCGTGGCGGTGGATGAGACTCGCGTCCGCAAGGTGAATGTGAAAGTCGAGGGCTTCGTGGAGAAGCTCTTCGTGGATTTCGTCGGCAAGCCCGTGGCCAAGGGGCAGCCTCTCTTCAGCCTCTACAGCCCGGATTTCGTGAGCGCCCAGCGGGAGTACCTGCTGGCGCTCCAGACCCAGAAGTCCCTCTCAGGCGGGTCCCTGCAGGGCAGCGGCGGGGAACTGCTGGAGTCTGCCCGCCGCCGCCTCAGCCTGTGGGATGTGCCGAAGGAGACCATCGATCATCTGGAGCAGACCGGGGAGATCCAGAAGGCCCTGACCCTGCGCAGCCCCATCTCGGGCGTGGTGACGGTGAAGAACGTGATGGAGGGCGCCCGCATCACACCGGCAGACATCCTCTTCGAGATCACGGACCTCCGCCGCGTGTGGGTGCAGGTGGATGTCTACGAAGCCGAACTGAGCCGCGCCAAGGTGGGCATGCCCGCCGAGATGACGACCCAGGCCTCTCCGGGGAAGACCTTCAAGGGGCGCGTCGCCTTTGTCGATGCCGTCATGGATCCCAAGACCCGCACCGCCAAGGCCCGGGTGGAGTTCCCCAATCCCAAGGGCGAGCTCAAGCCGGAGATGTTCGGGGACGTCCTGCTGAAAGGGCAGGGGCGGAAGGGGCTGATCGTACCCCTGGACGCGGTGCTGGATGCGGGCACCACCAAGGTGGTGTTCGTGTCCCTGGGGGAGGGCAAGTTCGAACCCCGCGAGGTCAGCACCGGCACCAGCATCGGCGAAAAGGTGGAAATCCGCTCAGGCCTGTTGGCCGGCGAGGAAGTCGTCGTCCGCGCCAACTTCCTGGTGGACTCCGAATCCCGTCTCAAGGCCGCCCTGGCCCAACTGACCCACAAGCACTGAGCCATGGAGAATCCGATGACTGAAAGCAACCCTGCATCACAAACCACCGCAAATGAAAAACAAGGTGGCCACAAAGAACGCAAAAAGCATAAAACAATCGTTTCTTTATCGGTGTTCATCGGTGTTAATCGGTGGTTAAAGAATTCTTTTCACCACCGATGCACACCGATGAACACCGATAAAAGCCTGATGAAAGCACATGGCGAAGGTTTGTTTTCAATGGTCTCGTGCGGTGGCTGGGTGACGCCATGAGCGCACACGCCGGCTACGACCCCGAACATCCAACGCTTCTCCAGCGCATCATCAAGTTCTCGGCGGACAACCGCTGGCTGGTGATGGCCGCCTCGGTGGTACTGATCGTCATGTCGTTCTGGACCATGCGGAACATCCCCATGGACGCCCTGCCGGACCTCAGCGATACCCAGGTGATCATCTACAGCAAGTGGGACCGCAGCCCCGATATCGTCGAGGACCAGGTCACCTACCCCATCGTCACCAGCCTGCTGGGCGCCCCGAAGGTGAAGGCCGTCCGCGGCCTGTCCGACTTCGGCTTCTCCTATGTCTACGTGATCTTCGAGGACGGCACGGACATCTACTGGGCCCGCAGCCGCGTGCTGGAATACCTCAGCAAGATCACCTCCACCCTGCCATCCGGCGTGCAGACTTCCCTGGGTCCCGATGCCAGCTCCGTGGGCTGGGTCTACCAGTACGCCCTGGTGGACCGCACGGGCAAGCACAGCACGGATGAACTGAGATCGCTCCAGGACTGGTTCCTGCGCTACGGCATCCAGGCCACGCCGGGCGTGGCCGAAGTGGCCACCGTGGGCGGCCAGGCCAAGCAGTTCCAAGTGCAGCTCAATCCCAACAAGATGGCGGCCTACAAAGTCCCCATCGACGCCGTCATCGGCGCAGTGAAGGCCGCCAATTCGGAAGTGGGCGGCCGCCTGGTGGAATACAGCGGCCGGGAGTACATGGTCCGGGGCCGGGGCTACGTGAAATCCACCCAGGACCTGGAACAGGCCGTGCTCAAGGCCGAGAACGGCACGCCCGTCCGCCTGGGGGATGTGGCCACGGTCACCATCGGACCCGAGATGCGGCGGGGCCTGGCCGATCTGGACGGCCAGGGCGACGTGGTGGGGGGCATCGTGGTCATGCGCCAGGGCGAGAACGCCCTGAACGTCATCGAGCACGTGAAGGCCAAGATCGCCGAGCTGAAGCTGGGCCTGCCCGAAGGCGTGGAAGTGGTGACCACCTACGACCGCTCCGAGCTGATCCACAACGCCATCAAGACTGTGAAGCACAAGCTCATCGAAGAGATGATCGTCGTCTCGATCATCATCCTGATCTTCCTCTGGCACATCCCCTCGGCCATCGTCCCCATCATCACGATCCCGGTGAGCGTGGCCCTGGCCTTCATCCCGATGTACGGCATCGGCCAGAACGCCAATCTCATGAGCCTCGCCGGCATCGCCATCTCCATCGGTGTGCTGGTGGACGGCGCCATCGTGGAGGTGGAGAACGCCTACAAGAAGATCGAGAAGTGGATCGAGGCCGGGAAGCCCGGGAGCTTCTACCAGGTCCGCCTGGAGGCCCTGATGGAGGTGGGCCCCTCGGTCTTCTTCTCCCTGCTGGTGGTGGCGGTGAGCTTCCTGCCCATCTTCACCCTGCTGGATCAGGAAGGCCGCCTCTTCAAGCCCCTGGCCTACTCCAAGAACTTCGCCATGGGCATTGCCGCACTGCTGGCCCTGACCCTGGATCCGGCCATGCGCATGCTCTTCGCGCGGGTGGAGCCCTTCACCTTCAAGCCCAGGTGGCTGGCCTGGACCGCCACCCAGGTGGTGGTCGGCAGGTACTATGCCGAGGAGAAGCACCCCATCAGCGTCTTCCTCCACCGGATCTACGAGGGCCCCTGCCGCTTCGTGGTGAAGCATGCCAAGGCCACCATTCTCGTGGCGGTGCTGCTGGTGCTCGGCACCATCCCGGCCTTCGTGTCCCTGGGCAGCGAGTTCATGCCGCCCCTGAACGAAGGGACGCTGCTCTACATGCCTTCGACCTTGCCGGGCCTCAGCCAGACCGAGGCCCAGCGCATCCTGCAGGTGCAGGACCGCCTCATCCGCACCGTGCCCGAAGTGGACAAGGTGTTTGGCAAGGCGGGCCGGGCCGACACGGCCACGGATCCCGCGCCCTTCTCCATGATGGAGACCGTCATCGTCCTCAAGCCCGAGGACCAGTGGCGCAGCAAGCCCCGCTGGTTCAGTTCCTGGGCGCCGGACTTTCTGAAGGCCATGCTCCGCCCCATCTGGCGGGACCGGCTCACCCAGGAGGAGATCGTCGCCGACCTGGACCGGGTGGTGCGCCTCCCGGCCATCCCCAACGCCTGGACCATGCCCATCAAGGCCCGGCTGGACATGCTCAGCACCGGCATCCGCACTCCCGTGGGCATCAAGATCAACGGCGCGGATCTGGAGACCATCCAGAAGGTGGCCGTGGACGCCGAGCGCATCCTCCAGGGCGTGGCCGGCACCCGCAGCGCCTTTGCCGAGCGCACGGCCCAGGGCTACTTCCTGGATTTCGTGCTCAAGCGGGACCAGCTGGCCCGCTACGGACTCAGCGTCGAACAGGCCAACATGCTGGTCATGACCGCCATCGGCGGCGACAACCAGAGCACCATCTACGATGGCCGGGCCCGGTACCCGGTGAATGTGCGCTACGCCCGGGACTACCGGGAGAGCCCTGAAGCCCTGAAGCGGGTGCTCATCCCCGCCCCCAACGGAGCCCTGATTCCCATGGAGGAGATCGCGGAGCTGAAATGGGCCAACGGCCCGGCCATGATCCGCGATGAGAACGGCCAGATGAACGGCTACGTGCTGGTGGACTTCGACACCTCGAAGATCGACGTGGGCACCTATGTCCAGCACGCCAAGGCCACCATCGAGAAGGAGCTCAAGCTGCCCGCGGGCTACAGCCTCACCTGGTCGGGCCAGTACGAGAACATGATCCGGGTGAAGGAGCGGCTGAAGCTCATCCTGCCCATCACCCTGGTGCTGATCTTCGGCCTGCTCTACGCCAACACCAAGAGCGCCTTCAAGGCCTCCGTGGTCATGCTGGCGGTGCCCTTCAGCGCCATCGGCGCCTTCTGGCTGCTCTATGCGCTGGGCTACAACATGAGCATCGCCGTGTGGGTGGGCCTCATCGCCCTCATGGGCCTGGATGCGGAAACTGGCGTCTTCATGCTGCTGTTCCTGGACCTCAGCCACGACGAGGCAGAAAGGGAAGGGCGCCTCAACAACGAAGGCGACCTGGTGGAAGCCATCATCCACGGCGCCGTGAAGCGCGTGCGCCCCAAGGCCATGACCGTCTTCGCGGCCTTCATGGGCCTGCTGCCCATCATGTGGAGCACGGGCACCGGCGCCGACGTCATGAAGCGCATCGCCGCCCCCATGGTGGGCGGCCTTGCCACGAGCTTCCTGCTGGAGCTGCTCGTCTACCCCTCGATCTACTTCCTCTGGAAGAGGCGGTCTCTTCCCGTCACTACCCAGGTTGCCGTCGAAGCGTAAGACCCTCAATCCACTCACCAAGGAGCCCTCATGCTCGCACCCCTGCTCGCCCTGACCATCCTGGCCACTCCAGCGGCCAAGCCTCCCACCAATACCGTCTGCCCCGTCCTGGGCGGCAAAGTCACCCCCGGCAAGAGCCCCAAGGTCGCCGTCCGGGGCCAGGAGTACTACCTCTGCTGCCCCGGCTGCGACGCCAAGCTGCTCAAGGACCCCGACAAGTATCTGGAGAAGAACGGCACCCCGAAGAACGCCGCCAAGAAGTAAGTCCCCTCGATTTGACTGGCGAGCTGGAGGTCAGCTGAACATCCCTTTGATGACGATGGGGTCAGGCGGAAACCATCTTGGGAATGCAACCAAACCGGTGGAGCCGATGAGCCTGGAACACAGTCTCAGCGAACCTTTTGGCCGATTGCCTGTGTCTTGATGCGGGTTGTTGCAATTGCATCAAAAATTGGTTTCAACTGCAGGAATGTTTCACGACCGTTACGTGATCTTTATCATGGCTGCCGGGGGGCATACGGGAGAATGATGGTTGATCAATCTTGTTCAGGCCCCTGTCCCCAGCCGGTCTGAGTCACCAGTTCCGTCATTCCAATTCCCCCAGGGCAGTGGTCCCGGGTGCAGGTGAACCACCCGCGCCCGAGCCCGCTCCGTGTCCTCCGCTTTCGCCCCCACGGGCAAGGAGCCTCGATGAACCTCCGTTACACAAGCACCTTTGTGCTCACAGCCCTGGCCTGCGCGGTGGCGGCCCATGCACAGACCAGCCAGACGGCCGGTGCCATCCGCGGTGCGGTCAAGGCCAAGAAGGCGGGACCGGTAGCCGGTGCCACCATCACTGCCCGGAGCCTGGAGACAGGGTTTGTGCGCACCGCCAAGTCAGATGCGGCCGGGAACTTCATGCTCGGACTGCTTCCGGTCGGCGCCTATGAGGTTACGGTCACCGGGAACGGCCTCCGCACCGGGAAGAACGACGCGGTTCGGGTCACGATGTCCGAGACCACCACCGTCCATTTCGATCTTGACCAGGCCCAGGCTTCGGCTGTGGTGGAAGTGGTCGAGGATTCCGCCAGGGTGGATACGAAGGCGGTGAATACCACCAGCACCATCAGTGAAGAACTGGTCAGCGTGGTTCCGCTCAATGGCCGCAACTTCACGGACCTGGTCCAGCTCACGCCCGGCGCCCCACCCAATTCCCAGGGCTACCGGACGTCCATCGAAGGCGCCCGCGGGATCATGAACAACCTCATGATCGACGGCGCCAGCTACAACTCGAAATTCAACGGCGAGCAGCGCGGCGGCACCCGCATCCCCTTCGCCTTCGGCCTCGATTCCATCCGGGAACTGCAGGTCATCACCAACCCCTTCGATGTGCAGTACGGCGATGCCTCGGGTGGCATCATCAACGCCATCACCAAGAACGGCACCAACGAGTGGGCGGGCGGGGCCTTCACGCAACTGCGTCCGGGCTCCCTGGTCGCCAACATGAAACCAGTGCCATACGATGTGAACGGCAACCTGAACGCTCCCGCAGTGCTCAAGCGCACTTATTCCACGAGCGAATACGGCTTCAATCTGGGCGGTCCGATCGTGAAAGACAAGCTCCACTTCTTTGTGAACGTGGACTACATGCATTTTTCCCAGAACAGCATGCCCAGCGTGTCCTTCCAGTCCAGTGATGGCCTTCAGGCCAGCTTCAACCAGTTCTGGGGAGTCGGGGGAATGGGGCAGACGGTCGTGGCCTCCAATGCAGGGCTGAATCTCTTCCAGGAATCGACCAACGCCTGGACCAATGACGAGAAGCACCTCACTGTCATGGGCCGCCTGGACTGGACGGTAAACCCCCAGCACAAGGCCACGTTCCGGATGAATTTCCAGAACTACAACGCCAAGAACGACATCTGGGCCGGCAGCATCATGAGCAACCGGGCCGAGTCGCAGAACAGCGCCATCCGGTACCAGACCCTCAGCTGGGTGGCCGAAGTGAACTCGTTCATCACGCCAGAACTCCTCAACGAAGGGCGCATCCAGTTCTCCAACGAGCGCCGACCCGAGACCCCCAACGGCAGTGTCTCCACCGAGATCGATCTTCCCGGCTACTACGCGGGCAACTACTACATCGACCCACGCGACACGGACGAATCCACCACTCAGATCATGGATACCTTGACCTGGATCCGCGGTGACTGGACCTTCAAGGCAGGCATCGACTGGCAGCTCCTGAACTACCGCAACACGTTCTTCCAGTACGGCCACGGCGCCTGGTACTTCAAGAACTGGGATGCAGCCAACCAGTGGTTCTCGGGTTCCATCGCGTCAGGGGTGTCTACGATCCAGTATCAGCAGTCCTGGTCCAACACCAACGGCTTCGTGCAGTTTGGCGAGAAGGTCCTGGCCAACTACCTTTCCGCCGAGAACAGCAGCTTGTTCAACAAGCGCCTGACACTCACCGCAGGCCTTCGCTACACCCGTGAGATGTACGACGCCAATCCGAATCCCAACCCCAAGGTCATGGGCCTGGACCAGATGCCCGACAATGGCGCCTTGGATCCCCGAGTGGGCTTCGCCCTGGACCTGTTCGGCAACAACAAGACCGTGGTGCGCGGAGGCTGGGGTCTGTTCAGTGTGACCAACCCGGCCCAGAACGTCGCCAGCGCCTTCCTGCAGAACGGCCAGAACACGCTGCCCTACAAGGTGAGCTATGGCGCCGCGACGGCGGGGCTCTTTACCTCGGGCGGCCTGCTTTCGGCAGCCCAGCGGATCGATGCCTCCGGCCATCTCCTGCCCCTGGACCAGAGCCTGCTCTCAGGGCTTCCTGCTGGAAGCATCCAGCTCACGCTCATGGATCCGCAGGCCCGCATGAGCCAGTCCGCCAACACCATGCTGGGGGTGGAGCACGACCTCGGCAATGGGTATGTGGTGAAGGTCCGGGGCGTCTACAAGCACTTCACCCACCTTCAGTACTTCGAGGACATCAACCTGGCCCAGAGCGACCCCGCCACGGGCAGCTACAACCCTTCGATCATCTACAACGACGGCTACCCCTTCCAGAACAACCACTTCAACAATCCCTCGGGAGGAGGTACCCGGCCGGGCCGGGCGATCGTGCGTGGCCGTTTCATCGATCTTTCCAACTACGGCAGTGTTGGCCTTTCCAAATGGGACGGCACGGGCAGCTACAAGGCGTTCATCGTGGAGTTCGAGCGTCTCAGCTCCGACGGCTTCGGCTTCAAATCGAACCTGACCCTGTCCTCGTCCAAGGACAACAATTCCAATGAGCGCAGCACCGCTCAGTCAGCCGCTTCCAACCCCATGGATCCCTCGAACTCCCTCCAGCAGGCCCGGGCGGACAGCGACATTCCTGTCCGCTTGGTGTTCGTGGGCTATTTCCCGCGGTTCTACGGGATCCGCTCCTCCGTGAGCCTGCGCTACGCCAGCGGGTATCCCTTCACCCCCCGGTTCAACGGCGACACGAACCAGGATGGCTACTTGAACGACCCGGCGCTCGGCGGCCGGAACAGCATGCGCCAGCCCTCCCTGAAGAACCTGGATCTCCGGTTCACCCGGGAGTGGAAGCTCGGGGCCAAGGTCAAGCTGGACACCAGCATCGAGATCTACAACCCCTTCAACTGGGCCAACCAGACCACCAGCAACACCACGGTGGACGCGGCCCTGGACAAGAACGGTGTCTATCCCTTCGGGCTCATTAACGTCACCGACAAGAAGACCCGGGAAGTCCAGTTCCAGCTCCGGGCCAAGTTCTAGACCCCGACCGTACAAATCCCATTCCACGTCTAAGCCGAATCCGGAGGCATCATGTCAACGCTTTCCAATCCGAGGCGGATCCCCGCAGCACTCGTGGCCAGCCTGGGCCTCGTGCTGCTGGGCTCCTCCCTGCTGCTCAACCTGGCCTGCTCCCAGCCCGCCAAGGACAAGGCCACAACCTACGGGCCTGAGATCTCCAGTGTCTTGGTGGACCAGAAGAAGCCCCTGGACCCCAAGGCCACCAACTCCGTATACATCACCTCGGGGCCGAATGGCCTGGCCTACCTGGTGGCCAATTTTGCCGGGAATGGCGCCACGGCCAATCTGAGCCCAGGGAACCTGCCCCTCATCTCAGGCCAGCCGGTGCAGCTCGGGCCTCTGCTCACCTCGACCACCTACACCTACACAGCCCTGGCCACCGACAACCAGGGCAGACAGGTGTCCAAGACGGCCACGGTCATCGCCGTGGATCCACCCAACACCACCATCACCGCGCCCGCGAAGGTCATCACCGGCACCACTGGACTCACCGCCTCCGTGCCCAATGTTCCTTTCACCACATACAACTGGAGCGCCGTCAACGGCACCATCACCGCCGGTGGTAATGCCGCCACGGTGACCTTCACGGCGGGCAATGCCGGGTCCGCTGGAGCCTCCAATACCCTGACCCTGACCTGCCAGGTCACGAACCGGGCTGGGATGACCCTCTCGAAGGACCAGATTGTCGAGGTGGACGCCCGCCCACCCACGGGCCTCAGCTACCCCGCTGCTTCCGTCCAGCTCTATGCCTCTGTGGCTGAGCCGGGGCTTAGTCCGTCAGTGGCTGGCGGGGATCCGGTTCAGGTCTATTCGGTGGACAAGCCCCTGCCCACCGGACTGACCTTGAACCCGGCCAGTGGAGTCATCAGCGGCACCCCCACTACTGCAGTGCCCCAGACGGTGTACACCATCTCGGCCACCAATTCAGGTGGCAGCGCCACCTTCCCCCTCACCATCAAGGTCAGTGCCCAGCCCACGGTCTTCCTGTCCGCGGGCAGCGCCACCATCGGCCTCGGCGGGGGCACGACCCTGGCCTGGAGCGTGGATGCCAGCGTGAGCAGCATCACCATCGATAACGGGGTACAGACGACGCCCCTCGACACCACCACCATCATCAAGAGCGGTTCCTTCAACATCCACCCGGTGGCGACTACCACCTACACCCTCACGGCCAACCTCGTCGGCGGCGGCACCCTAGTGCCCAGCCCCGTGACGGTCACTGTGGACGCCACCCCCTTCGCGATCCAGACCTTCACCACGGACGCGGCGCCCTCCAACGTGGTGCAGTTCGGCGGCAACACGACGCTGCGCTGGACCCTGACCGGAACCCCGGTAGACCTCACCGTGAACGGCTCCTCGGTCCTGGGCACCACCAGCACGTCGGTGGTCCCGGTACGGCGGCAGGTCTTTACCCTGGCCGGTGACAATGGCGTGGGCCTGGCCAACACTGCGACGAAGAGCCTTTCCCTCGCCGCCCGGGGGATGGACCTGCTGGCTGGCAGCTACGCGGGCCCTGGCCTCAAGGACGGGCAGGGCACCTCGGCCCTGATCTCCGGCGCCTACGGTCTGGCCTATGACGCCGCCGGCAACCTCTACATCGCAGACAGCAGCGCCAGTGTCATCCGGATGATGGACACCAGCGGCAACATCACCACCATCGCTGGGGTTCCCGGTGCCACCGGGACCACCGACTCCGCCCTGGGCACCCCACTCTTCGATTCGCCCCGCGGCATCGCTGTCACGCCCAACGGGAGCACCCTCTTCGTCTCCGACTACAACCAGCACACCATCCGCAAGCTCGTGAAGTCCGGCGGCACCTGGACGGTGACGACACTGGCCGGCCAGGCGGGCAAGTACGGCAGCACGGATGGCCTCGGCACCGCAGCCCAGTTCGACAATCCCTGGGGACTGGCGCTCGATCCGGATGACGCGACCAGCCAGTACCTCTATGTCGCCGACTACTTCGTGGGTCGGGTCCGCCAGGTGGACACCACCACGGGGGCCGTCCTCAACTACGCCGGCAGTACCTACGGGCATATCGATGTGACCAGCACCTTCCTGGGCGCTGCCAAGTTCGACGATTCCGCAGCCCTCTGCTTCAGCAAGGTCGGCGCTCAGAAGGTCATCTACGTCCTGGACTACTACATCAATTGCGTCCGGGCCGTGACCTTCAATGGTCCTGCCACCATCGGGGCTACCACCACTACCGGCATGACCGGGAGTGTCTACAGCATTGCGGGTCCGGCCTCGGGTGTCACCTCCGGCACCTACGGCTATGTGGACGGCACGGGCACCGCCGCCAAGTTCAACAACCCCCAGGGCATGAGCATCGACGCCAGCGGCAACCTGTACATCGCGGATTCCAGCAACAACGTGATCCGCAAGGTCGCCGTTCCCACCCTCGGCAATGGCGCTGGTGTGGTTACCACCCTTGCCGGCACCTTCACCACCGCGGCCGGGGTCAATACCGGCGTCCCGGGTTCCCAAGACAGTACCATCGGACTTTCCGCCGGCTTCAATGGTCCCCGGGCTCTACTGGTCAAGGGGAACACCCTGGTGGTCAGCGACTTCCTCAATGGGACTTTGCGTACCGTCGACCTCAGTGCCGGAACCAATGGCACCAGCACCCTCGCCGGGAACGTCCGGATCCAGGGTTACGCGAATGGCACAGGGGCCGCCGCCAAGTTTTACGCTCCCACGGGCCTGGCCACCGATGCGGCCGGCAACGCCTATGTGGCCGATACTTCCAACCATGTCATCCGCAAGGTCGACCGGACTGGTGCCGTGACCTTGCTCGCGGGCACGCCTGGCGTGAGTGGCAATGTGGACACCGCCGGCGGCACCCCGTCCTTCAAGTCTCCCCAGGGCGTGACGGTGGACAAGGCCAGCGGCATCGTCTACGTGGCGGACACGGGCAACAAGTCCATCCGCAAGATCGCCGTGGATGGCACGGTGACCACGGTATTGACTGCCCTGAGCGGGCCCTACGGCCTCGTGGTGGATCCCAAGAACGCCAACGTCCTCTGGGTTACCGACAGCGCAGGCACCGGCGGTAGCAGCGCGAATTTCGTCCGGCAAATCACCCTGACGGCCGGCGTGGGGGCCATCACCCTTAATGTGGGTGGCGCTCAAGGTGCGTTCGTCGAGGGTGCACCTGCCACGGCACGGTTCAAGTTCGGCAGCTTTGCCGGGATCACGGCGGATGCTTCCGGCAACCTCTACGTTGCGGACGTGGCCAACAACTGCATCCGCAAGCTGACGGCCGCGGCTACCCCTGCCTACAATGTCAGCACCATCGCCGGCATGGGCACGACCGCGGCCCCCGCGCCAGCCACGCCGTTCGGCTTCATCGACGGCCCGCTGGGTACCAACAAGTTCTACGGACCCCAGGGCATCGACATCGATGCCAACGGCAACCTCTACGTGTCGGAATACACCAACGATTCCATTCGCAAGATCGACACCAGCGGCACCGTTACCACGCTGGTGAATACGGGGACGGTCACCTACAACCCCAATGGCACTCCGGTCACCCTGGCTACAACCCCGGGCGCCCTGCCGGGCGGCCTGATGCAGCCCAAGTCCCTGGCTGTGCTGCCGAATGCGGATCCGAACAAGGTGGATCTGCTGGTGGTGAACCTGGATGCCGTCCTGCTGGTAACGGCGGCCAACGGCCTGTAACCGCGCCTTTTATTGGGTGAGCGCTCCGGGAGACCGGGGCGCTCTCTTATTACGGGCTATTACAGGTCCCCGCAGGGTCGGCCCTGCGTCATCGTGTCGCAGGGCGGTCCGCTACACTGGGTGGGTTTCCTGGAGGTTCCATGCTTCGCGCCGCCTTGCTCGGTCTGGCTGTCACCATCGCCTTCGCGGCGGAACCGGCCAAGCCTGCCGCCAACACCAAGGATCCGGTCTGCAAGATGAACGTCTCCGCCAAGTCGATGACCGCGACCGTGCGCGGACAGGAGTACCGCGTGTGCAGCAAGCATTGCGTCGAGGCCCTGCAGAAGGATCCGGACAAGTACCTGGAGAAGGACGGCAGCGTGAAGGCAGAGAAGAAGTAGCCGCCGACGCTCGCTCTCCAGCCAGGCAACCGCTGCGTCTCGCTGTTTGGCTCTACCTGAATGATGTTTTACGGTCACGAGGCGGGGGCTGAAGGGGAAGAACCAGGTTCATCCTGGAATCGACTAAGTCGCGGAAGTGGACCTGCCTGCACCCGGCGATGAGGGTGATGATCCTGATTGGCCCGGTTGACACCGAGCATGGGCTCCACTCCAAGGCGGGACCATGCGAGACCTGCCCGTCCAGATCACCGTCATCATTGAAATCGCTGGCAGAGATTTGTTCAGGGGTGGTCCCAAAGGCCGGGCGTCTTCCCTTCCTTCTTGGAGCACCTGCAAGCTGTCGCGAAGGGAAGGTGCCCCCTCGCCTTCCAGCGGGATCGAAAAATAAGGTCTTGATTTCATATTTCTGGAAATTAGAATATATGTCATGGCGAACTTCGATCTGACCCACCAGCTCATGGCCCAGCGGCTGAAGGCCCTGGGGCACCCGGGACGCCTGTCCATTGTCCGGGCAGTGGTCCAGGGCCCGGTGGAGGGCACCCCTGCGGGGGACATCCAGACCCAGCTGGGCATGCCCGGCTCGACCCTCAGCCACCACCTGGCCGACCTGGCCGAGGCCGGCCTCCTGGTGGCCACCCGGCAGGGCACGACCATCCGCTACGCCGCCTGTTTCGACCAGCTGCGTGCGCTCACGGACTACCTCTGGCAGGACTGCTGCGGGGGCGGCTGCCGTGACCCCCACTGCCTTTGAAAGGGCATCCCATGACCACCAAGCCCCACCCCACCCACCTCTTCGTCCAGGAAGCCTACGGGGCCATCGCCCGGATCGGCGGCGGCTGTGGTCCCCAGTCCTCCTGCTGCGGCGGCGGCCGGGTCGAGGAGGTCGCCCAGGGGGTCGGATACTCCGTCGCCGAGCTGGCCACCCTGCCCGAGGGCGTGAACCTGGGCCTGTCCTGTGGCAATCCCACGGCCATGGCCGAGCTGAAGGCGGGCGAGGTGGTGCTGGATCTCGGCAGCGGCGCCGGCATGGACGCCTTCCTGGCAGCCCAGCGAGTGGGCCCCGAGGGCCGGGTCCATGGGGTCGACATGACCCGGGACATGATCGCCCGGGCCCGGCAGAACGCCGCCGAGTTCAAGCGGCGCACCGGCCTCAACAACGTGGTCTTCCACCATGGCCAGATCGAGGAGATCCCGCTCCCCGACGCCTCGATCGACGTGGTGCTGTCCAACTGCGTGCTGAATCTCAGCCCCGATCAGGACAGCGTCTGGCAGGAGATCGCCCGCGTGCTCCGGCCCGGTGGCCGGGTCTCCATCTCGGACATGGTCCTGCTCCGGCCCATTCCCGAAGCCCTGCAGGCCGATGTGCGAGCCCTGGTGGGCTGCATCGCCGGCGCGGCGCTGGTGGATGACCTGAAGGCCATGGTGGCCGCCGCGGGGCTGATCGAGCTCACGCTGACACCCAAGGAGGGCGCCGTCCAGGCCATGATCCCCACGGACGACCCCATGGCCGCCCACCTCCTCGGGCTGCTGCCCGAGGGAACGGGCCCTGAGGATTACATCGCGAGCCTGATCATCGCCGCCCGCAAGCCGGCCTGACCTGAGCCACCCCATGAGCGCCCAAAAACGCCTCTCCTTCCTGGATCGCTACCTGACCCTCTGGATCTTTCTCGCCATGGGCCTGGGAGTGGCGCTCGGGGTCGCCGTGCCCGGCTTCAACCGCGCCATCAACGCCTGGAACATGGGCACCACCAGCCTCCCCCTGGCGGCGGGCCTGATCCTGATGATGTATCCGCCCCTGGCCAAGGTGAAGTACGAAGAACTGCACCTGGTCTTCCAGAACAAGCAGGTCCTGGGGCTGTCGCTCCTTCAGAACTGGGTCATCGGGCCACTGCTGATGTTCGGGCTGGCCGTGCTCTTCCTGAGGGACAAGCCAGAATACATGCTGGGCCTCATCCTCATCGGCCTGGCCCGCTGCATCGCCATGGTCATCGTGTGGAACGACCTGGCCCAGGGCGACACGGAATACTGCGCCGGCCTGGTGGCCTTCAACTCGATCTTCCAGGTGCTCTTTTTCAGCGTGTACGCCTGGTTCTTCGCCACGGTGCTGCCCGCCAAGCTGGGCCTTCAGGGGGCCGTGGTGAACATCACCATCGGCCAGATCGCCCGGAGCGTCTTCATCTACCTGGGGATTCCCTTCCTCGCTGGTTTCCTGACCCGCTTCCTGCTGGGCAGGCTCAAGGGACTGGAGTGGTACCACCGGGTCTTCGTGCCGAAGATCAGCCCCCTTACGCTGATCGCGCTGCTCTTCACGATCGTGGTCATGTTCAGCCTCAAGGGCGACGCCATCGTGAAGCTGCCCTTCGATGTGCTCCGCATCGCGCTCCCCTTGCTCATCTATTTCGTGGTGATGTTCTTCGTGAGTTTCTGGATGTCCAGGCAGGTCGGGGCGACCTATCCTCAGAGCGCCACGCTCAGCTTCACCGCCGCTTCCAACAACTTCGAGCTGGCCATCGCCGTGGCCGTGGCCACCTTCGGCATCGCCCATGGAGCGGCCTTCGCCGCCGTGATCGGACCGCTGGTGGAAGTGCCGGTGCTCATCAGCCTCGTCGGCGTGGCCTTCTGGCTGAAGGGGAAGTGGTATCCGGGCAGCGCTGAAGAAGTCTCCGAGGTCACCTGCTGTCCTGCCGTGGAACCCGATAAGAGGTGAAGCATGACGCAATCCGTTCTATTCCTCTGCGTCGCCAACAGCGCCCGGTCCCAGATGGCCGAAGGCATCGCCCGGCAACTCTTCCCGACCCTGCGCATCCAGAGCGCCGGCAGCCGCCCCAGCCACGTGAACCCTTATGCCATCGAGGTGCTGGGCGAGCAGGGCATCGACAGCTCTACCCAGTCATCCAAAAGCGTCCAGGAGATCGATCCGACTTCCGTGGACCTGGTCATCACCCTCTGTGCCGAAGAAGTCTGCCCTCTGTTCCTGGGCCATGCTGAGCGGCTCCACTGGCCCATCCCCGATCCAGCCAGCGATGACCCGCGCCTGACTCCCGACGATCTGAGGGCACGGTTCCGAGCTGGCCGGGACGAGATTCGCCGTCGCCTGGAGCAGCTGAAGGCCGAACGGTTCTGAACCTCTGGCACCGTCCTCGCTGGAGTGAGTTCTGCCCCCCTGGCGCCCTTTCTCAGGCGACTTCCCGAAGCACGTCCAGCCAGGCCTTCAGCACGAAGGCGGTGGCGCCCCAGAGGGGAGCCTCCCAGCCATCCATGGCCAGCTCCAGGCGGGGCACTTCGAGGGGGAGCCCGTAGCGCTCGAAGCGCTCGAAGGTCCAGGGTGCGTCCAGGAGAGGGGCCAGGGGCAGCATGAGCACCCGCTCCAGTTCCCGGTCCAGAGTGAACCCTGGTTCAGGCGCCTCCCAGCGGAAGAACACCGGGGTGAAGCGCACCCGGGCCTTGGCGATGCCATCCGGGAAGCAGCCCAGCTCCCAGAGCCCTTCGGTGAGGCCCAGTTCCTCGGCCACCTCCCGCCGGGCGGTGGCGGGCAGGTCCCGGTCCCCGGGTTCCACCATGCCGCCCGGGAAGGCGATCTCGCCGGGATGTTGGGGGGCTCCGAAGCCCCGCTGGACCACCACCACCTTGCGAGCGCCTCGGGCATCACCCCAGAGGATGACCCCCACGGCGGCCCGGCGGGGATCCTCCGCGATGCGCGGGCTCAGCTTGTGCGGATTGGCCCCCACCTGGGGCCGGCGCAAGCTTTCTGCGATGAGGGGCCAGGGCACCACCGGCGCCTCGTCGGGCGGACGCCAACCAATCATTTGACCTTCCCGAACACCGACCCCTTCACGCGCTCGACGGTGTAGACGCCGCGGGCGCGGCGGAGGCCGGCCATCAATTCCACGAGGTGGGCCCGGTCCCGCACGCGCAGGGCGATGTGGAAGAGGCCGGCGCCTTCTTCCGTGGCCGAGCCATGGAAGCGCTGCACGTTGATGCCCAGGCGCTGGATGCCTTCGGAGATGGCCGCCACCATGCCCGGGCGGTCCTCGGTGGTGAGCGTGATCTCCGTGTCGTAGAGCTCAGTGCCGTGCTTGCCCCAGGCCACGTTGACCCGGCGCTCGGGGTGCAGGGTGCCCGAGTTGAGCTGGGAACAGTCGGCCTTGTGGATGGCCGTGCCCCGGGACCGGGTGATGTAGCCCACCACCTCGTCGCCCCAGATGGGCTTGCAGCAGGCCGCCAGGGTGTACAGGATCCCCGTGGTGTCGCCCACCACCACGGAATCCATGAGGTTCGTGGTGTTCTCCTTGGGCTGGGCGCGCTCGGGCTCCGGGATCAGCGGCTCGATGAGCTTGTGCACCGTCATGCGGCCGAAGCCCAGGGCCGCGTAGGCCGCGTCCCAGTTCGCGAGCTTCAGCTCGACGATCCGCGTCTCGAGCTTGGCCTGGGCCTCGGGCTCGTCCAGGCGCACACCCATGTTGCGGGCCTCCCGCTCGAGGCGCTCCTTGCCCTGGATGATGGCGTGGGCCCGCTCCTCCTCGCGGATGAAGGCCTGGATGCGGCTCTTCGCGCCGGCGGATTTCACGAAGCCGAGCCAGTCCCGGCTGGGCTTGTGGTCGGGCCGGGTGAGGATCTCGACGCGATCGCCGTTCTGCAGCGTGTGCTTGAGGGGCACGATGCGGCCGTTCACCTTGGCGCCGACGCAGCGATGGCCCACCTGGGTATGGATGGCGTAGGCGAAGTCCACCGGGGTGCTGTTCTCCACCAGGCTGCGCAGGTCGCCCTTGGGGGTGAAGACCTGGATGCGGTTGAAGGTGAGCTCGCCGCGCAGGTTGGCCACCAGGTCCCGGCTGTCCTGGGCGTCCTGGTGCAGCTCCACCATGCGGCGGAGGAAGGCGACCTGGTTGATTTCGTTCCGGTTCGCGATGCGGCCGTCCTTGTAGGTCCAGTGGCTGGCGATGCCGGCCTCGGCGTGGACGTGCATCTCCTCGGTGCGGATCTGCACTTCGAAGAGATCGCCCGACCCCATCAGCACCGTGGTGTGGATGCTCTGGTAGCCGTTCTCCTTGGGCAGGCTGATGTAGTCCTTGAACTTGCCGGGGACCGGCTTGAACATGCCGTGAACCAGGCCCAGGGCCGTGTAGCAGCTGGCCCGGTCGGGACAGATGATGCGGTAGGCCAGCCAGTCGTGGATGTCGTCGAAGTGCTTGGCCTGGGTGCCCATCTTCTTCCAGATGCCGTACAGGTGCTTGATGCGGCCGTAGACCTGGGCCGTGATCCCCTGCTGGCGGAGGATGGCCAGGAGCGAACCCTGGACCTCCTGGATGGTGGCGGACAGCTTGGCCCGCTTGGCTTCCACGGCCTTCTGCAGATCGTTGTACTGCTCGGGCTCCAGCTGGTGGAAGGCCAGGTCCTCCAGCTCGAGACGCACCACGCCCATGCCCAGGCGGTTGGCCAGGGGGGCGTAGAGCTCCAGGGTTTCCCGCGAGATCCGGCGCCGCTTCTCCTCTTCCATCACGTCCAGGGTCTTCATGTTGTGCAGGCGGTCCGCCAGCTTCACCAGCAGGACGCGCACGTCCTTGCCCATGGCCACCAGCAGCTTGCGCACATTCTCGGCATTGAGCAGGTGCCGGTCTGTGAAGGCGAGCTTGCTCATCTTGGTGAGGCCGTCCACGATCTCGGAGATCTCCTCGCCGAACTGGGCCTTCACCTCGGCCTGGGTCATCAGGGTGTCTTCCACCACGTCGTGCAGCATGCCGCAGGTCACACTCACGGCGTCCAGCCGCCACTCCGCCAGGCTCAGGGCCACGGCCAGCGGATGGAAGAAATAGGGCTCGCCGCTCTTGCGGACCTGGGTGGCATGCATGTCCCGGCCCACCTTGAAGGCCCGATCGAGCAGGGCGATGTCGCCCTTGGGGTGGTGCTCGAGGAAGGCCGCCTTCACTCGGCTGAAGGCCCCATCCAGCGTCGTGCAGCCATCGTCCCCGCAGGCTGACCCTTCCCCCTCGCGGAGGATCGGTTCCGGGGCTTTCCCAGACACAGCCATGTTTGAGTGTCGCGCAGCGGCCACCGGGATGCCAGAGCGGAAAACACGGAACCACTGAGGATAACGAAGGATCTGTAAGTCCGGCATCAACTTGGGGCTAAAACAGTACACCGGTGAACACAGAGAAAAGCAGATAAGGACCGAATCAGCGTGGGGATCGCCTACCTGGGTTCATCCTTCAGGTCTCGGTGTACATCGGGGTTCCCGTCTTTGCCTTTTCGCCAATGGATCACTCACACTCGATCCATGCCGCGCCGCTCCGTTCCCGATGATGGTCCCAGCTTCAAGGGCTGGACCCGCCCTGGTCCGATCCCACCCGGGGACGTGGATCTGGAGCCGGGGGAGACCCTGGATGGCCTCTGCGGCCGCTGGCGCATCTTCCAGCTGGCGAAGGGCAACCGGTTCAGCACCGATGATCTGGTGACCGCCTGGTACGGCACCACCTGGTGTCCCCGGGCCGGTCGCATCGCCGATCTCGGCTCGGGCATCGGCAGCGTGGCGCTGCTGACGGCCTGGCGCTGTCCCGGGGCCGTGGTGCACACCGTGGAGGCCCAGGAGCAGAGCCTGCGCTTGGCCCGCAAGAGCATCCGCTACAACGGGCAGGAGGGCAGGGTCTTCCCGTGCCTGGGAGACCTGCGGGATCCGGGCTTGTTCATCGACGAGGCTCCCTTCGACCTGGTGCTGGGCACGCCTCCGTACTGGCCCGAGAGTGATCGCCTGCCCGCGGCCCATGCCCAGTCCGTGCCCGCGCGGCTGGAGGTGCGCGGCAGCATCGCTGACTATGCCCTGGCGGCAAGCCGGTTGCTCGCGCCCGGAGGCGTCTTCGCCTGTGTCTTCCCCAACGACCAGCGGGAGCGCGCCCTCACGGCTCTGCGGGAAGCTGGACTGCTCTGCCTCCACCGGAGGGAATTCGTGTTCAAGGAGGGCGAGCCCTACGGCCTGGATGTCTTTGCCTCAGTCCGGCGGCAAGACTTGCCCGAAGGCTTCGATACGCGAGCCGAGTGCCCGGACGTGGAGGCTCCCATTCTCATCCGCCGCCGCGACGGCTCGGTGGATCCCGGCATCGCAAGGGTCCGCCTGGCCCTGGGTTTCCCGCCAGGGCTCTGAAACGGGTTCGGAGAAAACCGGTTGTAGTCGCCGGATGGCGATCAGTCGAAATCCCTAGGATCACTTGGGAGGACTGGCTCCCCATGGGGGTTTCCCGGGCGATGAAGTAGGGAAAACCCCACCTTGTCTGAAATTCGACCAGATCCAAAAGTAGGAGCCAGCACTAGATCGTTTGAAGGATGGAGTTCCAAGACGGCCTGCCCAGGCCGGCCGTTCAACCCGCAAGGAGGCACGATGAAGGCCATCACGAGTCTCAAGCACCTGGGCCTCTCCGGTTGCGCCCTGGCTCTGCTGCTCCAGGGCTGCAGCAGCCACGACAGCGCCAGCGCCCCCGCCCCGGCCCCCGCCGGGCCGGCGCCCATCTACAACCCGCTGAACCCGGAGACGCTGCAGCAGTTCGCGAACGCCTTCGTGGAGATCCCCATCGCCCCGAAGAACGCCTCGACACCGACGACCTACACGGTGAACGTGCGCCAGGGCAGCTGGGACTTCGGCCTCCGCAACCGGAACGGCGGCGTGCTGAATGACCCCTACACGGGCAAGCCCATCGTCACCAAGACCTGGGGCTATGACATCAACGGCGCCTTCCTGGGTATCTACGGCGCCACGGTGGAGGGCACCAAGGGGACGGCCCTCACGTTCAACTACATCAACAACCTTCGCGACGAAGTGAATGGTGTGATGGGGACGGGCCCCTACCTCACGAAGCACCTTCTGCAGCTGGACTACACCCTGGATGGTACCGACCAGGGTGAGCCGGAGTGCCGCATCACCACCCACTTCCACGGGGGTGACGTGCCCTACACCTCGGATGGCCACCCCGACGCCTGGGTGACCAACGATCCTGCGGTGCAGGCGAAATGGGTGAAGGCCGCGGATCCCTCCGTCGGGTTCCCCGGGCGGGTGGCTGGCAATGCGCTACCGCCCTTCACCTACCCCAACAACCAGGAGGCTTCCACCCTCTGGTTCCACGACCATTCCATGGGCATCACGCGCTTGAACGCCTATGCGGGCGTGGCGGCTTTCTACCTGCTGAAGGACCCGGTCGCAGAAGGAGCCGGGGCCCTGGCGAACCTGCCCAAGGGTCGCTATGCCAACCCCGTGGTGCCTGCCCTGCAGTCGGACGAGTTCGATCTGCCGGTGGTGATCCAGGACAAGGCCTTCACCGAAGACGGCTCCCTGGTGTTCCCCACCTTCGTGAACCTGGGCGTCTACACCTACAACGCCCTGCATGACAGCAGTGGCAACGCCCTGGCCAGCATCAGGCCCGAGATGTGGGGCAACGTGATCATCGTGAACGGGAAGGCCTGGCCCTACAAGAACGTGAAGAGCCAGCTCTACCGCTTCCGGTTCCTGAACGGCTCCGATTCCCGGATGTACAACCTCTGGTTCCAGGACGCGGATACCGGCGAGATCATCACGCCCGACCTGGCCAAGGCCGTGGCCCCCACCCTCACGTGGCCCGTGGTGCAGATCGGTGCAGAGCAGGGCTACCGGGATGCCGCCGTTGACGTGGCCACAGGCCCTGGATCCGACGGCCTCCTTCTGACCAACGGCGGGCGGGCCGACCTGCTGGTGGACTTCGGCCATCCGGTCTTCAAGGGCCGCAACATCGTCCTTCGGAATGACTGCCCCGCGCCCTTCGGTGGCGACTTCAGCCAGGCTGCCGTGGATGCCACCACGCTGGATCCCAAGTTCACTGGCCGCATCATGCTGTTCAAGGTGGCCAATACCGCCGGCACGCCCTCGCCCCTGCTGGCCACCGCGGGCCCGACGACCTCCCTCCGGACCTCAATCGTGCCCTTCGTCGGCATCTCTAGTGAAGATCTGACCCGCCCGGCACCGCGCCTGGTGGACATGCAGGAGCGCAAGGATCCCGTGAGCTCCTTCCTGGATCCCACCACGGGCCTGGTAACCTTCCGGACCATCCTGGTGCTCAACAACAAGATGTTCCGGGCACCGGTCACCGAGAAGCCCGAACTTGGCAGCACCGAGGAGTGGGTATTCATCAACGCGACCCCCGATGTCCATCCCATGCACATCCACCTGACCAAGTTCCAGGTCATCGAGAAGGGCTACGTCGATACGACGAAGTTCACCTATACCCCGGCGGACGGCTTCGCCCTGCCCACAGTGTCGGATCCCATGGCTTTCATCCCCAATGCCGAGCCGCCTGATCCCGATCCCCCAGAATCGGCCCCGGAAGGCTCCCTGTACCGCGCCAGCCCGAACGAGCTGAAGGTCTGGAAGGACACGGTCATGGTGCCGCCTGCCGGAGTCCCGCTGGAGTCCGGCCAGCCGGTCCAGTTTCCGGGCTACGTGCGGGTGCGCCTGAAGTTCAACTCCCTCGGCGCCTACATGTGGCACTGCCACATCCTGTCCCACGAGGAGAACGAGATGATGCGTTCCTTCCTGGTGGTGCCCAAGGGCTCAGGGAATTGACCTACACTCGATCGCTGGAGGCAGGGGCCGGTCCGATCCGGCCCCTGTCGTCCCTGGAGTGCCGCGCATGCGCCTGATCGCGATGTCCCTCTGTCTCGCCTGCACCTTCGCCCAGGCTGCACCCCCCCCGGCCCTGGACCTCAGCGGCACCTGGAAGGGCAGCTTCACCCTGACCTCCACCGGCCTTGCCATGCAGGACCTGGAGATCACCCTCCGGCAGTCGGGCCGGAAGGTGGAGGGGACGCTGCTGATGCCGAAGTTCCGCTCTCCGCTGACCCTCAAGGGGACCTTCAGCAAGGGGAAGCTGCACCTGGTGTCGCCCCACACCCGCGGGCTCGCCGTCACGCTGGACGCCCGGGTCAAGGAGCCCAGCCACGTCAAGGGCACCGCCCTTCTGGACTACGACTCTCCGTCCCTGGCCAAGAAGCAGGACCGGACCGTCCTGGAGATGACCCGCTGACCCATGCCGATTCCTGAGCAGACACCCCGGCGCCCGGCGCCCGGCCCGAGGCGGTTTCTCGGGGTGCTGCCCGCCTGCCTCTGCCTGCTGCTGAGTCTGGGCGCCGGATCACAAACGCCTCCAGGGGTGGTTCCGGAGGCTGAACGGCGCCAGGGCGAGCGGATGTACCGCGAGGGCATCCTGCCGTCGGGGGCGCCCATGACGGGCACGGTGCGGGAGGATGTCGCCGTGGAAGGTGCGGCCTTCGCCTGCACCAGCTGTCACTTGCAGAGCGGGCTCGGTTCCGTGGAGGGGGGCGTGGTCACGCCGCCCACCAATGCGGAGAAACTCTACCGGCCGCGGTTCCAGTACCATCCGGCCCTGGTGGGGGAGGAACGCCGGAAGCTGACCCCACAGCTGCGCGATGGGCTGCGCCGACCCGCCTACACGGACGTCGATCTGGCCCGGGCCATCACCGAAGGCGTGGACCCCGCAGGCCGGACCTTGAACGACATCATGCCCCGCTACGCCCTCAGCGGGGCGGACGCGGGCGTGCTGGTGCACTACCTCAAGGGCCTGTCCGCCGAGCCTTCCCCCGGAGTTTCGGCCCAGGCGATCGACTTCGCCACCATTGTCACGGACGAGGTGAGCGCCGAGGACCGCCACGACTTCCTCGAGGTGTTGCGCTACCGCATTGCGGGTCACAACCGCCTGGGCGTGGACCGGGACAGCCGGGGCTACCGGGCCCTTGCGGCCTGGGAGGGGGCGCTGGCCTTCCGGGAGTGGTCGCTCTCCGTCTGGACGCTGAAGGGCCCCTCTGCCACCTGGCCCGCCCAGCTCGAGGCCCACTACCGGAGAGAACCCGTCTTCGCCATCCTCAGCGGACTGTCCTACCGCCCCTGGAAACCCATCCACACCTTCTGCGAGACCCGCCGGATCCCCTGCATCCTGCCCCTGACGGACCAGCCCTGCCTGGACGGGGAGGGCTGGTACACCCTCTATTTCTCGAAGGGCCCCTTCCAGGAAGGCGAAGCCGCCGCGGCCTACCTCTCGGACCTGGGTTCCACCATCACAGACCGCCCCATCGTGCAGGTGGTCGCGGACCGGCCCGAGGCCCGGGACCTGGCGCGGGGCTTCGACAGCGGCTGGGCCGACCATGGCCATGCCCCGGTGCGCACCCTTCGCCTGCGCAGGGGAGAGCGCCTGGACAGCAGGGCCATCCTGCGGCAGGCGGCGGGGCAGGGGGCGCCGGTACTCCTGCTGTGGGCCGGGCCCGAGGCCTACGTAAGCCTGCCCGCCCTCGCGACCCGGCCGGAGTCGCTGGTGATGCTGTCCTCGAGCCTGTTGGGCCGCAAGCTGTGGGAGCTGCCCCAGGCTGCCCGCGACCGCACCTGGCTGACCTATCCCTACCGGCTCTTCCGGCCGCCGGCCTCGATGAAGGCCCCTGAAGGCACGCCCAAGGAAACCTTCTCGCAGGTGAGCCTCGCCGCCGGGGACTCCCACCGCCGCGTGCGCTCCCGGGCCTTCTCCGTGATGAAGTCCATGACCGAGGCCTTCAGCCGGATGGGGCGCAACTTCTACCGGGACAACCTCCTGGATGCCTACGGCCTGATGATGGACGACGACGAGACCGACTACGAGCGGCTCAGCTTCGGGCCCGGTCAGCGCTTCGCCTCCAAGGGCTGCTATGTGGTCCAGATGCCCCGGGGCCCTTTGCACGCCTTCGTGAAGCAGAGCAACTGGGTCATCCACTGAGCCCTCGGGGCATGGACTTTGCCATTTCTGGGACAGGGGGCAGTCTCTGCCGATACGCCTTCCTGAGGGCCGTTCCATGGATCGAGGCAGTTTTCTGGGTGTGTTGCTGGGCGTCACGCTGCTGGCGGTGGCCATCGGGCTGGGGCCCAATCCCCGGATCTTCTTCAATCCGGCGGGCACCATCGTGGTGGTGGGCGGAGTCATCGCCGCGACCATGATCCGGTTTCCGCTGGAGCATGTGAGCTATGCCTTCTCCATCGCCAGCCGGGCGTTCTTTACTCGGGCGCCGGAGACCAGGGCCCTGGTGTCCCAGATCGTGGGGCTGTCCCAGCGGGCGCGGCGCGAAGGGTTGCTGAACATGGAGAAGGCCATGGACGTGGAAGGGTTCCTCGCCAAAGGCATGCGCATGGTGGTGGACCAGGCGGACCGGAACCACATCCACTCGCTGCTGGCGGCGGAGCTGCGGTCCACCCAGGACCGGCACTTGCAGGGCCAGGAGATCTTCCGGTTCATCGCCCTCAGCGCCCCGTCCTTCGGCATGGTGGGCACCCTCATCGGCATGATCCAGCTGTTCGCCAGCATCAAGGATCCTTCCAGCATCGGCGGGGCCATGGCCCTGTCGCTGCTCTCCACCCTCTACGGCGCCGTCATCGCCTACCTGCTGGCCATCCCCATCGCCGGCAAGCTGGAGCTGCGCAGCAAGGAGGAACTGCAGCTCAAGCAGATTATGCTCGAGGGCGTGCTGGGCATCCAGGCGGAGATGAACCCCAGCGCCCTGGAGGCCCAGCTGAACGCGTTCCTGGCGCCCAAGGAGCGCAGCTCGGAGCGGAGAGCCCGTGGGTAACCTCGCGCCCATGCGGTTCCACCGCCGCAAGGCGGATCTGGAATCCCTCTGGCTGGTGACCTTCGCGGACCTGATGGTGCAGCTCATGGCCTTTTTCGCCCTGCTGTATTCCTTTTCGGTGGCGGACCAGTCCAAGCTGCAGCAGGCCCTCACATCCATCCAGAAGGCCCTCGGGGTGCAGGGCCAGGTGGGCGCGGGCGACGGCATCCTGCCGGGCTCCCAGGGCATGGATCCGGGCAAGGCCGAGGATCTGGAAAGGCAGCTCAGCGCCGTCCAGGCCAGCGAGGGCAGGGATGTGGGCACCCGCCTGCGCTTTGTGAGCTTCCGGGGCTCTCTGATCTTCGAAGAGGGCAGCGCCGCCCTGACACCGGGCAGCGATGTGCTGCTCACGCGGCTCGTGGAACTGGCCCTGCGCTACCCGGGTTTCACCCTCGTGTGCGAGGGCCACGCGGCCCGCGGGGAGCTGAGCCGGCATGGCGATGCCCTCGACCTGAGCGCGCAGCGGGCGCTCTCCGCCCAGCGCTTCCTGGCGGGCATCGGATTGCCGGCGGCCCACTTGACCTCGGAGGCTCGGGGCGACAGCCAGGCCGAGGGGGATGCCACCAGCCCCGAAGGCAGGGCGCTCCAGCGCTGCGTGACCTTCCGGTTCCAGCGGGTGGCGGAGCGGTAGTCACGGCGCGCGAGGCATGCGACGTGCCAGGCGCCTTCCGCCCGGCCCTTGACACTTTTTTTCGAGAGAGGAACATCCAGGGACCATCCCTTCCACCTCGAGGGCCGATGTCCAAGGATCCTGTTTCGTCCTGTCCGGCCAGTCCGCTCCTGCGGACCGGACTGTGGGGTTGAAGGTGCGCGAACACACCCCTGAACAGGACCCTGAATTTCCGATGACGACGCCCGACGGGCTGCTGCGGGAGCTGCGGGCCATCCTGTCGCCGGTCTCGCTCATCACCGACGAGGAGCTGCTGAGGCCCTACGAGTGCGATGGCCTCTCGGCCTACCGCCGACTGCCCCTGGCGGTGGCGTTGCCCGAGGACGAAGCCCAGGTGGTGGCCGTCCTGAAGGCCTGCCACCGGGCAGGGGTGCCCGTCGTGCCACGGGGCGCGGGCACGGGGCTTTCGGCGGGTTCCATGCCCCATCCCCAGGGTGTGCTGCTGAGCCTGACCAAGCTCAACCGCATTCTCGCCTTCGATCCCGTGGCCAGGCTCGCCGTGGTGCAGACGGGCGTTCGCAATTTGGCCATCACTGAGCTCGCCGCGCCCCATGGCCTCTACTACGCGCCCGATCCCAGTTCCCAGATCGCCTGCACCATCGGCGGGAATGTGGCCGAGAACTCCGGCGGTGTGCATTGCCTCAAGTACGGCCTCACCCTGCACAACGTGCTCCGCCTGCGGGTAGTGACGATCGAGGGCGAGATTCTGGAGCTCGGCAGCCACGCGCTGGATGCGCCGGGGTACGACCTGCTGGCCCTGCTGATCGGGTCCGAGGGCCTCCTGGGCATCGTGACGGAAGTGACGGTCCGGCTAACGCCCAGGCCCCAGGCGGCCCGCGTCATCATGGCGAGCTTCGACGATGTGCGGAAGGCGGGCGAGGCGGTGGCCGCCGTGATCGCCGCGGGCAGCATCCCGGCCGGTCTGGAGATGATGGACCAGGGCGCGGTGGCGGCGGTGGAGCCCTTCGTCCACGCGGGCTATGACCTCGAGGCCAAGGCCATCCTGCTGTGCGAGTCCGATGGCACCGCCCAGGAGGTGGCCGAGGAGATCGCCCGCATGCTGGCGGTGCTGGAGCAGAGCGGGGCCAACGGAGTGCGGGTCTCCCGGGACGAGGCCGAGCGGCTGCGGTTCTGGGCCGGGCGCAAGGCGGCCTTCCCTTCGGCGGGGCGCATCTCCCCCGACTACTACTGCATGGATGGCACCATCCCCAGGAAGGGTCTTGGCGAGATGCTCACTGCCATCGCCGGAATGGAGCAGAAGTACGGTCTGCGCTGCATCAATGTGTTCCATGCCGGCGACGGCAACCTGCATCCCCTGATCCTCTACGATGCCAATGTGGCGGGTCAGCTGGAGCGCACCGAGGCCTTCGGCGCGGAGATCCTCAGTCTGTCCGTGGCCCTGGGGGGGACCATCACGGGCGAGCACGGCGTGGGCTTCGAGAAGCTTAACGCCATGTGCGAGCAGTTCACCACAGACGAGATCAGGGCCTTCCATGCGGTGAAGCGGGCCTTCGATCCACCGGGGCTGCTCAACCCCGTCAAGGCGATTCCGTCCCTGCACCGCTGCGCCGAGATGGGGCGCATGCACGTCCATCAAGGTGCATTGAAATTTCCGGAACTGGAGCGGCTGTGAGTCTCGAGACCTTCCGGGAACGCATCCTCAAGGGCGGGTCGCTCCGCATCCGGGGTGGCGGCAGCAAGGACTTCTATGGCGGCCCACTGGCCGGCGAGGTGCTGGAGGTGGCTGGCCACCGCGGCATCGTCAGCTATGAGCCCACTGAGCTGGTGATCACCGCGCGAGCTGGCACTCCCCTTTCCGAGCTGTCCCACGTGCTCGCAGAGCGGGGCCAGTGGCTGGCTTTCGAGCCCCCCGCGTTTGGCGGCCCCGCCACCCTCGGAGGGGCCGTGGCGTCCGGCTTGTCAGGGCCGGGACGGGCGAGCCACGGGGCCCTGCGCGACTTCGTGCTGGGGGTCAAGGTCATGGATGGCGAAGGCCGGGAGCTGACCTTCGGCGGCCAGGTGATGAAGAACGTGGCTGGCTTCGATGTGTCCCGCCTGATGGCCGGCAGCATCGGCACCCTTGGTCTGATCCTGGAGGTGTCCCTCAAGGTGCTGCCGCTCCCTGTGGCCCAGGCCACCGTGCGCTTCGAGTTGCCGGAAGGCCCGGCCCTGGAGACTCTGAACCGCTGGGCGGCCCAGCCCCTGCCGGTGACCGCCACGGCCTGGGAGGAGGGCCTGCTGACGGTGCGGCTGGCGGGCGCGGAGGCCGCCGTGCGGAGTGCCTGCGACACGCTGGGAGGAGAGCGGGTACCCGAGGCCGAGGCAACCGCCCACTGGCTCGGGCTGCGGGACCAGACGCGGGCCTTCTTCGCGGGAGACGCGCCCCTGTGGCGGCTTGCGGTGCCTTCCATCACGCCGCCCTTGGACCTGCCGGGTGCCACGCTCATCGAATGGGGCGGAGCCCAGCGGTGGCTGCGCGGAGAGCAGATCGCCGCTGGGATCCGAGATGCGGCGCGCCGGGCCGGTGGTCACGCCACCGTGTTCCGGGGTGGCGACAGGGCCGCGGGGGTCTTTACGCCCCTTCCGGGGCCCCTGGACGTCATCCAGCGGCGCCTGAAGGCGGTCTTCGATCCCCGCGCTGTCTTCAACCCCGGGCGCCTGCTCCCGGATCTCTGATGGAAACCCACCTCGCCAATCTCATCAAGGGCACGCGGGCCGGGCAGGAGGCCGAGGCCATCCTGCGCTCCTGCGTCCACTGCGGGTTCTGCAACGCCACCTGTCCCACCTACCAGCTGCTGGGGGACGAGCTGGACGGGCCGCGCGGTCGCATCTACCTCATCAAGCAAGTGCTGGAAGGCGAGGCACCCACGGCGAAGACCCGGCTGCACCTGGATCGCTGCCTCAACTGCCGGTCCTGCGAAACCACCTGCCCCTCCGGCGTGCAGTATTCGCGGCTGCTCGACATCGGCCGCGAAGTGGTGGAAGCGAAGGTGCCCCGTCATGGCCGGGACCGGCTGCTGCGGAACATGCTGAAGGCCGCGCTGCCTCGCGCCGCGTTCTTCGGCGCAGCCATGGCCCTGGGCCGACTGGTGCGGCCCATGCTGCCGCGGGTCCTGCGGGCCAAAGTGCCCCCGAGGACCGCGGCGGGCAGGCGTCCCACCACCGTCCATGGACGAACGATGATCGAGCTGGCCGGCTGTGTGCAGCCTTCCATGTACCCCAACATCAATGCCGCGGCGGCGCGAGTCCTGGATCGTCTCGGTATCACACTGTTGGACGCCCCGAGCACCGGATGCTGCGGCGCCCTGCGCTTTCACCTGAACGATGTGGAAGCGGCGAAGCAGGATGCCCGGCGGGTCATCGACGCCTGGTGGCCGCTGCTGGAGGGGGGGGCCGAAGCCATCGTCATGACCGCTTCGGGGTGTGGCGTCCATGTGCGCGACTACGCCCATCTGCTGCAGGAGGACCCGCTTTACGCGCCCAAGGCCCTGCGCGTCTGCGCCGCGGTGCTGGATCTCAGCGAGATCATCGCCAGGGAACAGGGCCCCCTGACCACTCTGCTGGAGGGTGGCCGGAGGAACCGGGCGCGGATCGCCACCGTCTTCCACAGCCCCTGCACCTTGCAGCACGGGCAGCAGCTCCGCGGCGTGGTGGAAGGGCTGCTCCAGGCGGCGGGGTTCACCGCGAAGCCCGCCACCAGCGGCCACCTTTGCTGCGGGGCGGCCGGCACCTATTCCATTCTGGAACCGGAATTGTCCGTGCAGCTGCGGGACCTCAAGGTGCAGGCCCTCACCGGCGGCGCGCCGAGCGTGATCGTCAGCGCCAATGCCGGTTGCATCGCCCACCTGCAGGCGGGTACCCCGGTGCCCGTGCAGCATTGGATCGAATTGATCGATGGTGTCTTGAGCGCCTGAGTGCCCTCGTCGGTGTGCCGGGTCGCCGGGCGAATTCCTGACAGAGCCCTAGGCTGATCGGTCTATTGCTGCGCGGTGATCCGCAACCTACATTGAGCACCCCCACCTGGAGGTGCGGAATGAGTCTGGAACAAACCATCATGGATCTGACCTCCAGCACCCCCAGCGGCGGCACCTGCTGGATCGGCGACGTCCCCTTCACGGTCTGGTACTCCTCTGACTACTGGGAATGGGAATTCCAGGGGATCTTCTTTTTCGACGCGCAGGATCTGAGCGAGGCCATCGAAGCCTTCCTGCGCCGGTGCGCGGACGAGGCCAAGGTGGCGCCGGTCCCGGCCAGGGCAGCCAAGGTCTGGCCGCACCCGCCCGAGCGGAAGCGCATCGTCTTCCCCTCGAAACGGGGTCCCTCGGGCCTGCTGCCTGGCCTATATCGGTGATCTGATTCCCGGGATGAGTCGACTGGGGATGCCCCACTTGGATGGCGCCCAAGGGAGACCAAGGGTGACCAAGGGTGACCTTTGGATTAATAGATAATAAAAACAATTAACATACTTGACAATGGCGTAGCCTTCCTGCATGCTGGATCAACCAGGTGGTCCTGGTTGCTTCTTCGGAGGGCGGCGTGCCCGGTTTTCATCAGATGACAGGATTCCGTGGGTGTGCGGAAGACCCCTGTTGTCGAAGCTGTCAGGCCCTCGGCATCTGTTGATCGAATCGCCGAAGGCATCGCATCGGCCGGTCCTCCAAGCTGGGGTGCGCTCCCTGTTCTCTCTCCTCGCCCCAGGGCCAGCTGGCCTCGGGCTTCCCTTCTGCTCTGTCCGTCACGGCGGATGAATCTCCAAGGAACTGCCATGTTCGTACCTTCTGCATTCTCGAAGCCCCTCTCGCGCACGGGCGTCGCTCTCCTCCTGGCTGCTGGAGGCCAAGGCCAGGCCCAGGAACTGCCCAACGTCGGCTTCCTCATCCAGGCCTGGTACAGCCAGCCCCTAAGTGCCAGTCTCCGCAATGACGCCCAGCTGCCTGGCGCCTTCACCTACTACAACTTCCAGCCGGGCTTCAAGACTGAGGGACTCAGCTTCCGCCGCGCCCAGTTCGAGGTGAACGGCGAAGCCGCGCCCGGCGTGACCTACCGCATTATGGCCGATGGCGCCATCAACACCAGCGCCAGCAACCCCAACATCCTCCAGGACATCTTTGCCGTCTGGCGCAGCCCCGTGGATGGCCTGGCCATCAAGGCGGGCCAGTACAAGCCCCTCCAGACTTTCGAGGGCCTGCAGGATCCGGCGGAGATCCTCTTCGCCGAGCGCTCCCAGCTTGGCCGGGTGCTGGGGGATCCCCGCGATCGGGGCGCGGATGTGAGCTACCGCTGGGGCTCGTCTTCGGCCCTCCACGGCCGCGCCGTGGTGGGCGCCTTCAACGGCCAGGGCCCTGGCGATCCCGCGGGCAAGAGCAACGACGCCAACACCCAGAAGGACTGGGTGGGCCGCCTGGAGTTCGCCTATGGCCAGGCCCACCAGTGGGGCGTCTATGGCCTCTCTGGCCGCACAGATATGGGCGCACCCCTCACGGCCCGGACCTTCTCCGGACCCACCGCTCCCACTGCCGCGCAAGTGCTGGGCGCCAATGACCAGACCACGAACCTCGGCGCCTACTACGTCTACCAGTCCGGCCCGTTCTTCCTTTCAGGCGAAGGGGCCACGGGGCTCCTGGGGCGCCGGAATCCGAGCCTCGTGAATGGCGCCGCCACGGGTGCACTGCGGCAGGCCCTGGATCAGCGCTTCCTTGCCTACGCGCTCACCGGCGCCTACACCGTGGGCCGCCACCGCGTGGCCGCGCGGTACGATCTCTTCAACTACAACTGGGGGAACCGCGTCACCACGGCCTTCGATCCGTACACCACCGTGGGAACCAGCGCCGCACCCCTGCTGGCCAATGGCGCTGCGGTGGACTACATGCCGAAGTATACGGAGACGACCTTGGGCTATGCCTATGCGCTCAGCGCTGCGGGCTTCCGGACGGCCCATGTGAAGCTCAACTACGTCCATCGCTCGAAGAACTTCCTGGTGCCCCAGGGTACGGAGACCGGAGTCCAGGGTGGCGATTCCCTCGTGCTGGTCCTCCAGGTGGCCCGCTGAAATATGCCGCCCACACCCTTCACCTCAGGGACCCTGCAGCTGCTCCCCGAGCCCACCAATGGCCTTGTAGAAGGCCGTGTGGGCCTTGCGGAAGGTGATCTTGGCCTGGGCCAGGGCCGTGCGGGCCTGGTCCAGCTCCCCCTGGCGCTGGAGGACAAAGAAGCTCGTGCTGAGACCGTTCTCCAGCTTGGTGGCCTCGGCCTCAAGGCTCTTTTCGCGGAATTCGAGCGCCTTGCCCAGGGCTTCCACGCTCTTCGCGGAAGAGCGCAGATCATTGTGGGCCTGCTGAACTTCCAGGAGCACATTCTGGCGTAGGGTCCGGAGTTCCAGTTCGGATTCCAAACGCTGGGCGCGGCGCTGGGCGAGCAGGGCCTTGGCGGCGTGGTTGCCGATGGGGACCCTGAGCTGGAGGCCCAGGGTGTAGCCCGGGTACCGCTGGGCGCTCCAGTCCGACATGACACTGCTGATGCTTCCCGCGGAAGCCGCGCCTCCGCTGTAGGCGACGGAAGCATCCAGCTGGGGCAGGGTTCGGTTCTGGCCCTCCCGTTCCAGCACCTGCCGGGCCTGCAGTCCAGCCGCGGCGACCTTCAATTCCGGGCGCTGCTCGAGGGCCAGGCGCTCGGCTTCGTCGAGGCCCATGGGCGTGGGCAGGACCTCCGGGGCATCGGTGGGCACGAGGTCCGATGGCGCGGACTGGCCCGGGAAGATTTCCGCGACAAGTCGGGCACGGGCGGTGGCCAGACTGGCCTCGGCCGCGAGGCTCTGTTCTTCCCTCTCGAGGGCGGAGGCCTCGACCGCTGGCAGTTCCACGGGCGCGAGCATGCCTGAGGCCACGCGCTCGCGATCCTCTTCCAGCTGCTTGAGGGCCAGCGCGTGGGCCTGGCGCTTGTTGGCCAGGTTCTGCCGGGCATACACGAGATCCCAGTAGAGGCCATCCGTGGTGGCGATCTCCTGGATCAGGGCCCGCTGGTACTCCAGGTCGCCCGCCTTGGCCAGATATTCCGCGGCCCGCAGCCTGGCCTCGGCGGCCTGGGGTCCGAAACCCCGCAACAGGGGCTGGGTCAGGGCCAGGGTGACCCGCCCTCCGTAGGGATTGAGGGTGTCGTAGGCCAAGGGGTAGAGGGTTGGATTCCCGAAAGTCTGATTGACCTGGCTCACCTGCTGGAAGCCATAGGTGGGCGCCAGGCTGAGGCTCAGGGTGCCGCCCGTGAACAGGGGTTTTTCCACACCCGCCTGGAAGCTGCGGCCGAAAGTGGTGACCCTGGAATCAGACAGGAAGAGGTTGTTCAAGCCACTGGTCTTGGGGTTGTTATCTTCCCCTTCCAACTTGAGGGCGCTGAGGCTGCCGAAGAGGGACCAGTCGAAGGCGCCCTGTTCCAGCCCGATCCCGGCACGAACCACGTCGCGCCGCTGCAGGGCGGACTGCGGGAAGAGGCCCTTGCTCAAGGCCAAGCCGATGGCCTCCTTGCGGGAGAGCTGTACGGCCGAATCCGCCGCGCCCAAGGTTGCGGCAAGGAGGGGCACTGATAAGCAGAGCCGGATCGTCCTCATGGGTGCACGCCTCCAGGTTCTGGTTGGGCGGAGGCAAGGGCCGGCGCTGGCTCGGCTGGCGTGACGCCGAGCCGCAGGTAGATCACGGGCACCAGGAACAGGGACAGGAGGGTGGAAGAGGTGAGCCCGCCCACCACCGCCAAAGCCAGGGGCTGGTTGGACTCGGTGCCGCGCTCCAGGCCCAGGGCCGTGGGGATGAGGCCGATGACCGTGGCCAGGCTGGTCATGGCGATGGGCACGAACCGCGACCGGGCCGCCAGAAGGATCGCCTCCCGGAGGGGCACGCCCTCCATAGCCCGCCGGTGGGCGTCATCCACCAGCAGGATGCCGTTGGATACGGCGATGCCGATGACCATGAGGATGCCCATCAGGGCGGTAATGGAGAAGCCCTGGCCCGCCGCCATGAGCGCCAGCACGATGCCGATGAGCGAGACGGGGATGGTGAAGAACATGACGAAGGGCAGGCGCAGGGATTGGAACTGAGAGGCCATGATCATGAAGATCAGCATGATGGCCAGCCCGATGGCGAGGCCCAGGCCCGAGAAGGTCCGGCGCATGAGATCCACCTGGCCCACGAAATGGAAGTCCATGCCCTTGGTTCTCGAGTCCCGTTTCAGCGCCTGCTCCAGATCGGCGGCGGTGGAGCCCATGTCCCGGCCCTCCACCTGCATCAGGAGGTGGCCCGCCCGCTCCAGCTGGTTGCGCTCCACCAGGATGGGGCCCGTGGCGCGTTGCACGGTGCTGTAGGCGCCGATGGTCACCGCCGCGCCCTTCTCGTTCATCCGCAGGGGGAGCCGCATCAGGGCGGCGGGATCCTTCACGGAATCGGCGTTGTAGGAGGTCACGACGTAGTAGGACTGGCCGTTGTTCCCATCGATCCAGACATTCGGCGTGTTGATGTTGCCCAGGGTGGCTTCGAGGGTGGCCTGGGCGGTCAAGCGGGGACTGATGTTCACCGCGCCTCCCTCCTGCCGGTCCGTCTCGACGCGGACTTCCGGGTACTCCATCTGGAGTGAGGGATAGAGATCCCGGATGCCTGGCACCGTCCGGGCCACTTCGGCGGCGGCCTTCACCTGCTCGTCGAGCTTGGCGAGATCATCCCCCCGGACTTCGAGCACGATGGGGGCGAGGTAGCCGTTGGAGAACACGCTGGCCACCAACCCGCCGGGCCACTGGAGGAATTCCACTCCCGGGAATTCCCGGTCGAGGAGGCGGCGACAGCGGTCCGCGATCTGCCGCTGGCTCTGCTTGCGGTATTCCGGATCCGCCAGGGCCAAGCGGATGAAGCCCATGTGGGGGCCCGCATTGGGGCTGGTCATGGCGCTGCGGGCCGAGCCCGGCATGCCCACGTTGGTAAGCACCAGGTCGACCTGATCGCCCAGGTCCTCCTTCAGGCGCTGGGCGATGCGGTTCACCTTCCCCGCGGAATCCTGCAGCGAAGTGCCAGGCGCCACCCGGACGTAGATGCGCTCCATGCCTTCGTCGATCTCGGGGAAGAAGGTGCTGGGCAGGCGACTGGCCAGGAGAACGCTCAGGGTTACAAGGGCGGCGGCGCCGATGAGCACGGCCTGGCCATGGGCGAGGACGTGGCCCAGCAGGCGGGTGTAGCCGGAACTGATCCGGTCGATGAGTCCTTCCACCTTCCGGGCGAGGGGGCCCGGTTCCACATGGTTCAGGAGGTACCGGCAGGCGACGGGGGTGACGGCCATGCTCACGAAGTAGGAGGCGATCATGGACACGGTGACAGTGAGGGCCAGGGGGGCGAAGAGCTTGCGGGCCAGACCCTCCAGCAGCACCACGGGCAGCAGCACGGCGATGGTGGTGATGGTGGAGGCGAGCACCGGGAGGGCCACCGCATTGGCTCCCGACAGGGCCGCGTGGTACGGGTCCATCCCCTGTTTCTGGTGGCGGTGGATGGACTCCAGCACCACCACCGCGTCATCCACCAGGCGGCCCATGGCCAGGGTCAGGCCACCCAGCGTGAAGGCGTTCAGGGTCTGCCCGGTGGCGTACATCACGATGAGGGTGATGGCGAAGGAGAGCGGGATGGCGAACGAGACGATGAGGGTGCCGCGGATGCTTTGCAGGAACAGCAGGATGACCACCGCGATCAGGACCAGGGCCTGGAGGATCTCCTTCTTCAGGCCCTGGTAGGTGGAGCGCACGAAACCGGACTGGTCGAAAATGGCCTTCACCTGCAGCCCGTGGGGCAGGTTGGGCAGCTGGCCCACGGCCTTCTGCACGGATTCCACGATATCGATGGTGTTGCCGCCGGGGGTGCGCAGCACATTGAGGTAGACGCCGTTCTCCCCGTTGATGGCCACCGCCTGGGTTTCCGGCGCGCCGCCGTCCACCACCTCGGCGATGTCCCGCAGCAGCACCGAGCGGCCGCGCGCCTGCTTCACCACGGCGTCCTCGATGAGGTTCACATTCCTGGCCACGGCATTGGTGTAGACGTTGGCGTCGAAGACCGGAGAGATGAACTCGCCGGAGGGCAGCAGCGCGTTGGTCTGGCGCACCGCCTCGGCGACTTCCGTCGTCGTGATGCCCCGGGCCTGGGCTCGCACCGGATCCACGACGATGTTGATCTGCCGCTGGCGGCCCCCGTTCACCGAGGCGCTGGCCACGCCCGAGATGCCTTCGATGACGGGCTCGATGTTGTTGAGGGCGAAGTCGTAGAGCTGGGGCCCAGTGAGGCCACCGCCATAAACGGCGATCTGAACCACTGGGGCGTTGGAGGGATCGTACTGCAACACGAAGGGGGGCAGCACGCCCAGGGACTTGGGCACGGCCGCCATGGCGAAGGCCACCTGCTGCTGGACCAGGGTCTGGGCCGCGTTCAGGTCCGTGCCCCACTTGAACCATACGTAGGCCACGCTGAGGCCGCTGCGGGACTGGCTTTCCACGTGGTCCACGCCGGGGGTGGCGCTGACGTACTTCTCGATGCGCCAGGTGATGGTCTTCTCCACGTCCTTGGGGCCCAGGCCAGGAGCCTGGGTACCCACCACCAGCACCGGGGGCGTGAGCTCGGGGAAGGTGTCCACGCTGAGGCGCGGCATCACGACGAATGCGAAGACGACCATGGCGATGCTGAGCATCAGGATGGTGATGGGGTTCCGGAGCGAGAAGCGGGTCAAGGAGGCGTCTCCGGCAGGCTAGTGGACAGGCTTCGCGTCGACGGCGTCACCGTCCTGGAGCTGGTTCCGCCCTTCCAGGACCAGCGAGGCGCCGGCCGGGAGGTCGGGCTTCACGAAGAGCTGGCCCTCCCGCTCCCCCAGGACACTGAGGACGGCCTTCCGGACCCGCCCCGCCTCCACGACGAACACGGTGGCCCTGGACCCCCGGATGTTGGCGGCGGACACGGGCAGGGCGAGGGCTGGCACTTCCAGGGTCGACTGGATGAGGATCTCGGCGGTGGTGCCCGCCGGGATGCGGTTGCCCGGATTGGGGAGATCGATCTCGAAATGGATGGTGCGGGTGGAGCCGTCCGCTGAGGGGGACCGGCGGGTGATGGGCGCTTCAAGCCACTCGCCGGTGGCCAGGAGGTGGAGACGCACCGGCGTTCCCGGGGCGAGCATGGCGAAATCACCTTCGGAAGCATCGACGCTCACGCGGATCTTCTTGCGGTTCACCACGGTGACGATGGAGGTTCCGGGGCGGACGAAGGCGCCAGGATCCAGGTCCCGTTCGGCGATCTCCCCATCGAAGGGGGCCCGGAGGGTGCTGTCCTGGACCTCGAGGCTGCTGCTGCCGAGTTCGGCCTTGGCGGCCCCCACCTTCGCCTGTTCGCTGTTGGCCTCGGCCAGCTTCTTCTCTGCTTCATTGACCGAGACGATCCCCTTCTTGAGCAATCCCTTGATGCGGTCCGACTCCTTCCGGAGAGCCTCCTCCCGGGCTTCGAGGGCCTTCACCTGCATCGATGAGGCCTCGCTGCGGGTGCGGGCCTTCTCGGGTTCCAGCAGGGCCAGCACCTGGCCCCGGTGGACGGAGTCTCCAGGGCGGACCGTCACCTGAGTCACATAGGCCGAGATGAACTGCGGACCGATCCGGGCCTCTTCCCAGGGCAGCAGCGCTCCCACGAAGCGGCTGGAAGCCCGGTAGGCCACGGACTGCACGGGCACCGTGCCGACGCCCTTGGACTGCTGGACCAGGGAGGGGCTCCGCTGGCTCCAGACCTGGCGCCCCCAGAGCAACCCTCCAACCAGGGCGCAGCCGGCCACGCCAAAGGCTATGGCTCGTACCACCCTGGGGACCCGGGGCAGGGTCTCTGATCCGGAATCGAGGGACTCGGGGTGGGTCGGGTCGGCCATTGGCAGGATCCGGAGCATGGGGCAGGGGCGCCCAGGGAGCTCCGCAACGCCTGTGCCAAGGTGGAAAGGCCCTGGGGATAGGGATCTCCAGGGCTTTTGCGCCCGGAGGTCCGGGAAAATTTCCCGGGGCCCCGGGAAAATGTGGAGGTGTCCCCTGGCCTTGGCAGGCCTCTGAAGGCCCATCCACCTGCTTTCTTCCAGGTGGCGTACATTCTGCAATGGACCTGGAGCCCGCCGTGGAGGATTCCCTGAAACGAACGCAGGATGCCCGTGATGGAGGGCGGATCACGCCCCGCGGGTGGGCCATCCGGCGTTGGACCCTCGCCCTGGCCGTGGTCCTATCCCTGGGTGCGGTGGCCCTGGTGGTGCTTTCAGGGGAGGGCCGCGAGGCCTCGACAGCCCTGGAAGAGCTGGCCCAGGATCAGGGCGCCCAGGCCGTCTCCGTGGCGGATCTCCTGACCATGGAATTGAACGCTTCCAAGGCTTCGGCCACACCTTCGGATCCCCTGATCCGCGCCGTCCTGAATCCACTGGAACACCCGGGGGCGCTGCACCTGTTCCTGCTGCCTCCGCACGAATCCAGGCTGCTTGGCCTGGATGGCCGGCTGATCGATGATCCTGGGCTCAGGGTCCCTCTGGAAACTGGCGCCCGGTGGCTGCGGCTGGACCGGAGCCAGGCCGCCAGCCTGGGCCTGCCCCCGCGCATGGCCGTGGCCGGACTGGCCTGGGTCACGGCTCTGGACGGTCAGCGCTGGGGCGTGGCCACGGTGGCCAGCGCGCTGCGGGAGCGGGACCGGGCCTACCGGGCGCGGGTCCGCACCACGGCCAGCCTGCTGGTCATGGGTGCCATCGTCCTGGCCTTCGGTGGCATGGCGCTCAAGCTCCAGCGGGAGGAACTCGAGTTGGGCCGGGTCCTGGCGTTGAATGAGCTCCAGCGGGCGAAGGAGGCCCAGCTCAACCAGGCCGACCGGGCGGCCACCATGTTGACCTTCGCCGCAGGGCTGGCCCACGAGGTGAGTACGCCTCTGGGCGTCATCGCAGGCCGGGCCCAGCAGATCCTCCCCAAGGTGAAAGACGATGAAAAGGCCAGCAAGGCTGTGCTGGCGATCCAGGAGGAGACCGAAGGCCTGGGCAGGATGGTCCGACGGTTCCTGGACCTGGCCAGGGGCGGCTCGCCCTCGCTGGAGGAAGCCGATCCGGCGGACCTGGCGCGGGGCGCCGCGGCCATGGTGGAGCACCGCTTCCAGGAGGCCGGGGTCGGACTGGCCGTGGAGGTCGCCCCCCACTTGCCGAAGCTTCGGGGAGATGCCCGGCTCCTCGTGCATGTATTGGTGAACCTGCTGCTGAATGCCTGTGATGCCGCCCGGCAGGTGCGGCTGGTCGTGGGGATCGAAGGCCCTCTGCTCCTGTTCCGGGTGTCCGACGACGGGGCGGGCATGGCGCCGGAAGTGGCGGCCCGGGTGCTGGAGCCCTTCTTCAGCACCAAGCCCGCCGAGCGGGGCACGGGTCTGGGGCTGGCCATCGCCCACGAGATCGTGAAGATGCACCGGGGCACGCTGCACATCGAATCCCGTCCGCAGCAAGGCACGCAAGTCACTGTATCGTTGCCCATCTAAGGAACGCCCGTGGACCCCCAACGAAGGAGCCGAGTGCTGATCGTGGACGACCATCTGGAGATGGCCGAGACGGTGGCTGATGGCCTGTCTGAACTGGGCTTCGAAACCCGGGCCCTGGCTTCGGGGCAGGCCGCCCTGGCCCTGCTCGAGGAGGGTTGGCCCGAGGCCGTCGTCACGGACCTGCGGATGCACGAAGTGGGTGGCCTGGACCTGCTGGCCCGGTCCAAGGCGCTGGAGCCGGATCGTCCGGTCATCGTGATGACGGCCTACGGCGCCGTGGATTCCGCCGTGGAATCCATCCGCCAGGGGGCCTACCACTACCTCACCAAGCCCTTCAAGCTCGATGAGGTGGAGATCTACCTGCGCCGCGCCCTGGCGGACCGGGCCCTGCGCGCCGAGGCCGCCGAGCTGAGGCGCGCCCTGCAGACCCAGTTCTCGGCCCTGGGGCTGGTGGGTCGCAGCCGTGGCATGCGGGAGATCTACAGCCTCATGGAACGCATCGCCCCGGTGGATGTGCCGGTGCTCATCCTTGGGGAAACGGGCACGGGCAAGGGCCTGGTGGCCCGGGCCCTGCATGCCCGCAGCCGCCACGAAGGTGGTCCCTTCGTCTCCGTGAACTGCGCGGCACTGCCCGAGACCCTGCTGGAAAGCGAGCTCTTCGGTCATGCCAGGGGGGCCTTCACCGGGGCACTGAAGGATCGCCCGGGGCTCTTCCGGGAAGCCCACCAGGGCTCGCTCCTCCTCGACGAGGTCGGCGACATGCCCATGAGCCTCCAGGCCAAGCTACTCCACGTGCTGGAACAGGGTGTGATCCGGCCCCTGGGTTCGGACAAGGAGGTTCCTGTGGATGTGCGGGTCATGGCCGCGACGCACCGGGATCTGCGCCAGATGGTGGCCGCCGGGACCTTCCGCGAAGACCTCCTGTACCGTCTCGAGGTCATCACCCTCGACCTGCCGCCGCTGCGGCACCGCCGGGAGGACATCTCGGAACTGTTCGAGTACTTCCTGGCCACGGCCCGGACCAGGCATCCCCACTCGCCGGTGGAACGAGTTGCGCCCGAGGTGATGGCCCGGCTGCTCGAGTACCGGTGGCCCGGCAATGTGCGGGAATTGGCTCATCTCGTGGAACGACTGGTGGTACTGGGCCGGGAACCGCAGGTGACCCTGACGGAGCTTCCTTCCACGCTGGCCGCCGCCATGGGCAAGGACTGGAAGGGGTTCGACGAGATCCTCAGCAGCCGGGAGATGCAGCGCCGCTATGCGGCCTGGGTGCTAGAGAAGCTGGGGGGCAACAAGGCCCGCACGGCCGAGGCCCTGGGGGTCGACGTGAAGACCCTTGGGAAATGGCTCTCCGACCCGATCTCCGCCGACCTTGAAACCAATCCAGACCTTTCAGGAGGTGCCGAATGATCCCCTTCAAGAAGATCCTCGCGGCGGTCCAGGTGGATAGCGACAGCACCCAGGTGGTGGACCTGGCCGGTGCCCTCGCCACGTGGAATCAGGCGGAACTGGACCTGATCCATGTCTTCGAGACGCCTGGCTACGAAGGCCCCAGGAAACTTACATGGCAGGATGGCCAGGTTCGCTGCGAAGCAGGCGAATTGGCGCCCTGGCGCAGCGCCCAGGCCATGGCGCGCATGCTGGAACGGCTGGGGCCCCTGGGCCTGCCCTCTCTGCGGGGAAGCATGGTCTATGGGGTCGTGGAGGACACACTGGTGGAATGGGTCCACCACCAGGGTTCCGGGCTGCTCATCATCGGCAGCCACCGTCATTCCATGCTTGAAGGCATGATCACAGGGGACGTGGCGAAGGAACTCCTCCGCACGTGCCCCTGTCCCATGCTCGTCGTGCCCCACTGAGGCGTTGATCCCTCAGGCGGTGACTGTCTCCAGCTCTTCGAACCGGGCCTGGAAGAAGCGCAGGCTTTCGGGTTCATAGACCATCTTCAGGCCGTTGATCTGCTCGCGGTGCTCGTAGAGGGCGATGCAGCTCTCGGCCACCACGTCCATGTGGAGGTTGGTGTAGACCCGGCGGGGGATCGTGAGGCGCACCAGCTCCAGGGCCGGGCGCACGTGGTCGCCGGTGTGGGGATCGCGGCCGGCGCTGACGATGCCGCGCTCCATGGCCCGCACGCCGCTGTCCACGTAGAGGGCCGCCGCCAGGGTCTGGGAGGGGAACTGGTCCTGGGTGAGGTGGGGCAGGAAGCGCTTGGCATCGAGGAAGACCGCGTGGCCGCCCACGGGCCGGACGATGGGGATGCCCGCGTCCATGAGCTGCTGCCCGAGGTATTCCACCTGGCGCACGCGGCTGGCGATGTAGTCGTCTTCCACCATCTCGCGCATGCCCTGGGCCAGAGCCTCCATGTCGCGGCCCGCGAGACCGCCGTAGGTGGGCATGCCTTCGAAAACCACCACCAGCTCCTTGGCCTTCTTGAAGAAGGCGTCGTCGTTGGTGGCCAGGAAGCCGCCGATGTTCACCAGGTTGTCCTTCTTGCTGGACATGGTGCAGCCGTCGCCGTAGCTCATCATTTCGCGCAGGATCTTGCGGATGGGCACCTCGTGATAGCCCTCCTCGCGCTGCTGGATGAAGTAGCAGTTCTCCACGGCGCGGGTGGCGTCGAAGATGATGGGCAGGTTGTGCTGTTTGGCCCAGGCGCTCAGCTCGCGGAGGTTGGCCATGCTGAAGGGCTGGCCGCCCGCCATGTTCACGCAGGGGGCGATGTTCAGGTAGGCGATGCTGGCCGAGCCCTGCTCGTCCACCAGCTTCTGGAGCTTGGTGAGGTCCACGTTGCCCTTGAAGGGGAAGTCGCTCCAGGGATCCTTGGCCTCGTCGACGATGCAGTCGTAGAAGATGCCACCGGCGCGCTCGACATGGGCGCGGGTGGTGGTGAAGTACATGTTCATGGGCACGTACTGGCCTGGCTTGATGCGGATCTGGCTGGTGATGTGCTCGGCGGCGCGGCCCTGGTGGGTGGGCACCAGGTGGCGGAAGCCGTAGATCTCCTGCATGGCCGCTTCCATCCGGTAGAAGCTGCGGGCGCCTGCGTAGGCCTCGTCCCCGCGCATCATCATGGACCACTGCATATCGCTCATGGCGGTGGTGCCCGAGTCCGTCAGCAGGTCGATGTAGACGTCGTCACTGCGCAGCAGGAAGGTGTTGTAGCCCGCCTCGCGGATGGCCCGCTCCCGCTCCTCGCGGGTGGTCATCTTGATGGACTCGACCATCTTGATCTTGTAGGGCTCGGCAACGGTTCTCGGCTTCATGGCAGGACTCCTCGTCAAGGGATCTCGATGTCCTATGGTAAGAAGTCGAGCAGGCAATAATGTTTCAAATATTGCCAATTGATGGGCAATTTGAGCAATAATATTGCTCAAATTGTCAGAAAGGCACTTGTGAGCACATTCGAGCTGGATTCAGTCGATCACCGCATCCTCGAGATCCTCCAGAAGGAGGGCCGGCTCTCCAACCAGGAGTTGGCGGACCGGGTGGCGCTTTCCCCCGCTCCGTGCCTGCGCCGGGTGCGGGCCCTGGAGAAGGCGGGGGTCATCCGCCGGTACGCGGCCCTGCTGGAGCCCCGCAAGGTGGGGCTGGGCATGATGTCCTTCATCACCGTGAAGCTGGAGAAAAAGGGGAAAGTGCCCGCCGAGGCCTTCGCCCGGGCCGTGCGGTCCTGGCCGGAGGTGGTGAGCTGCTATGCCATGACCGGTGAGACCGACTATTTCCTGCGGATCTTCGTGGAGGACCTGGACCACTACACCCGCTTCCTCATGGATCGCCTGCTGAAGCACGAGGGCGTGGCCGACGTGAAGTCCAACATCGTGCTGGAGGCCATCAAGGACACCACGGCCCTGCCCCTGGACCAGGTGGCGGCGGGCCACAGACATTGAAGGACCCGATGGCCTCGGTTTCATTCCCGGTCCTGACAGCCATGCTCAGGTAAACTGCTGGAAGGGAGTGGCTATGCGATCAGATACCGTCAAGAAGGGCATTGAACGCGCCGGGCACCGGAGCCTGCTCCGGGCCACGGGCCTGAAGGACGAGGACTTCAAGAAGCCCTTCATCGGCATCGTCAATTCCTACACCGACATCGTGCCGGGCCATACGCACCTCCACGACTTCGCGGTGGGCGTCAAAGCCGCCGTGCGCGAGGCGGGCGGCGTGCCCTTCGAGTTCAACACCATCGCCGTGGACGACGGTATCGCCATGGGCCACCTGGGCATGCGCTACTCGCTGCCCAGCCGGGAGCTCATCGCCGACTGTCTCGAGACCATGGCCATGGCCCACTGCTTCGACGCCCTCATCTGCATCTCCAACTGCGACAAGATCACGCCGGGCATGATCATGGGCGCCGTGCGGGTGAACGTGCCCACCATCTTCGTCACCGGCGGCCCCATGCTGGCGGGCACCCAGCCCGACGGCAGCCGCAGCGACCTCATCACCGTTTTCGAAGGCGTGGGCAAGGTCCAGAGCGGCGAGATGACCGAGGCCCAGCTGGAGGCCATCGAGCAGAGCGCCTGCCCCACCTGCGGCTCCTGCTCGGGCATGTTCACCGCCAACTCCATGAACTGCCTGCTGGAAGCCATCGGCCTGGCCCTACCGGGCAACGGCACCATCCCGGCCGTCGACGCTCGCCGCCCGGAGCTGGCCAAGGCCGCGGCTCGCCAGATCTTCGAGCTGCTGGAGCGGGACATCAAGCCCCGGGATCTCGTCACCAAGGCCTCCCTGGACAACGCCTTCGCCCTGGACATGGCCATGGGTGGCTCCACCAACACGGTGCTGCATGCCTTCGCCATCGCCCACGAAGCTGGTGTCGAGTACGCCCTGGAGCGCCTCAACGAGATCTCCGCGGTGACCCCCTGCATCTGCAAGGTGTCGCCTTCGGTGCCTGACGTGCACATCCAGGACGTGGACCGGGCCGGTGGCATCTCCGCGATCCTGAAGGAGATCTCCCGGAAGCCGGGCCTCCTGAACCTGGATTGCCTGACCGCGACCGGCAAGACCCTGGGCGAAGTCATCGCGAACGCGAGCATCAAGGACCCGAAGATCATCCGCACCATTGAGGCGCCCTTCACGCCGGACGGCGGTCTGGCGGTGCTCTTCGGTAACATCGCTCCCCAGGGCAGCATCGTGAAGAGCGCCGGGGTGGATCCCAGCTGCTTCGTGTTCGAGGGCGAGGCCATCGTCTTCGAAAGCCAGGACGAGTGCCTGACGGCCCTCATGCTGCGGAAGGTGAAGGCCGGCCAGGTGGTGATCATCCGCTACGAAGGCCCCAAGGGTGGTCCGGGCATGCCCGAGATGCTTTCGCCCACGTCCATGATCAAGGGCCAGGGCCTGGGCAAGCAGGTGGCCCTCATCACCGACGGCCGCTTCAGCGGCGGCACTGCGGGCCTCTGCATCGGCCACGTGAGCCCCGAGGCCACGGAGTGCGGCCCCATCGCCCTGGTGAACACGGGCGACCGCATCCGCATCGACATTCCCGCCCGCAGCATGAACGTGCTGGTGGATCCGGCCGAGCTGGAGCGCCGCCGAGCCGCCTGGGTGAAGCCCAGGCCCAAGATCAGCAAGGGCTGGCTGGGGCGCTACTCGCGGCTCGTCACCAGCGCCAACAAGGGCGCCGTGCTGGCCCTGCCGGAGGAGCTGGGCTGACAGCCCGCCCATCCAGGGACGGAGGAGCCGTGAGCGGCTGGAACTGCCCGCACGAGGTCAATGGCATCTGCCTCAAGGTGGACGGCGCCCTCTGCTGCCCCGGCATGAAGGGCTGCATCCTGTTCGGCAAGGTGGAGTTCCGGGATGGCGTCATCCCCTCGCCCGTGTGGCCGGCGGGCCTTGGGCCGAGGAGGCAGCCTCCAGATCCGCAGGAATCCGGGACAGGTGAAGGCCGGGACCAGAAGGTGAGCAGCCCCGCATCCACCGACAGGGTGGTCGCGATGCCCGAGGGATCCAGGCCATGCGCGGAGGGGTGTTCCGCCTATGGCACACTGGCCGGAATCCACGGGAACCCGAGACGATGAACAACGCCCCCGCCCGCCAGCGCTTGACAAGCATCGACTGGGTCCGGGGCCTGGTCATGGTGCTCATGCTCATCGACCACACGCGGGATTTCGTACACGCCGAGTCCTTCTGGCAGAGTCCGACGGACCTGAGCGTCATCAGCTCGGCGACCTTCGTGACCCGGTGGATCACGCACTACTGCGCGCCGCTCTTCGTCTTCCTGGCGGGGCTGAGCGTGTCCCTCCAGGTGCAGGCCGGGCACCCGCTGCCTGCGGTGCGACGCCTGCTCCTCACCCGGGGTCTGTGGCTGGTGCTGCTGGAGTTCACACTGGTGCATCTGGGGTGGAATTTCTCCTGGCAGCCCTGGGTGGACCTGGGCATCGCCCAGGTCATCTGGGCCATCGGGCTCAGCATGGTGCTCCTGTCCGGCCTGCTCCACCTGCCCTGGCGCTGGATCCTGGGCCTCGGCCTGGTGCTCGTCCTCGGCCACAATCTGCTGGACCCCGTCGCAGTGCCGCGCTGGGGCGGTCCGGGACAACCCCTCCCGGGCGGTTGGCCTGCCCTTTGGACGGTCCTGCACCAGCCCGGCGTGATCGGGTTCTTCGGCGCGGCGGGACCTCGGCTCTACATCGGCTATCCGCTCTTCCCCTGGCCGGGCGTCATGGCGCTGGGCTACTGCCTGGGCCGCGCCTACGGGCTGCCCGCGGAACGCCGCACGCGCATCCTGCTCGGCCTGGGCCTGGCCTGCCTGGTGGGCTTCGTCCTGCTGAGAGCGGGGAATATCTATGGCGATGCCAAGCACTGGAGCACGCAGGTCTCGGGCTTTCGGACCCTGCTCTCCTTCGTCAACACCACCAAATACCCCCCCAGCCTGCTCTATCTGCTCATGACCCTCGGCCCGGGACTGCTGCTGCTCGCCTGGCGGGAGGGCAGGACCCCTTCACACCTGGATCAGGCGCTCATCACCCTGGGCCGGGTGCCCCTGTTCTTCTACCTGCTGCAGTGGCCGACGGCCCATCTCATGGGCGTGCTCTTCGCGGCGCTCGGCGGGCAGGACTGGCACTATGTCCTCCAGTTCCAGAGGGCCGTACCGGCCGTGTTCGGCTTCCGCCTCTGGGCAGTCTATCTGGCCTGGGCCCTGGGGCTGGTGCTCCTCTACCCGCTCTGCCGCTGGTTCGCGGGCGTGAAACGGCGGCGCAAGGACTGGTGGCTGGCCTACTTCTAGAGCACTCGGGAGCGGCGCCGATCCACCGCGACCCGCACCCGCATGCGTCCACTGGGGTCGGTTTCCAGCACCTCCCAGGACAGCGGCCCGCTGCGGCCCTTGGGATTCTCGCCTGGCCCAAGGTTGAAGGCGGCGTCGTCCAGTTCCCAGAGGCGCAGAGGCAGCCGGGGCTTGGGCGGCTGTGGCGTGTTCGGATGGGCATCGACCACGCGCACGGGGCCCTTGGGCTCGCCGTGGGTCAAGAGGCTCGGGTCGATGAGGGCCACCAACAGACCCTCACAGCCGGGTCCGAACCGCCCCCCGATGCGGCCCCGCTCGAAGCCCCAGGGGCGGCGCACTTCCAGGCTGAAGAAGCGGCCCTTCTTTCGGGGATCGGGCAGGGTCACCCACTGGGGGTCGGCGCCGGGCGCCCGGGAGGCCGGGGCGATCCAGCCCTCCCACTGACGGCCCTTCACGGAGCGGCGTGACATGGTGCTGCGGAAATGGCCCCGGTACCAGAGTTCTGAGCGCACCCAGGCCATGGGGTGGGAAGGGCTGTAGCCCGTGTCCTCCACCCAGGGGCCCTGGTCCGGGTGGGAGCGGTCCCAGCCCCGGTACTGGCCACCGTCCATGAGGTCCCAGATGCCTGCCGTCAGGGCGGAGCCGTCCTCCAGGTAGAGGTCGTCCACCCGATGCTCGCCCATGGCGTGGAAGGCCTCGTGGACGATGTTCCCCAGGGGCACTTCCTCGGTCATGAAGAGCAGGGGCCAGCGTGTCTTCTCCTTCCAGGGCAGGGGCATGAGCAGGCTCACGGCCTTGAGATCGGAGTCGTTGGCGGTGATGGACTGGGGGTGGCCGGGCGCGATGATCCAGAGGTGGTCGGGCTTGCCATCCGGTTTCGAAACTCCGCTGCGGTTGTTGATACGGTCACAGTTGCCGAGCGATTGGCCCTGCAGCCGCTCCAGCACCCAGCGGGCCAGGGCGGATTTGTGCTCGTCGCGGCGGGGCGCCGGATGTTCCGCGCTGCGCAGCTTGAGGAATTTCCCCTCCACCAGGGAAAGGCAGCCCTTGCTCACTTCGTAGAGGTAGTTGGCGGCGCTGGCCGCGCCCGGACGGCGGGAGAAGAGCAGTTCCCGCAGGGCGGCGTCCGGCACCGATGAAGGCTCGTCGGCGAAGTCGAGGCGCACCAGGAAGACGTCTTCCCTCCGGAAGTCCGGCTCGGGCCGCAGCGGGATGTCGTGGCCCCATTCAGCAGCGGGCACCAGGTCCCGGCGCCAGCCGTCCTTTTCCACCGCAAGGACGGTATCGGTCGTCTCCAGCTCGAGGTGGAACCGCCCATCGGCATCCGTGATGGCCGTGGGTGGATCCCCCAGCTGGGATACACGGGGGAGCCGATCCGGGTAGACCCGCACGTCCGCCAGACCCCGCTGGCCATCGGTGACGCGGCCCTGGACGGGCGCGGCGAACAGGCCAGTCGCCATGAACAGCGCAACCCAGAGCCCCGCGGATCCTGCGTGGGTTCTGAACCGCCCCGTCACGCCTGGACGAGTTTCTGCAGGTGGGCCAGACGGGAGAGCAGGACCAGTCGGCGACGGGTCTCCTGGGCGACCAGCGGCTTCTCGAGGGCGTCGGCCACGGGTTCATGGAGCCGGGACCAGGTCTCCAGCTCCCCGGGGTTGTAGAGCAGCAGGATGGGCATGTCCTTCAGTTCCTCGGCCTGCTGAACGGCCAGGGCCAGGGACTGGGCGGTGCCTTCGAGCAGTTCCGTATCCAGCACCATCACGTCGGGCCGGTTGATCATGATCTGGGCCCGGGCCTGGCCCTCGCCCTGGGCTTCCAGGAACGTCGCCTGGGTCTTGCCATAGTGGTTCTGGACCTGGGACCGGACCAGGGAACTGGCGGACACCACCAGCACCTTGGCCCGGGCGGGGGCCGGGCTGCCGGCCTGCATCGCCAGGGCCCGGATCCGCAGATGGGTCTGCACCCGGACCTGCAGCAGCAGGTTGTTGGCGGGCTTGCGGATGAAATCGTCGGCGCCAGCGGCGTAGCTGCGGTCCTTGGCGTCGCGGCTCAGGGCGGTGAGCACGATGACGGGGATCTCCGCGGTACGCGGGTCGGCCTTGATCATTTCGCAGGCCTTGAAGCCGTCCATGGAGGGCATGACCGCGTCCATGAGGACCAGGTCGGGAAGCGACACCTTCATCTGGTCCAGGGCTTCCTGTCCGTTGGTCGCGTAGAGCACGTGGTGTCCCAGCGGCTGCAACTGGGCCTCTATCTGGCGCCGCTGAAGGGCGTTGTCCTCCACCATCAGGATGGTCATGGGGGACGCGAAGTGGGACAAGCGGACTCCTTGCACTCGTGTCTTGAGGTTAGAGGGCCTATCGGTTTGGATCAACCATGGATCAACTTCCGGACTGGGAAAACTCCGCAGACAGAGCGGGAAGCCAACGGTACAATGGTGGGTTCGAGGTTCCTCAGTGTCTGATCCTGCCCTGATCCGCAATTTCTCCATCGTGGCCCACATCGACCACGGCAAGTCCACGCTGGCGGATCGCCTGCTGGAACTGACCAAGACCGTGGCGGGCCGGGACATGCAGGCCCAGGTCCTGGACGACATGGATCTCGAGCGGGAGCGTGGCATCACCATCAAGGCCCACGCAGTGACTCTGAAATACCTGGCGAAGGATGGCAACACTTACACCCTGAATCTCATCGATACCCCGGGCCATGTGGATTTCACTTACGAGGTGAGTCGCAGTCTCGCCGCCTGCGAGGGTGCCATTCTCGTGGTGGACTCCACCCAGGGTGTGGAGGCCCAGACCCTGGCCAACACCTATCTGGCGCTGGAGAACGGTCTGGAGGTCTTCCCGGTCCTGAACAAGACGGACCTGCCCAGTTCGGACCCGGTGCGGGTGCTGGAGCAGATCGATTCGGTGATCGGTCTGGTGGACACGGCCCATGCGGTGAACGTCAGCGCCAAGACCGGCGAGAACTGCGACCAGGTGCTGGAGCAGATCGTGAAGTGCATCCCGGCGCCCCAGGGGGATCCCCTGGCGCCGCTCCAGGCCCTGGTCTTTGACTGCTACTACGATGCCTACCGCGGTGTGGTGAACCTCATCCGCGTCATGAACGGCACCATCAAGGCCGGGGACACCATCCGCTTCATGTCCACGGGCAGCGAGCACCGGGTGGACGAGATCGGCATCTTCGATCCCAAGATGGACAAGCAGGAATCCCTGTCCGTGGGCGAAGTGGGCTACCTGGTGGCCAACATCCGCCAGCTGGTGGATGTGAAGGTGGGTGACACGGTGACCCACGGGGTGACCCTCACGACCAGGCCCGCCACCGAAATGCTGAAGGGCTTCAAGGAAATCCAGCCGGTGGTGTTCGCCGGCATCTTCCCCACCTCCAGCGACGACTACGAGAACCTGCGCAACGCCATGGACAAGCTGCGGCTCAGCGACAGCAGCTTCACCTACGAGCCCGAGACGTCCACGGCGCTGGGGTTCGGTTTCCGCTGCGGCTTCCTGGGCCTGCTCCACATGGAGATCGTGCAGGAGCGGCTGGAGCGGGAGTACGACCTGGACCTCATCACCACAGCCCCGAGTGTGCGCTACCACGTCCACCTGACGGATGGCACCGAGGTTCCCGTGGACAACCCCTCGCGGCTGCCGCCCCTCCAGAAGATCGCCAAGATCGAGGAGCCCATCATCGAGGCCACCATCCTCACCCGCACGGACTTCGTGGGCGGCCTGATCAAGCTCTGCGAAGAGCGCCGAGGCATCCAGCAGAAGCTCGAGTACGTGAGCCAGGATCGGGTGATGCTGGTCTACGAACTGCCTCTCAACGAAGTGGTGCTGGACTTCTACGACAAGCTCAAGTCCCTGTCGAAGGGGTACGCCAGCTTCGACTACCACATGAAGCACTACGTGGAATCCGACCTGGTGAAGATGGACATCCTGGTGAACGGCGACGCCGTGGACGCCCTGTCCATCCTGGTGCACCGCGCCAAGAGCCAGACCCTGGGCCTGTCGCTCTGCCAGCGGATGAAGGAAGTGATCCCCCAGCAGATGTTCGACGTGGCCATCCAGTCCGCCATCGGCAGCAAGATCATCGCCCGCACCAACGTGAAGGCCCGCCGCAAGGACGTGCTCGCCAAGTGCTACGGCGGCGACGTCAGCCGCAAGAAGAAGCTCCTCAACAAGCAGAAAGAGGGCAAGAAAAGAATGAAGTCCATCGGCAACGTGGAGATCCCGCAGGAAGCCTTCCTGGCGATCCTCAAAGTCGACAACTAGGATTCAAGCGGCCCCGATGGACCGCCTTCAAAGGATGAGGCCGACCTGGGAGGCTCCATCTCCACGAGGCGTAAGCCGAGCGGGAGCACGCAAAGCGTGCGATAGATGGAGCGGAGGCCGACCGTGCGCGAAGCGCATGACCCCGCAGGCCGAGCCTCAGCCGGGTAGCGTTCGGGCAGGGCAGAAAGCCCTGCTCCGAGCCGGGACACAGCGAAGTGACTTTCCTGGCGATCATGAAAGACGAAAACTAGCCGATGCGATCATCGTCCTTGATCTCGCCCGCCTCAACTAGGTTGGCGATCAGGTGCTGCAGCTCGTCCTGGCCGATGATCCCGCGGCGCTGGAAAAGCCGGATGAGCCCCAGGACCAGGGTTCGCGTCTGGTAGGTCTCCAGCCGTCGGATGGTCTTGGAGCTGGCCCGGCTGGGCACGATCATGGAGGGGGCTTCCGGGGGCGGGGGAGGCGGCACGGCATTGAAGAAGCCGAAGGGATCGATGTTCACCGGCTGGGTGGGGGCGGTGGGCCCGTCGAAGAAGGGATCCCGGGGGAAGGCCACTGGCTTGGCGGGCGTGACGAAACCGCTGGGCATCGGCAGGGGCGCCAGGGAAAAGGACACTGGCAGGGCTTCATCCTGGCTGGAATTGGCCCCCAGCTCGACCGTCAGTGAGCCGGGTTCATCCAGTCGGCGGTAGAAATCGGAGATGGCCTTGCGGAGCTCGCTGTGCGAAGCCACGACTGGTTCGATGTTGAGGCCCGAGGCGAACCGGGCGCTGTCGATGGCGTTGAGGTCCGAAGGGTCGGACATGGCCAGCACCAGGGATTTCGGCTCCTTGGTCGTGATCGGAAGCACCGTGAACTGCTCGGCGAGGCGCTGGGGCACCAGCTTGAGAACCTGGGGTGGGATCTGGATATTGCGCACATCCATCTGTGGCACGCCGGTCTGGTGGCTGAGGAAATCCACCAGGACCTCCTCGGAGATGTAGCCAAGGGCCACGAGGTTGCTGCCCAGGCGGCCCCGCGCGATCTTCTGATGGGTGATGGCACTCTGGAGCTGGGCGGGGGTAATGAGGCCGCCCTCCACGAGCAGTTCGCCAAGCCGCTTGATCGGTTGCTGCATAGGGATTCCCGAGTTTCTTCCAAGACTGCACAGAGGGCCTTCTCCAAGGTAACTTGTTTCAAAGGTTTTGTGCAGATGGGGGGAGTATGGCTTCAGAGGATCTATGGCGGGCCGCGCTGCATGACTTCAACAACATCCTGGCGGGCCTCCAGGGTGTGCTGGACCTGAGCGATCCCCGGCTCCCCCTCGATGCCCGCAACCGCATGCGCATGGAGTATTCGATCGAAGAAGGCAAGACCCTTGTCGCCATGGCGCGTGCGCTGGCCCTGGGCCGCCACCAGGATGCAGGGGTGGCTTCATGGGCCGAGTGGAAGGCGGGTCTCGAGGCGAAGCTGGAACCCATGGCCATGCTGTTCCGCTGCCCCATTGAGCTCGTGGATATGGGAGCGGCGGGCATCGCCTGGCCCACGCCGCAGCTGCTGGAATGGGCGGCGGCCTTTACCCGGCAGGTCCTACCCTGGGCGGCGCCGGGGCCCCTTCGCCTGGAAGCCGCTGCCAATTCCGAGGCCTGGACCCTCACCTGGGTGGGTGATGCGCCGCTGCCTCAGGCCCTGCAGCCCGACCCCCCCCCTGACGGGCCCAAGAACCTGCATACCTTCTGGCTGCGGGAGACCAGCGAGCGCCTGGGCATCGCGATCCTGAAAACGCCAGAAGGACTCGTGGCCCGGATGCTGCGGCCAAACCTGACCTGAGGCTCGATTTCACCCCGTCCTCTCGATAGAGTGGGCTGGAGCCAGCCTTTTGGACGTTCTACTACGGTGACTGCATGTCCTCACACCGCGCGAACCGGATCCTGTCGGGAGGGGCCTGCCTTTGCAGCCTGGGGCTGTTCGCCCAAACCCTTCCCCCGCCGTCGGCCGTAGTGGAAGTGACCGCCACGCGCTTTCCCGAGGACCCGGCCAAGGTGCCCGGCTCGATCACGGTGATCACGGGCCAGGAACTCCAGGACCGGGGCGCCATGGACCTCCGCACCGCCCTGGCGCTCTGTGCGGGCATCACCCTCGCCCCCGGTGGCGACAGCGGCCCCGCCTCGAGCATCCCGGAGCTGTGGGGGCTGCGCGAGTTCGACGCCTTCCTGCTGGTGGTGGATGGCACGCCCTGGGGGGGCACCTTCAATCCCGCGCTCAGCACCCTGGACCTGGAGAACGTCGAGCGCATCGAGGTGCAGCGCGGCGCCGCGCCGGTGATGTACGGCGCCACCTCCTTCGTGGGCGTCATCCACGTCATCCATCGGGCTGCGGCCGACACCGTGAGTAGCGCACGGGTCTGGGCCGGCGGCCACGGCAGCGGGGGCGCTTCGGCCAACCTGCGCCTGCCCACCTGGGCCGGAGTGGAATCCACCCTCACCCTGGATGGCGGCAAGACCGGCTTCGCGGATCCCCGCACGGAGATCCGCCGCGGCACCCTGGCCTGGCGCAACCGCACGGATCTCGCCGGGGGCAGCTTCCGCTTGGATCTCAGCGGCGCCTGGGTGGACACGAACCCTGGAAGCCCCATCCCCCAGCTGGGCACCGGGCTCAATCCGAAGGTGCCCATCGACACCAACCAGAATCCGGCGGGCGCCTTCGTGAATGACCGCCGGCTGGCCCTGGCCCTGGGCTACGACCACAGCGCGGGGACCGCCGTCTGGTCCACCACGCTGTCCCTGTCGCGGGCCACCCAGGGCGTGTTCCGCGGGTTCCTGGTGGATGGGACCACCACGTCTCCGAACGCCCACGGCTGGCGCGAGACGGTGGAGACCACGGACCTGTATTTTGATTCCCACCTGGCCTGGGCGGGGTCCGGCGAGTGGAAGGTGGTCCTGGGGGCCGACCACCTGCACGGGCAGGGCGTCGGCCGCGGTGGGGACTTCGACTACGACATCGCGCTGGACGGCTCCAACCCTCCCACCAGCGCCAGCCTGCCCCCGGCGGCAGCCATCCGCATCGACGACCAGCGCGACTTCAGCGGCCTCTATGCCTTCGCCGAATGGGAACCCCTGGACCGCTTCCTCGTGGAGGGCGGCGTGCGCTTCAATCACACAGCGGAATCGAGGCGGGCCTTCACCCTGGACCTGGGCAGCGACGCGCTGAGCGGCGGCTCCGATGCCAAAATTTTCACCAGGCTTTCTGGCAGCCTGGGGTTGACCTGGTCCTTCTGGAAGGAAGGGAAGGACCGCCTGGCCTTCTTTGGGGACTACCGCACCACCTTCAAGCCCTCCGCCATCGATTTCGGCCTGGATTCCCAGGCGCCCATCCTCGAACCCGAAACGGCGCAGAGCTATGAAGCGGGACTCAAGGGAACCTTCCTGGACGGGAGGGTCAGTGCGGAGCTGGCGGCCTTCCGCATGGACTTCAAGAACCTGGTCGTCACCAGCAGCGGGGTCCTGATCAACGGCGGCAAAGAGCGCTTCCAGGGCCTCGAAGCCAGCCTGGCCTGCCGACTCACCGGGGACCTGAGCCTGCGGGCGGCCTACAGCCACCACGACAGCCGCTTCACGGACTCGGTGCAGGATGCCGGGCCGCTCGCCGTCCCCACCCAGCTGGCGGGCCACCGCCTGGAGATGACACCCTACCAGCTCGCCGGGGTCGGCCTTATCTATGCCCCCCGCACCGGCTTTATCGGGACGCTCGAAGCCAACCGTACCGGCGGCTTCTACCTCGACAAGGAGAACGCCGCCCCGCAGAACGGCTACACCACCCTCGCCGCCAGTACGGGATGGCGCGGAAAGGGCTGGGAGCTGCGCGTCACCGGCCAGAACCTCACGGACAAGCGCGTGCCCGTGGCCGCCAGCGAGCTGGGGGACGGCCAGTACTACCTGCTGCCGGCCAGGCAGGTGAACACTTCACTGCGGTTCCGTTTCTGACCTGAAGGGCAGGCACCTCTCCTACTCGAACCCTTTCGGGATCTGGAAGCCGAAGGCCTGCTCCAGGACGCCCGCGATGAAGATCGGTGTCGCATCCTCCAGCCAGGGCCCCATGATCTGGATGCCCACCGGCAGGCCCTTGGGCGTGTGGCCCACGGGAGCCACCGTGGCGGGTAGTCCGGTGATGACCGGAAGGGCGGCCCACATGTTCTGATCGAAATAGGGGCGGGGGCCATCTGGCGTCGCGAGGGTCCGTGCCCACTGAGGCTCCCGGTGATCGTGGGGGAAGGCCGGCAGGAAGTGGGTCGGCATGATGAAGGCGTCATGGTCCTGGAAGTACTGCTGCCAGGCCAGTCGCATAGGCACACGGCGGTTCCTGAGCGTCGCCTTCTCCGCAGGCGTGGCGTCCAGGGCATGCCGCATCGTCAGGGTCAGGAGGTCGTCCGGTGCAGGTTTGAGGGCGCGGACCCGCGCCTTCTCCTCCGGCGAGGCGTCATCCAGGTCCATGGGCCAAAGAAGCTCCAGGAAGGTCTTGTACTGCTCGCGGACATCCACGGACCTGGGGAAGCCCTCCTCCAGTTGGGCACCGGCACTCCGCAGGGCCTCGACGGAGGCCACCAGACGATCCCTGACCTCCCCGGTGACGGGGCAGAGCGGATGATCTAGGGCGAATCCGATCCGGTAGTCGCGGATGGAGCGCTTCCTGGGCGGCGGGAGCTTCCAGCTGTAGGCGTGGGCATCTTCGGGCAAGGGCCCGCCAAGGATGCTGAGCGCCAGCCTGAGGTCCTCCGCAGAGCGGGCCAGGGGGCCGACGGCGGGCCAATCCACCGGTCCCACGTGGGCCCCTGGCATGGGCGGCACGTGGCCTCGGAAAGGGACGACGTTCAGGGTCGGCTTGTGACCGAACACTCCGCAGAAGTGGGCCGGAATGCGGATGGAGCCTGCGAGGTCGCTGCCGATGGTCAGGTAGCCCAGGCCCGCGGCCAGAGCTGCGGCACCTCCGCCCGTGGAACCGCCTGGGGTGCGGGTGAGATCCCACGGATTGTTCGTGGTGCCGAACACCTCGTTGTGGCTCTGCCAGTCGCCTGCCCAGGCCGGGGTGTTGGTTTTTCCGAGCAGCACCATGCCTGCGGAGCGCAGACGGGCCACAGCCAGGGCATCCACCTTGGAGACATGGTCCTTCAGCTCGGGCGCCCCGGAAGTGGTGCGAACCCCTTCCGTTTCGAAGGTGTCCTTGATGGTGCAAGGCACACCGTGCAGCGGACCCCAGAACTCCCCCTTCGCCAGGGCGGCATCAGCCTCTCTCGCTCGCTTCATGGCCAGGTCTGCGGTCACCGTGACCACCGCGTTGAGCCTCGGGTTCAGGCGGTCGATGCGCTCCAGCGCCAGGCGCGTGATCTCCACTGAGGAGATCTGTTTGGCACGGAGGGCCCGGGCCACTTCGGTGGCCGAGGCGAACTGCCACCCGTGGGAGGGGGCACCCTCGACGGCGGCCAGGGAGAACCGGGGAACAGCCACCGCAGCTGCTGCGGCCGCTGCGGCCTTGAGGAGATCACGGCGGCTGAGTTCAGACATGGACGAACCTCCGAAGGGGTTTTGATGGGCCCAGACACCTTGGTGCGCGATGCCAGGAAAACTGCCCCTGGATACACCCGCCAGCGGCCCGAGGTCAATCTGGAAGGCGTTGAGACGGGCTTCCTAGTAGAATTGGGGGTTTGGGCTGACCGATGAAGTTTCACATCCAGACCTGGGGCTGCCAGATGAACGACCACGATGGCGAGAAGCTGTCCGGGCTGCTGTCGGCGGAGGGCTTCGAGGAAGTGGGTTCGGCCGAAGAGGCCGAGCTGGTGCTGCTGAACACCTGCTCCATCCGTGAGAAGGCCGTGCACAAGGTCTATTCCGAGCTCGGCCGGCTCCGTGAGGAGAAGAAGCGGCGGCCGCTCCTGGTGGGCGTGACGGGCTGCCTGGCCCAGCAGGAGCAGGCCGCGCTCTTCAAGCGGGCGCCCCACATCGACTTCGTGCTGGGCACCATGGCCCTGAAACAGCTGCCACGCCTGGTGGCCGAAGCCCAGGCAGGCAGGACCAGGGTGATGGACACGGACGACTATCCGGACAACCACCTGTTCCCGCCGGAGGTGACCCGTCGCCGGGACACGGCCAAGGCCCTGGTCACCATCACCGAGGGCTGCAACCACGCCTGCACCTACTGCATCGTGCCCACCACCCGGGGCGCCGAGCGCCATCGGCCCTTCGAAGCGGTATTGGCGGAGGTGCGTGGGCTGGTGGCCCGGGGCTACCGCGAAGTGGAACTGCTGGGCCAGAACGTGAACAGCTACGCTGGCGGCTGCACCTTTGCGGAGCTGCTGGAGCGCGTGTCCGAGGTGGACGGCCTGGAGTGGATTCGCTTCATGACCAGCCATCCCATGAACTTCACCCGGGAGCTGGCGCAGGTGCTGGTGACGAATCCCAAGGTGGCGCCCTTCCTCCACCTGCCCCTGCAGAGCGGCAGTGACCGGGTGCTGAAGCGCATGCTGCGGGAATACACCGTGGCTGAGTATCTGGAGCGCCTGGCCTACCTGGGTGAGGGTCGGGCCCGCATGTCCCTCTGCACGGACTTGATCGTGGGCTTCCCTGGGGAGTCCGACGAAGACTTCGAGGCCACGATGACGGTGCTGGACGAGGTGGCCTTCGACACCTCCTTCAGCTTCATCTACTCGCCCCGACCAGGCACGCCGTCCCTGCGGCTCAAGGACGACTTGCCCATGGCGGTGAAGTCCGCCCGCCTGGCACGCCTCCAGCAGCGTCAGACCGAGCTGACGAAGGCCAGCAACGAACGCTTCCTGGGCCGGGAGATTCCGGTGAGGGTGGAGGCCCATGGCCCCAACGAGGCTGGCTGGTGGCTGGCCCATAGTGGCGAATGGAAGACCATCCACCTCAAGGCCGGACCAGGCCGTGACCTCCCGTTCGGAGAACTCGTGCGGGCCAGGGTCACGCTGGCGAGCCCCCACTTCCTGGGGGCGGAACTGGTCTAGACCAGCGCAGATGGAGGTCCCCTGCTGCGAGTTCGGCCGGCCGTGGTAGATTGGCCCTGCCCATCCCTTTGCCCCCCGTCTTCCCACTGGGAGTCAGCCATGCACTTCAAGGCGGACACCATCGCCACCATCCTCCACGCGCCCCGGGCGAATGTGGAGGCCCACTGGCCGATGATCGTGGAGGCCCTGGAGTCCCTGAAGATCCTCGACCCCGCCACGGAAGTCGCGGTGATCGCCTCGATTGGCTCGGAGAGCTACCTCTTCGCCCCGGAGAAGGAATCGGGCAGCGAAGCCTACTTCCGCCGCATGTACGATTTCGATCGCAGCCTGGGCAATGTGGAGCAGGGCGACGGAGCGAAATACTGCGGCCGGGGCTTCATGCCCCTGGTCGGACGCTCTGCCTACGCCCGGTTTGGCAAGCTGGTCGGGGTGGATCTGGTGGAGAAACCCGAGTTGGCCCTGGATCCGGCGGTGGCCGCCCGGGTTCTGGCCTATGAATTCATGCTGAAGGGCGTCCCCAAGGCCGCCGCCGAGGATGACTGGGTGAAAGTCCGGCGGCTGGTGCACGGAGACCTGTCCGGCTGGAAGCGGTTCAACGGGATCCTGATCCCGCTGCTCAAGCTGCTCCCGTGAGGGATGGGGTCACGGGCCTCTGAAAATCAAGCTCCGCAGGTTTTCTCCCGAAGCGGTTGAGGTATCCGGCCTGCAAAGGCGCCCTTGGCATGCTCGGTCGGGTTATGGCTAGGGAGAAATCCATGCGCGTCAATATGCCGGTCACCCAGAGGGAACACCAGCTTTCGGAGGGGGCCTTCATCGTCTCCACGACGGATCTGCGGGGGGTGATCACGTACGTGAACGAGGAGTTCATCCGCATCAGCGGCTTCTCCCAGGAGGAGCTGATCGGCCAGCCCCACAATCTGGTCCGGCATCCGGACATGCCTCCGGCGGCCTTCGAGGACCTGTGGCGCACGGTCAAGTCCGGGAAGCCCTGGCAGGGCATGGTGAAGAACCGGTGCAAGAGCGGGGATTTCTACTGGGTGGATGCCAGCGTGACCGCCATCGAGGAAGAGGGGCAGACCGTCGGCTATGTGTCCATCCGCAGCAAGCCCACCGCCACCCAGATCGAGGAAGCGGAGCGGATGTACGCCAGGGCCCGTGCGGGCCAGCCCATGGAGGATCCCGAACCGAAGATCTGGATTCCCATGCCGGAGATGGGGTTGCGGGGACGGGTCTGGGCGGCGGCCTCCGTGGTGCTGGCGATCTTCTTCCTGGCGGCGGCGATCAACTCCATGGCCCTGCTGAATTCCCGTTCAGAGGTGGCCGCCGTCAAGACTCTGGTCGCGGGCCAGGCGGCAAGGCTCGACGGGGGTGAACTCAAGCAGCTGGATGCCAAGCTGGACAGCATTTCCTCCCAGTCCACCATGGGCCTGTGGGTGCTGGGCGGGGGCGCTGTTCTGGCGGCCCTGGCCGGCCTTGTCATTTTCGGCAAACTCGCTCAGATCATCGACTTCCAGTTGGGGGGAGACCCCAAACACGCCCTCTTCATGGCCCGGGCTCTGGCAGAGGGGGATCTGCGCACGGACATTCCCACCCGGCCCGGGGACAAGACCAGCCTCATGGTCACCGTGCGCCGCATGCAGGCTCATCTGAAGAACACCATCAACCGCATCCGGTTCGACGCGGAGCGGGTGCGCCTGAACAGCGGCGTGATCGCCTCGGCCACCCATGAGATCGCGAGCACCAGCCACGAGATCGCCCGGAACGCGGATGACCAGCGCACCTCCACGGATCGCATGGCCTCCGCCATCACTGAATTGTCCGCCTCGGTCCGGGAAGTGGCCGACCACGTCCATATCAGCCACCGCCGATCCAGCGAGGCGGCCCGTACCGCCCAGACGGCGGATGCCTCGGGCCAGGCGGCCATGCGCGCCATGGAAAAAGTGGAAGAGGCCACCAGCCAGATGGTGAACGCCGTGCAGGTGATCCAGGACATCGCCCGGCAGACCAACCTGCTGTCCCTGAACGCCGCCATCGAGGCGGCCACGGCCGGCAAGCTGGGCAAGGGCTTCGCCGTGGTGGCCGAGGAAGTGCGAAAGCTGGCCGAGCGCAGCGATGCCTCCGCCCGGGAGATCGCCACCCTCATCGAAGGCAGCAACCACGCGGTGGCCCAGGGCAAGGCCACAGTCCAGGAAGTGGTCCAGGCCCTGGTGAACATTCGGGACAATGTCACCGAGATTGCCGCCATGTCCACCCAGATCGAGGCCGCCTCGGGCGAACAGGCCAAGGCCAGCGAGGAAGTGGCCAAGCAGGTGGAACTGGGCGCCCAGCAGGCGGTCCAGAACGCCAGCGCCGCCATCCAGCTCTCCGGGACCGTGGACAGCAACGCCGCCACCACCCAGGACCTCGTCCGCACCGCCGGAGGCCTGACCGCGCTCATGGCGCGGTTCAAGACCTGACCGACCGCCGGGTGATGAAGCGCCGTCCGGTGGACGGCGCGGAATCGGGACCCGGCGAGGAGGTCATGCCACAGGCGCTCGGATGATCGAACTTACCTCGTCAGGTCTTTGGTGCGCCCGGCCGGATTCGAACCGGCACGCCGTTTCCGGCAGCGGATTTTAAGTCCGCGGCGTCTGCCATTCCGCCACGGGCGCGTGGGTCCAGCCTAACGACAGAGTGGCCCGCATGGTAGGTTCGACTATGGTTCCCCGTGTCGCCTTGCTGCTGATGCTGCCGCTCCTTGGCGTCCCGCTGTCCGCGGAGGTCAAGGACCTGAAAGGCTATTTCGTGCAGCACTGCGCGGTCTGCCATGGCACCGACGGCACGGGGCGGGGTCCGAACGGCACCCGACTGGGGGGCCGGAACCTCGCGGATGGCCGCTGGCTGGCGGGGCAGGAGGAGGCCGCTCTTGTAGCGGCCATCCTTCGTGGCAAGGGCGCCATGCCCGGCTTCCGGCGCCAGCTCAGCGAGCCCGAGGCCCGGCGCCTGCTGACCAGTGTGGTCCAGCGGCTGGCCACGAGGAGAAAGCTGTGATTTTCCCTTGCAGGTGCGGCCGTCGGGGCCATAGTGTGTGTTCAAACACCTGACGAGGCGCCCATGCGGTGGATGGTATTGTTGCCGGTCCTGTTGTTGCTTCCCGGCCTGCAGGCCCAGACTCCGGCCAGGAGCCTTGGTGAGCTCAAGGACTTCTACGCCGCCAACTGCGTGAAGTGCCATGGGCCGGATGGCTCGGCCCACATGCCTGACGGGAAGAAGCTCGGCGGGTTCGACTTCACGGATGCGGCCAAGGCGGCCAAGGAGACGGACGCGGAGATGGTGAAGACCATCCGCAAGGGCATCCTCTTCGGGGTTGTCATGCCCTCGTTCAAGGACCGGCTCACGGACGACGACATCCAGCTACTGGTGAAGGAGGTCCTCCGCAAAGCCGAGAAGGGCAAGGTCATCGCGCCCTAGTGCACCTCGCCTGAGACAAATGAATCAACTTGGGTGATGGCGAAGTGCGCTGCCCTCCAGGTATCGCACGCAGGGCGTGCTCCTGCTCGCAAAGGCTCACAGACCTGGAGCCTCTCCCCAGACCCCTGACACGCGGTGCCCACGAATGGCGCGAATGATCCAGCTATTTCGCGCGGGCACCACTAGTAGCATGGACAGATGCCTGTCCCAGCTTCCGAGCCCATTGACCATCCCCTCCTCCGCCGCCTGAACGCTCCCCAGCGGGAGGCGGTGAGCCATGCCCATGGCCCCCTGCTGATCCTCGCCGGGGCCGGTTCCGGCAAGACCACGGTGATCACCCGGCGCATCGCGTGGCTCATCGAAGAGGAAGGCGTGCACCCCGGGGCCATCCTGGCCATGACCTTCACCAACAAGGCCGCGGAGGAGATGCGAGAGCGGGTGCAGCGGCTCGTCTCCGTGCCCGCCGCGCAGATGTGGGTGAGCACCTTCCACAGCTTCTGCACCCGCATCCTGCGCCGCGAGGGCGAGCGCACGCCCGTGGGGCGGGATTTCGTCATCTTCGACCCCGCGGACCAGAAGAGCCTCATCAAGCAGGTGCTGGCGGAGCTGAAGCTGCCGGAGAAGCAGTTCCACCCCAAGAAGGTCCTGGAGCTCATCAGCGACTTCAAGAACCGCTGCCTGCTGCCGGAAGAGGCCCGGGAGGAGGGCCTGGATCCCTGGACCCGCAAGGTGCTGGACGCCTACGACCTCTACCAGAAGGGGCTGAAGAACCACCGGGCCTGCGACTTCGACGACCTGCTGCTCTGGACCGAGCGCCTCTTCCGCGACCCGGTGATGCAGTCCGTCTACAGCGAGCGCTTCAAGTACATCCTGGTGGACGAATACCAGGACACCAACCGCGCCCAGTACCTGCTGGTGCAGCACCTGGCGCGAAAGCACCACAACCTGTGTGTTGTCGGGGACGAGGACCAGTCGATCTATGGGTGGAGAGGCGCCGACATCCGCAACATCCTCGACTTCCAGCAGGACTTCCCCGAGGCCGTGCGCATCGAGCTGCTGCAGAACTACCGTTCCACGAGGAAGATCCTGGACGCGGCTTCGGAGGTGATCGCCAACAACGCCCAGCGGGTGGAGGGCAAGGGTGCGCTGATCACCGATCTTGGCGACGGCGAGTCCATCATCTTCAAGCTGGCGGACGAGGGGCGCCTGGAGGCGGAGTGGGTGGTGCAGCGCATCCAGGAGCTGCGGTACACGGATCCGGAGGCCAAGGCGGCCGTGCTCTACCGGGCCAACTGGCAGTCCCGGCAGCTGGAAGAGGCGCTGCGGGCCCAGAACATGGCCTACCGGCTGGTGGGTGGCGTGAAGTTCTACGAGCGCCAGGAAGTGAAGGACCTCATCTCGTACCTGCGGCTCATTTCGAATCCCTTCGACCTGGTGAGCTTCCGCCGCTGCGTGAACGCCCCCAGCCGGGGCGTGGGGCCCACGACCCTCGGGAAGATCGAGGGTGCCATCCCCGAAGGCGGCACGCCCCTGGAAGGGCTGGCCCTGCTGCTGCGCTCCGGCGAGCTGAAGGGCCGGGCCCAGCGGGAGCTGGGCAAGTTCCTGGAGCTGTTCCACCGGGCCGGGCCGGAGCGCGAAGCCCAGGGTCTGGCAGGCCTGGTCAAGTGGGTGCTCCAGGAAAGCGGCTACCTGCAGAGCCTGGAGGACGAGGCCACGCTGGAGGCCGAGGGCCGCATCCGCAACCTGGAGGAGTTCCTCAGCGCCGCCGCCGAATCCGAATCCCTGGGCCTGCGCCTGTCGGAATTCCTGGACCGCATCACCCTGGCCTCGGACACGGACAACCTGGAGGAAGCCTCGCAGCTGAGCCTCATGACCATCCACTGCGCCAAGGGGCTTGAGTTCCCCTATGTCTTCGTGGTGGGCATGGAGGAGGATGTCTTCCCCAACCGCAATGCCCGGGAGACGACCGATGGGCTGGAAGAGGAACGGCGGCTGTTCTACGTGGCCATCACCCGCGCGCAGCGCCGCCTCACCCTCAGCGCCGCCCGTCGCCGTCGCATGATGGGCACCGAGATGCTCTGCATGCCCAGCCGATTCCTTCGGGAGCTCCCCGCCTCGGCGCTGCTGACGCCCATCCGCTGGGGCACTGAGCTCTACCAGGCAGGGGAGGGCGTCCGTCCGGGCAGCTCCTTCACCCGCGGTGCCGGGGGCGCCTCCGTGGCCACGGAACTGCAGCGCATCCGCAGCTTCTTCGACCGGGTGAAGGAGGCGCCAGTTCCTTCGGGCGAGGCGGAAGGCGGCAGGTTCTCCGAACCGGCCGAGAAACAGGATCCGAATGCCTTTCCGGGGGGCACCCGGGTGAAAAGCCCGCGCTTCGGTGCCGGCACGGTGCTGGCCGCCTCGGGCCGTGGGGATGGGCTCACCTACACCGTGCGTTTCGACCAGGGTGGTGACAAGCGGATCATGGCGCGGTTCGGGGGGCTGGAGCGGGCTTGACCGGTGGGTAGTCAGGCACTTTGAGGGCAGGTCGGTTCCGGAGCTCCGCCCAGATCGCGTCGACGCGAATTTTCGTCAACAAGTCGTCTACCGCTTCCGACAGGACGCTCGTGCAGAGGCGCACTGAAGGCCACAGGTAGGTGCGCTTCCGCCGGGTGACCGTGAAGGTGCGGACCAGGGGAGGGGCTTCCGCTTGGGCTGGTGATCCCACCAGGTCGCAGTCGATGTCGGCAATGACATCCCAGTAGAGGAGCGTGTTCGTGGTGTGCACCCAGAACTTCCTGAGGCGAAGGTGGAGGTTCGCTTCGGCTGTGTCTGGGGCGATCCGGAAAGCTGCCACCCTGACTTCGTTCGCCAGAGCCGAGGCCAAGAGGGAAACGGGATCCTGCTCGGGGTAGACATCCGCCATCTGCTGCTGGTTCGCGGACCGGGTGCCAAGGCGGACCTTGTCAAGGCGCAGGTCCTCGACGGGGCCAAGCCTGATGGAAGGGGCGGCTCCTGCCGGAGCGGCCGCTTCGGCGCGGGTCGGCAGTGTGACGCGGAAGCTCTGGTCCTGGGTTCTGTCCAGCAAGGGCCCGCTCTGGGAGCCGAAGGCAGCCTGACGGTTGAGGCGGACCAGATGACCCGAGGCATCGAATTCCATGCGCAATAGGTGGGTCCGCTCGATGACGCCGCCCCCGGCGCCCGCGCTGGCCCATACCCCGCGGCCAACCGTCCAACGGTAGATGAAGACGGACCCGCTCGCCTGGAAATCGTCCGGTTCACCCAGGCGCAGGAGTACCTCCTCCCGCGTCGTCTGCCCCTCGACCAGAGCCGCCTGGTCCACCTCGCGCACCATGCCTCGGCCTCCTGAGAGGTTGTAGGCCGGAAGGGGCAGGACGAGGCAGGCCGAGGAGACGGCCAGCAAAAGGCCGCCCATCAACAGGACCAGCCTGCACTTCATCGGGCAACCACAAGGCTGTGGCGGAGCAGGACGCTGTCTGCGCTGAACACGAGCACGAGGCTGGAGGTGCCCGGCGGGTAGCTGAGCCGTCCGTCGCTGACCACGGCCCGGGCTTCCAGCCGCCACTCGCCCTGGGCATCCTCCCTGAAGGCGTAGGCCAGGATGCGCTCACCCTCGAATTGGGCCATGGGTGGCCCCAGTCGCAGCAGCACCTGCTCCCGGGTGCACTTCCCGTCCTCCAGGAAGGCCAGCATGCCCTGGAAAAGCTTCTCGGGCCGCGCGGGCTGGAGTTCAGGTGCAGGGGTGCAGCCGGTCCCGAGTTGCATCAGGAGAAGCAATCCCAGGAAGAGCCTTCGAGGAGACATGGATCCCCCACCGCAACAGGCGGACCACGCGGGTCGCGCCGGCCTTGGGCAGGGGCCTTCCCTGCCGGGCCCAGTCTAGTCCTGTCCTAGCGGGCTTGGAACCGCTGGTCGAGGGTTTGGCGCCGGTACTCGAAGATCCGCTCGATGTCGCGCCGCACCCAGAGTGCGGTGACGATGCGCCCGAAGATCCCGAAACCCAGGCGGTATCGGACCTGATCGGTCATGCGGGTCCCGCCGCCTGGCAGATCGGCAGCTGGTGGCAGGTCCTCGAAGCGGTGGGTATGGTGCCAGAGGGCGTAGGGACCTGCGATCTGGCGGTCCACGAACTGTTCCCCAGGCACGAAAGTCTCGATGAGGGTGCGCCAGCGGAGGGGCAGGCCCCGCACCCGGATGCGGTAATCGAAGAGAGCGCCTTCGCCTCGCGGCAGCGGCTTCGGCGTGAGCACTTCGAAGCGCAACCAGGGCGGGGTGAGGGCCTCGAGATTGGCGGGATCCGAAAAGAAGGCGAACACCTCGTCGCGGGGCGCGGGCAGATCCTGGGTGGAGATGAAGACCTCCTCCCTCACAGCAGGTCCTCCAGGGCGGCCTGGGCGGTGGGGAAGCGGAAGGTGAAGCCCATGGCTTGGGCACGGGCTGGCAGCACGAAGGCGCCTTGCAGCAACAGGGCCTCGGCCATCTCACCTAGCAGGACCTTGGTGGCGATGGCTGTGAGCGGGCCCGGCACGGGCAGCAGGGGGCGGTGCAGCCGCTGCGCGATGAGGCGTGTGAAGGCCTCGTTGCTGAGCGGTTGGGGCGCGGTGCCATTGAAGACACCCCGCCAGTCTGGGTTTCCGGCCGCCTCGATCAGCATGGCCACCAGATCGTCGAGGTGGATCCAGCTCAGGCCCTGCTGCCCGGAGCCCAGCTTGCAGCCGGCGAACCAGCGCACGGGCCGGGCCATCTGCGGCAGGGCGCCGCTCCCCCGGGCCAGCACCACGCCGATGCGGAGGATGGCCACCCGCACGCCGAGCCCCTCGGCGGTCCGGGCCGCGTCCTCCCAGGCCTGGCAAACTTCCGCCAGAAAGCCCGCCCCGGCAGGGGCGAGCTCATCAATGGGCACCTCGTTCCGGGGGATGTAGTAGCCGATGGCCGAGGCGTTCACCAGGGCCCTGGGGGGGTGGGCGCAGGTTCCCATGGCCGTCGCCAGGCGGGCTGTGGCCTCCGTGCGGCTGCGGCGGATGGCCTCCTTGCGGGGAGCGCTCCAGCGCTCCTCCGCGATGCCCTCGCCCGCCAGGTTGATGACGGCATCCGTGCCGTCCAGCAAGGCGGAGAGGCCGGTCCAGCCGTGGGCCAGGACGCCCGTGGGGGAACTCAGGCTGCCCGGGTTCCGCGAGAGCACGGTGACCTGAACGCCCTGGGCCACCAGGGCCTCTACCAGCGGACGCCCCACCAGTCCCGTGCCGCCCGCCACCACCACCCGCTTAAGGCCTGGATCACCCAAGGTCATCCCCTGACGACCCTGATTATCCATGCCCCTGGGCGGGAGCACCCAGCCGATTGATTCTGTCTAGGTCTGGGACATCGCCAGGAGGGCTTCGCTGACCTTCTTCAGGTCCGTCACCAGGTTCGCGATGTTGCCGGTGGCCCTGGATTGGGTGTGGGTGTTGGCGGTCAAGGTCCGGGAGTAGGTCACCACCTGGCTCATGGAGGCGTTGAGATGCGCCTGCGTGGCCTTGATGGATTCGGCCGACTGGCCGCACTCATCCGACAGTTTCCGCACCGCCTCCGCCACGATGGCGAAACCCCGACCGTGCTCCCTGGCGTGGGCGGCCTCGATGGCTGCGTTCAGGCCAAGCATCTGCGTGTTGCCGGCGATGGACTGGATGGTGTCCACCACCTCGTCAGTCGTCTTGAGGTCTTCGAAGGAGGCGCTGATCAACTGTTCCACCTCCTCGACCATCCCGCTGACCTTCAGCTGGGTGGCGTTCACTTCCTCCACGGTGGCGACGATGGTCGTGATGGAACTGTCCATCCGCGCCGCATGGCCAAGCAGGAGGTCGAGCATCTCCCGCTCCCGGAGCTCCTTCAGCACCAGTCCTGCGGCCATCTTCGTCACCAGCATCGTCTTCTCCGGGTCGCCCGGAATGCCAATGGATCCAATCAACTGGTCGTTGTGCCGGAGGGGCATGTTGATGCCCGCCCTCACGAGCCCGCCGGAGGCCGCCTCGTCCTCGGCGGTGATGATGACGTGCGGCAGACCCTCGCGGAGCATCCTCCGCGCGCCGTCGTGGATATTGCCGATCCGGGAGCGGACCTTGGCGGCGACGATGATGCCTTCCTCATCGCAGACGATCGCATTCATGCCTGTGGCGCTGAAGATGAAGTCGATGATCTTGTTGGCGATGGTCACATCCATGATTTGCATCCCTTGCGCTGTTGTCCTGGGCTGCCAGAGGCGCCCAAGGTGTGGCAGGAATCCCAATCCGGGCGTGATTCACCTGATTGATCCATCCTGACATTTTTATTAAATTAATGAAAACAATAAAGATGATATAATTTAAAAAACAAAACTGGTCGAATTTGCGCGAGCAGTTGCTTGTCTAACGATTAGATAAAACCGATTGATTTATAAGAGAGGCCAGAGGGGCTGACACGCTGGCCCATCGAGGTGACTTGCCAATGTCACCAGCGGAGAAAGCGGACGTCCTCAAGGCCGCTTTCAGCGACGAGGGACGGGATGGTCCAGGAAGGGCGTTCTCCCTCCACGACCTGCGACATTCGGCAAGGCGCGAAGATCCGATCAAAAAAAAGGGATCCAACCTCAGGAGATCACGCCCTCTTCTGTTGCGGGTTAAGTGTGGAAGCATGGCCCTTGGTGGGTGTTCCAGATCGGCAGGACTGGTGAATGGTAGATCGATGGATGTATAGATAAGTCCTTGCTAAAAATATATTTACGCACCATCCTTCGGGGTCCAGCACCATCCCAATCCTCCAAGAGGTGTCTATGAAGATTCTGCGAACCTTGGCCTTCGGGGCAGCCCTTGCGGCGGTGCCTCTGGCTCTCTCCCTCTCTCTGGGCTGCAATCAGAAGTCGCAGTCAGAGGCCACGGAATCCAATGACCTCGTCAAGAAGGTCGCCGAGGCCCAGAAGGCCGAAGGCCAGACCCAGGCCGCCACCCAGGCCCAGACCGAGGCCATGGCCAAGGCGGGACTGCAGCCCAATCCGACGGTCATCGCGCTGACGCCAGACCAGCGCGCCCTGCTTGAATCGCGGGTGAAGAACGAGCAGGACAGCAGTGCGGCTGCCCTTCTCCAGGAGATCCTGGATCGGGACAAGCAGATCGGCCTGCTCACCGCCAAAGTGACCAAGCTCCAGGCGGAATTGCCCAGACCCCAGATCGCCTCGGAGAAAGACAACCACTTCGCCATGGCCGTGCGCTACCTGAAGGGCCGGGGCCTTTCCGATGAGAAGGCCAGGGCGCTGGCCGCCCGGGCCAACATCATGGAAGAGCTCCAGCCGGGCTGGCAGGTCTACCATCAGCTCGCCGGAGGCGCCTATCTGACGGCCGTCACCCAGGGGAAGGCCCCGGTGGGGCCCACCGAATTCCTGCACAACCAGCGTGTGGCTCTGGAACAGGCCCGGGACGAACATGCGGCCAAGGCCCGCGATCTGGCCGAACAGGTGGAGGGTCTGGTTGCCCAGCGGGTCAAAGTCCAGGAGGAAGTGGATTCTCTTCGCGTCGAGAAGACCACCCTGCTGACCCAGATGAACGAGTTGACCACCCTGAGCCAGTCCCAGAAGGCGAGGCTGAATTCCCTGCACTACCTGATCGGGCAGCGCAAGCAGCTGGTCGATGAGGGCGTCATCATCGTGCCCATCTTCGCCAAGGACCGCATGGGCCCCAAGGCCGTGGCCTCCCGGTTCGTCAAGGACCTGCCCCTGGACGCTCCCAACCCTGAAGTCCGCATCCAGGCTTCCGATCTGGGCCTCACCAAGATCAGCAAGGTGAACGTGGTGCCCGGATCCCTGCTGAAGGACCAGCAGTACACCGTGACCCTCACCGAGGATCGCAAGGTGGCCACCATCCGCATCCTGGATCCCGAGCGCTTGCGCAATGACCGCGTGGTGTTCGCGGTGACCGACTGAGCCTGGCATTCCCTCGGAAAGCGCCCCGGTTCGCCGGGGCGTTTGTCTTCCCGGTGGTGTTGAAGTCGCCAGTGGGAGCTCATCCGCGGGTCATGGGAGGGCTTTTCCGCGGGGATTAGGAATCCGGCTGGCTGAGCGGGCGTCCTGCGGTTGTGGGCTGTGTCCTGGGCCACCTTCGCTGGTCCGGGATCCTTCCCGAATAGAAGCTCACCAGCCGGGAGTCCGCTCCGAAATCCCGGGTGATCGCCTCGGCCAGGTCCAGCGGGTCATGGAAGACATAGCCCCGGTATTCCCACTCCCAGATGTCCGCGCAGTAGCTGACCGAGAAGGCACAGTCTCCCATCCTGCAGCAGCCACCACTCGGGGTCTTGGAGGTCAAGTCCCGGATGGTCTCTTCCAAGGTCACAGGACACCCCCTCGGACACATCCCGAGCCCAATATAGGGTCGAGCGGGAATAAAGCCACCTCTGGATCAGCTATAAATCCACCAGCCTGCCTGGCCGCCGGGCCTCTGGATCACCCTGGAGTCATGTGGGTGACCCGACCTGCGCTAATCTGGCAGCGAGGCCTTGAGTCCCGTGGACTCCTTCCGCCGAGGCGACCATGCGCTACCTGCTCTCCAACCTGCCGCTGAACCTGGGTGAGGAGGCGCTGGATCTCGCGAAACCGCTGGCCCATGTCCTGGGCGGCGCCGCGCAGGACTACCGCGCCGTGACCTTGGAACGCCGCAGCCTGGACGCCCGCCACAAGGGCGCCATCCGCTTCCTCACGGCCCTCAGCTTCGAGTCGGACCGCCCCCTCGAGCTTGGCCCGAGGCCGGGCGGACTGAAGCTGGAACCCGCGCCGCCTGAGGCGCCCTACGCAGTGGCCCAGCCACCGCGCAAGCCCCGGGTGGTCATCGTGGGCAGCGGGCCGGCGGGCACCTTCTGCGCCCTGCGCCTGCTGGACTACGGCATCGAACCCCTCGTGCTGGAGCGGGGACCCGCCATGGGCGAGCGGGTGAAAGCCGTCACAGGACTGTGGCAGGACGCGGTGCTGGATCCCGAGGCCAACGCCCAGTTCGGCGAAGGCGGCGCGGGCACCTTCAGCGATGGCAAGCTCACCACCCGCATCGGGCACCCGGCCACCCGCTATGTGTTGGAGGCCTTCGTGCGCTTCGGCGCCAATCCCCGGATCCTCTACCTGTCCAAGCCCCATGTGGGCACCGATGTGATCCGCCGCTGTGCCGTGCTCATCCGCAAGGACGCCGAGGCCCGCGGGGCCCAGTACCGGTTCCGATCACGGCTGACGGATGTTCGCTTTGACTCGTCCGGCCGCGTTTGTGTCGCGGTGCTGGCCGGCGGCGAGGAGATCCCCTGCGAAGCTCTGGTGCTGGCACCGGGGCACAGCGCCCGGGACACTTTCGAGATGCTGCACGGCCACGGCGTGGCCATGCGCCAGAAGCCCTTCGCCATGGGCGTGCGGGTGGAACACCCCCAGGACCTCATCGACCGCTCCCAGTACGGGCCGAGCGCCGGCCATCCCTCCCTGCCGGCCGCGGACTACAAGCTGGTCTGCAACTTCGGCCTGAACCGTGCCGCCTACAGCTTCTGCATGTGCCCCGGTGGCGAGGTGATCCAGTGCAGCAGCGAGGCTGGAGGCGTGGTCGTGAACGGCATGAGCAATGAGAAGCGGGACTCGGGTTTCGCCAACTCGGGTCTGGTGGCCAAGGTGAACACGACGGACTTCGGCAGCGACCACCTGCTGGGCGGCATGTACTTCCAGCGCAGGTGGGAGCAGGCCGCCTTCCGCGCCGCCGGTGAGACCTATGGCGCCCCGGCCATGGCCGTGCAGGACTTCCTGAAGGGCCGGGCCACGGGGAAGCTGCCCCGCACCAGCTTCCGGCCCTTCGCCGTGGCGGCGGACCTGCGGACCTGCCTGCCGGACTTCGTGCGGGAGCAGCTGGCCGGGGCGCTGCCCGCGTTCGACCAGAAGCTCCATGGCTTCGCCAGTCGCGAGGCCATTCTGCTGGCCATTGAAAGCCGCACCAGCAGCCCCATCCAGCTCCTGCGGGGCGAGGATGGCCAATCCGTATCGCACCCCGGCCTCTACCCCTGCGGCGAGGGTGCAGGCTTCGCGGGGGGCATCACTTCCGCGGCCGTGGATGGCATCCGAGTGGCCGAATGGATCGCCCAAGCCTCCGGTGCCCCTGTGTTCCAGCCCTTCGAAAAGCAGGTACGGGCGGCGGATCTGGCGAATGAATACTAGTGCCCAGCTTCGGGTTCCGGCACCTGGATGATCTTCCACTCCTCCCCGAACTGCTCCAGGAATCCCAGGGAGTAGCAGCGGAAGAAGACCAGGATGGGCAGGAAGACCACGGAGCTGATGTAGGGGAGGAGGGCGATGCAGCAGGTGAGGCAGCAGCCGATCAGCATCACGATGGCGGCGGCGATCCCGAGCAGGAAGCTCATCAGGTAAAAACCCACGAACCGCCAGCCGTTTCCAGGAAGCAGCTCCCGGCGCAGCACGCCCCAGGCCTCGGAAGAGCCCAGGTTCCGCCGGTACATGATGGGCACCACGAAATCCCTCAACAGCAACCCGATGGCCGCGAAGACGAGGATTCCCAGCAGCAGCAGGCCGCCGGCCACCACCAGAGCCAGCAGGGCAGCTGAACCGAACGCTCTGGCGCGGATGTCAGGCATGGCGATGAGGGTGCCGAGGCCGCCGCAGACCAGGAGCAGGGCCAGGCCCGCCAGCAGAAGCAGCAGGCGGAAGCGGAAGAGCTGGTCGCCGAGGCCACCCAGGCGGGTCCAGGGCTCTGCGATCACGGGGCGATTCCAGGCCACACCGTCCAGGAAGACGAACTGCCCCCGGCTGCTCAGCCACTGGAACAGCACCGAGAGCGCCAGGAGGAGGATGAAGCCCACCACGGCCAGGGTGATGAGCAGGGTCAGGTGTTCCAGCACCCAGGCGGACACCTGGTTGAAGTCGGGGAACGGGTGGCGCGAGGACCGGTCGAAGGGGTTGCCGTTGTAGTTGAAGGAACCGCCACTGCCCAGCTGGGCCAGGAAGGCTGCGAAGCCCAGCACGAACCAGGTCCGGGCGCGGAATGGCTCGAACAGGATGCGCCTTGTGTGGACGATGGCCGGCTGGATGGGACCCGTGATGGAGATCATGGGCCCCATCATTCCACCATCTGGGGGGGCGGAAATCAGCTATCGTGACCCTTGCGTCGAAATAGAGGCACATCCGTCCCGGGGGGAACCATGTTCGAATCCGCGGAACTCGGCCACAGGATCATGAAGGACGTCTGGGAGCAGGAGCTGCCTCCGCTGCGGGAGGCGCTGCTGGACGCCCAGTTCGACCTCAATGCGGCGAAGTTCCCGGTGATCATCCTGGTGGCGGGAGTAGACGGGTCGGGCAAGAGCGAGACCGTGAACGCGCTCAACGAGTGGATGGATCCTCGCCACATCCAGACCCACGGCCTGGACCTGCCCTCGGACGAGGAGCTGGAGCGTCCCCACATGTGGCGCTACTGGCGCATGCTGCCGCCCAAGGGGAAGATCGGCATCTTCGATGGTTCCTGGTACACCTGGCCGATCCTCGAGCGGGCCCACGGCCGCATCAAGACGTCGGAGCTGGACCAGGACATGGCCCGCATTGCCCGGTTTGAGCAGATGCTCATCCACGAGGGGGCCCTGGTGCTGAAATTCTGGATGCACCTCAGCAAGGACACCCAGAAAAAGCGGCTGAAGGGCCTGGAGAAGGATCCCAAGACCCGCTGGCGGGTGACACCCCGGGACTGGAAGCACTTCGAGATGTATGACACCTTCCGGCAGGTGGCCGAACGCGTGCTGCGCTCCACCAGTACCGCAGATTCGCCCTGGATCGTGGTGGAAGCCACGGATCCCCGGTACCAGAGGTTGACGGTGGGGAAGATCCTGCTGGAACGGCTGCGGGCCCGGCTGGGCAACCCGGCACCCAAACCAGCCCCGGTGGTGCAGCAGGTCCCGGCTCCCCTGGATGAGATGAACATCCTCAGGGCCCTGGACCTCGGCAAGCGCTTGGACAAGAAGGACTACGAGGAGGCCCTGCTCACGTACCAGGGGAAGCTGAACCTGCTCACCCGGCACAAGAACTTCGGCAAGCATTCCGTCGTCATGGCCTTCGAAGGGGTGGACGCCGCGGGAAAGGGTGGCAGCATCCGCCGCATCACCCAGGCCCTGGACGCCCGGAACTACCGCATCCAGCCGGTGGCGGCCCCCACGGAAGATGAACGGCTCCAGCCCTACCTGTGGCGCTTCTGGCGATACCTGCCGCGCCGGGGGAAGGTCATGATCTTCGACCGCAGCTGGTACGGCCGGGTGCTGGTGGAGCGGGTGGAGGGCTTCTGTTCCGAGGCCGACTGGCAGCGGGCCTACAGCGAGATCAACGACTTCGAGGACCAGATCGTGCGCAGCCACAGCATCCTGCTGAAGTTCTGGTTGTCCATCAGCCAGGAAGAGCAGTTGCGGCGCTTCGAGGGGCGCCAGGCCACCCCCTTCAAGCGCTTCAAGATCACCGAGGAGGATTGGCGCAACCGGGAGAAGTGGCCCCTCTACGAGCGGGCCATCTGCGACATGCTGGACCGCACCAGCACGGAGATCGCCCCCTGGACCCTGGTGGAAAGCGAAGACAAGAACTACGGGCGCATCAAGATCCTGAAAACGGTCGTGGAGCGGCTGGAGGAAGAACTGTAGGGGGACTCGCTCCTAGACCGCCCGCTCCTTGCCGAGCACCCGGTCCAGCACGAGGCCCGCGGTCTCCTCGATGCTGCGCCCGGTGACGTCCAGCACGGGCCAGCGGCGGTGGCGCTTGAAGATCCCATCGGCGTAGGCCAGCTCATCCAGGATGCGGCCCATGTCGCTGTAGTTGTCGGCGCTGCCCACGGCGCCCAGGCGCTTCAGGCGGTAGGCCCGGATCTCCTGCAGGCGATCGGCCTGGATGGTGAGGCCCACGATGCGGCCCTGGGGGATGCTTTCCAGCTCCGCCGGCAGGGGCACGTTCGGCACCAGGGGCACGTTCATGACCTTGAAGCCCTCCATGGCCAGGTACATCGACAGGGGCGTCTTGCTGGTGCGGCTGATGCCCACCAGGACGATGTCGGCGTCCACCAGGCCGCCCATGTCGATGCCGTCGTCGAATTTCAGGGCGTATTCGATGGCTTCGATGCGCCGGAAGTAGCGGTCGCCCACGGCGTGGAAGCTGCCCGGGCGCTCCTCGGGGCGCTCCCGGAGGTAGATGGTCAGGGTGTCCAGCAGATCGCCGAAGAGGTCCACCTGGGTAAGCCGCAGCTCGGCGCAGCGGTGGTCCAGGTAGTCCCGCATCTCCCGGGAGACCGTAGTGTGGACGATGACGGCCCGCTTCTCCGAAGCCATCTGCAGGATGCGGTCCAGGTCCTCGTGGGTGCGCACGTTCTGGAACCGCCTCACCAGGGCCGAGCTCTCGCCCACGGAGAATTGGGTGAGGGCCGCCTCCACCATGCGGTGGGCGGTTTCGCCGGAGCCTCCGGAGACGACGTAGATCGACTGCTTATCCATAGGTTCCAGATTACCCTGATGGCATGCATCCCCGTATCATCGCCTGGCTGGTCTTGGCCCTTCCCATCGGAGCGGTGGCGGGGGGGCTGCTCCTCCTGCTGGTGCGCTGGGCCCGGCTGCGGCGGCAGACCCCCGCCGATCCCGAGTCCCTGCTCCTTTCGGCGGTCTCGGGCAGCCTTCGGGAACGGGGGGAGCTGGCCGCCTCCCTGGGGGAACTGAGGACGGTCCACGAGCGGCTGCTGGACGCCCTGCCCACGGGGCTGCTGTGGGTGGATCAGCGCCACCGGCTGGCGGCCCTGAACCGGCGGGGCCAGGAGCTGCTGGGGGTGAAACCAGGCGTGATCGGACTGGAGGCCGCCTTCGTCCTGGAGCCCTTCCCCTGGTTGCGGGAGGCTCTGGAGGCCGAGCCGGGACCGGCCCGGCGGCTGGGCGCCCTGGACCGCCGCTGGCGGATCCAGCGCATGGAGGCGCCGGACCGCATCGGGGCCCTGGTGCAGTTCGAGGACATCACCGAGGCCGAGCTCGAGGAACGCCGCCGGCAGCTGCGGGAGCGCTTCGCCGAACTGGGCGAGATGACCGCCGGGGTGGCCCACCAGCTGAAGAATGGCCTGGCCGTGCTGAAGGGGCAGGGGCAGCTGCTGCAGCGGGCCGGCCACGGACAGGCCGCCCGTGAGCTGCTGGAGGAGACCGAGGAGCTGGAGCGGCTGGTGCAGCGTTTTCTCCAGTGGGCGAAGCCGCTGGAGCCGCTGTCCGAGCCCCTGCGCCTGGAAGATGTGGCGGTCCAGGCTCTGGCGGAGCTGAAACGGCGACCCCTGAGCCAGGGGCGCAGCCTGCTCTGCGAAGGCCGGGGGGGCGCCACGGGCGATCCCCTGCTACTGCACCAGGCCCTGGTGAACCTGCTGGAGAATGCCTGCCAGGCCACGCCCATGGGCGGCCGGGTCTTGATACGGATCGACGAAGGCGTTTTGGAAGTGCTGGATGACGGCCCGGGACTTTCCGAGGACACCGCCATCCGCATGCTGCGTCCCTTCGAGAGTGGCCGTCCCGATGGCACGGGCCTGGGTCTGCCCCTGGCCCTGAAGTGGCTCAATGCCCAGGGCGCGGATCTGCGCCTGTCGCCACGGCCCGAAGGTGGCACCTGCGCGGAGATCCGCTGGTAAAGTGAAACCATGAGGACGCAGCAGGAGCGGAGTGCCACTTTGGCGAAGCCGAAGCCCGAAGGGCGCGCCGCAGGAGGCGGCGCGTGAGAATCGCGCTGCTCCAGCTCAACGCTCGCCTCGGGGATCCCGAGGGCAATGGCCACAAGCTGGAAGCAGCCTATGCCGAGGCCGTCTTGGCCGGAGCCGAGCTGGTGCTGGCGCCGGAGCTGGCCATCCCCGGCTACCTGCTGGAGGATCGCCTCTGGGAGCCCGGCCTGCGGCGTCGCATCGAGGCCGAATCCCTTCGGCTCGCGGCCCTGACGGGACCGGTCCCGCTCGTGTTCGGCACGGCCACGGCCGCGCCCTCGGGGCGCCTCTGGAACGAGCTCTGGTGGTGCGAAGGCCGGGAGCTGCGCCACTGCGCCCGGAAGCGGGTGCTGCCCAGCTACGACGTGTTCGACGAGCACCGCTACTTCGAACCTGACGCGTCGCCCCAGCCGCTGGTCGATTACAAGGACCATCGCATTGGTCTCTCCATCTGCGAGGACCTCTGGGCTGATCCCCAGCTGGGCAACGTGCCCGTGGGCTACGGCATGGATCCCATCGCGGATCTGGCGGCCGCAGGCGCGACCCTGATCCTCAACGCCAGTGCCAGTCCCAGCGCCCTCGGCAGCTGGCTTCCCGAAGGCCGCAGCGTCCCCTGGGCCATCCCCTCGAAGGAGGCCCAGCGCCGCCGCCTGCTGCCTGGTCTGGCGCAGAAGCATCGGATTCCCATTGCCTACGCCAGCCGCGTGGGCGCGGAAAGCTGGCTGCTCTTCGACGGCGGCTCGGGGCTGGCCCTGCCCGATGGTCGCTGGCAGGGTTGCGTTCCCTTCCAGGAAACCTCCTTCCTGGTGGATCCGGCGGCGCCGGGCCAGCCCTGGCGCCCGGTGGAAGAAGGGCCCTGGCTCCGCCACGCCCTGGTGACAGGCATCCGGGACAACCTCGCCAAGCAGGGCCTCGAGGCCGTGGTGCTTGGCCTCTCTGGTGGCATCGATAGCGCGGTCGCAGCCGCCCTGGCGGTGGAAGCCCTCGGGCCGGACCGGGTCCTCGGGGCCGCCCTGCCGACGCGCTTCAGCAGCCAGGAGAGCAGTGATTTCGCCGAGCAGCAGGCCCGGCACCTGGGCATGGGTTTCCTCAGGCTGGACGCAGACTACCCATTCACAGGGTTTGCCGCCTCGCTGGAAAAGGTCTTCCACGGCCGGAGCTTCGGCTTGACCGACGAGAACCTCCAGAGCCGCTGCCGCGGCAGCCTCCTCATGGCGCTCACTTCGGAGCCGGAGGTCCAGCGGCGTCTCGGCACGGACCGTGTGGCCGTGCTGAACACCGGAAACAAGAGCGAGGCCGCCACGGGCTACTTCACCCTTTATGGAGACGGCATCGGCGCCTTTGCGCCTCTTGGGGATTGTCTCAAGGCCCGGGTCTACGCCATGGCCCGGGATCTGGGTGAGGCCGTGCCCCGCAGCGTGCTGGAACGGCCGCCTACGGCGGAACTGCGCCCCGGCCAGACCGACGAGGCCAGCCTGCTCCCCTACGCGCAGCTGGACGCCATCCTGGGCGTCGCGCTGGAGGCCCAGCGGCCCGAGGAAGGTCTCGCGGAGGACCTGGCCTTGCTGCTGGAGGGGCCCGCCCTCGCCCAGGCCCGCGCGGCACTGCCCCGCATCCTGGGCCTTCTGCGCCGCACCGAGTTCAAGCGCCGTCAGCTGCCCTTCGCCTTCAAGGTGAGCCCCAAGGCCTTCGGCGCCGGCAGACGCATTCCCTTGACCGCGCTTTGATACGGATACGCTCCGGGGGTTCCACGCTGCGCGAACACCCCCGGGCCCCCGCGCCGGAACCCGGCCAAGCCGTGTTCCGGCTGATACGCTCCGGGGGTTCCACGCTGCGCGAACACCCCCGGGCTCCCGCGCCGGAACCCGGCCAAGCCGTGTTCCGGCTGTTGTTCACCGGGGGTTCCACGCTGCGCGAACACCCCCGGACCCCCACGCCGGAACCCGGCCAAGCCGTGTTCCGGCTTTGAGAACCCGCGCCCCTGCGCTATCCTGGGCGTTCTGGCCGGTGTGGCGAAATGGCAGACGCGACGGACTCAAAATCCGTTTTTTTATTTATGTAAAGCATTAATAATATTAAATGATCCAAAATTATCGTTGCCTTGTTCTTCCCCTATTCGTCCACCAAGATGCTTGCTACAAAAACTCGTCAAGGTGATAGGCCCCCTATAGGTCTCGGTGTAGGAGGGCGGCTGGACGACAGCAAAGTGCACTACGCCAGCGCTGTGAATTTGAAGGGAAATGACACGGTCATCACCTTAGAGAGTGGTCTTTGTGGACAGATGGACACCCTGGAACAAGCCACAGATCTAAATATGGCAACAATTTAAGGCTGCCTGTAGTATGTCTGGTACTCCAGAAAGGTAGGGGTGACCCACGCTTTTTCGGTGGACGCATGAAGCCAAAACCTAGGCGAACATTGAAAGATCAGCCGGTGGTTCAGGTGGGAATTGGACTTGGCGTTGGACTCGAACCATGAGTTGGAGCGGCTGGCGGCGAAGATCCACTGGGATGACTTGATGCAGGAGTTTGGTCACCTGTATGTGCTCGACCTTGGCCGCCTGGGGATTCCCATTCGATTGATGGCGAGGCTGCACCTGCTCAAGCACACCTACGCCCTGTTGGATCAGGACGTCGTGAAGGGGTGGGTCGCGAACCCGTAAGGCAGTATTTCACTGGCGAGGTGATGTTTCTGCGCCACTTCCCGATAAACCCTTCTCTAATGACGCGCTGGCGGAAGCGCCCTGGCGAGAAGGGTGTCAGGGCTCGTTTCAAATATCCTTTGTTCCGTTTCACTTGTCCGTTGACTCGTTGCCCATCTCCGGTTAGGAGCTCTTGATGAAACCTTGCCAAATTTCGCAACTTGCCGAGATTCCAGGTGCTCCACTCAGGTCGCGCAGTCCAGGGTCTGGGTCGTAACCTCGCGCGGGGTCATGTTCCTCTTTAGTTAAATTATGACCAAGGTCCCACCCTCGTCCTCCGCCAAAAGGTCAAGGAACCTCCCATAGTCTGGCCGAACGGCCGTCCACACCACTCACATCCTTAGGTAGGGTATCCCTCCAAATTTACGGGGAGGATGTCAGCCGGCAGGAGAATTTGAGTTCCCAGAATTTTCGCCCAGCCATGTTCGTGATTTTAGAAAGTGACTGAGGCTTGGCGAAGAATTTCGACCCTGAGAATTGTCCATTTTCGGGATGCTAGTCGTCGAGTTGTTACAAAAAATTACTTTCATATCATTTATTCCTTGAATAATATCTACGAATGTATTGGAATTTTGAACATTCGAATCCTTTGTTACCTCAACTCTTTTGGTTTGCTGGCACTAAGGTCCATTTCTGTACCGCCCACATCCTTGATGTAGGAGATCGAACGTGCTATCTCTCACTCGTCGCATCCTTCACTCAACTGGTTTCGTCGGATCGAAGCTAGGCACACGTGTAATCTCCGCCCTGTTGGGCTGGTTGTTGATGGGTACGACCACAACTCTGATGGCCCAGATCACCGACGGCGAGCGGGTGGTCCCTGGTGAATCCACCTCGACCTCGTACCGTTACCCAGTGCGACTGGGTTCGGTCGATGCGGTAACGGGGAACTTGGAATTGAAGGTACCGCTGGGGCCATCTTTGCCCGGCCGCATTCCTGTTCGCTTCAACTGGACCTACAAGAGTCAACGAGATGGGTTATGCCTGGGCTATCCAGGAGATGACGCGAACACGTCGTACCCCATTGGCGGAAATGGCGGCATATTCACGCCCATGATTTGGCCTACTCTGCCCATACCTGTTGAGGATCCAGCAACCTCGACCTGGGACCCAATGGAAGGCTCCCAGTGGACAGTCTCAGTCCATGGTGAACCCTGGACATTCTATGGGACGTACTTCCCCGGGCCAGCCCTTGCAGGTGATGCCTTCCCTGAATTAGGGGTGGATGACGATGGTTCTGCCGAGGCCCTGGAAAGTTACTCAAATAACCCCGATACCTTGGCGATCTTGCAGATGGGGATCCAGCCTGAGAAGTACATCATGGCGCGAGGAACGTCCTCAGACGGCACACGGCAATACATAGCCTGGACTTGGCGGCTCAAGCATAACTACGTCGATACCGCTTCCCATCGGACAGTGGTGAATCACGATTACCGCGCCACCCGAATGGTGATTGTAGACGGCCATAACGCCATCTGGGCCACCACTCTGGCGGGGCGACACGCTGGCCTCACCACGTATTTCACCAACCGGTGGGGTGACAGAGTGAGCGTGGTAAGGACTCCTCCCGTGGTCGCTGGTGATCCCTATACGATTGTGTTTAGGAACGAGAAAACACAGGACACCATCACACTGAATGGGACTGCGGTGGGCAGTAATGCCAATTACACCATCAGCAATTCCTTTGGGTATGACAACGTCGTGATGGCAGGGCACTGGACCACGCGCGGTGGTTTTTTTCACGATTCGGTGACCGTGGGCAACCAGGCGCCCACGACCTTCACATGGAATCCGGATGGGAGCTGTGCAGGCTCCCGTCTGGATGCCATTCAGCATCCGAACGGCCTGACGGAGCGATTCACCTACGCTGGGGCGCCCCGATCCCCATCGGTGCTACCACCACAATCCATCACTCAAGACCCCGGAGCCTGGCAGGAGAATCTGGATGGGACCTCCAGGATCTGGCCAGCCATCACGGGCATCACGAGCACAGATGAAAACGGTGCTGGTCAGCGAGTCCTCATATCGCGGGTCCTGCCTGTGGTGGTCAATTCCGTCTTCAACGGTGCGCATCGAACGACTCTGGTGGTCAGCCCCGTCGGAAGCCCCACCAATGAATACCGGGGCGTCACTCTAACCCACCCCACCGCTGGACAATCTGCGCTTTTCAATATGTCTGTGATCCTGAAGCAGGAGAGAATTCACGGCGTTGGTTTGTCCTCGGATGGCACACCAGCCAGTCCGATGGTGGACCAGACCACACATTTTGACGGCTGGAGCACGCTTTGTTATGCCAACCCGCAGGGATTGCTGGAATTCCCTTCAAGCTTCCCGGCCTTCGCGACACGAACCCGTGTCTATACCCCTGTTGCAACCCTTCCCGACGACACACAGGTCGGGGCTCCGACTCGAATCACCATTCAGGGTGCATGGGACGCCTTTGGGACCACTCAAACGGATGTGTGGACGGATGTTCCCGCCAGCCCCCCAATGATCGATCCCGCCCTGCCCTCGGCAGGTGCCTCTGACATCACCCCCTATGTCTCAGGCACAGCGGTGCATTCACAGATCAGCATGATGCGTCACTGGGAAGCGACCCTGCACCTGTTGCTCAAGGACCGGGAAATCAGGTCCCTAGATGGAGGTGGACTGCCGGCCCTTAGAGAAGGGGCCACCAGTGTCGATCTGGGGATTACGACCTACACCTACACGGCAGCTGGGCTTCCGGACACCATCACCAACACGCGCAGTTCCGGCTCCACCTCCTGTGAGACTCGAACCTATGTCCCGGGCAAACCCATGGTGCAGGAGTCGAGTTTCTCCGCGACTGGGCCAGAAGGGGTGATCCTGCCCAATCCTGATATCAGCTCTGTGAGATCGGGGAAGTCATATGCCTATGAGCCATCTCCCCAATCCTGGCTATGGACGGAAACCGACCTGGCCACGGGCGCTATCACCACTTACGAAAATTGGGACAATTCTGGCAGGGCCCGAAAGATTACCGACCCTCTGGGTGTAATCCTGACGCGACAGTATGATTCCTTCGGACGCTTGTCGCTGGAAACCCGCCTCGCCAAGGGAAGTGTGGGTGCCCTTACCCGGGCGTTTACATTTGACATCAATGGTCGTTGGAGCGCTGAAACCGTCACAGCGGAAGCGCGGCCCCTCACCACTCGAACGGATGTCGATGCCTTTGGGCGGATAACCTGTATTACCAAACCAGACCTGAGTACACAAACCACCCACTACGATGGCTGGGGCAAGAAGGATTGGGAGACGGGGTTCGTCCTGCCAACTGAAATGCCGTACCATGCCTCCACCTGGACTTATGACAAGTTGGGGCGCCTGAAGGACACCTACGATTCCAGGGGACGCCTGAAGAGCACCGTCCTGGTGCCGAACGTTTGGGGCACCCTCACGACATGTTCCACGACCCTTCAGGGACTCGTCCTGACAGTCCAGGATGACCGCGGTTATACGCGAAGCACCCTGACCGACATGATGAACCAAAAAAG
>CAISFO010000010.1 GCA_903884655.1 uncultured Holophagaceae bacterium | reverse complement strand
CGAGACGCTGGTGCAGGGAAAGACCCGGATTCAATTGGCCCAGCCGGAACGGGTGGATCGCGATTTCATCCTGCGCTGTCGGCTCCGCCCGGAGCAGATCCAAGCATCGGCCGTCCTGGTCCGGGATGAGGCAGGTCCGGTCGCGAGTCCGGATGGAGGGATCGGCACCTTGATGGTGACGTTGCTGCCCCCCATTCTGGGGACCTCCATGCGCGGCAGGGACGTGGTCTTCCTGCTGGACCCCCCCGTGCCAACAATGTTGAGACAGAATTGCTTCACTCGTCTCAACTCTGGCGGGCGTGGAAGGATAGGAAATGTCAAAGGTCGTCAATCTAGGAAATGCCGAGGTGCCGTTGGACCGGCCCAAGCGCCGAATCTTCAGCACCGAATTCAAACTGAAGATCTTGGCCGAGGCTGATGCCGCCACGGAGTCCGGCCAGGTGGCCGCCATGCTGCGCCGAGAAGGCCTCTATTCCTCCGCGCTTACCGACTGGCGCCGCGCCCGTGCGGCAGGCCTCTTGGGGCCGGTCAAGCCCGGGTCAAAATCCCAGGGGTCCCATCCCCTGGCGGCCGAAAACAAACGGCTCCAGAAGGAAAAGCGAACGCTCGAACGCAGATTGAAGCGGGCCGAACTGCTTCTGGAAATACAAAAAAAAGCCTCGGAGTTGATGGGGATCGAGCTCGACCATCAACTCCAGGACGACGAGAGCTGATCGAAGCAGCCCAAGAGATGGCCGAGATTCATGGCGTCCTCGCCGCCTGCCAGGCCCTGGGCGTGTCCCGCGCCACTTTTTACCGCGCGCGCAAGCCCAAGGAGCCCCGGGCCGCCCGGCCCACTCCCAAGCGGGCCCTTTCCGATGAGGAACGCCAAGCCGTCCTCGCCGTTTGCCACCGTGAGGAGTTCGTGGACCGGCCGCCGGCCACCATCTGCGCCACCCTGGCCGACCAGGGGATCTATCTCTGCTCGGCCCGGACCATGTACCGAATCCTCGACGCTGTCCAGGAGGTGAAGGAACGGCGCAAACAGGCTACCCATCCGATCTATGTGAAGCCGGAGCTGTGCGCCCAGGCCCCGAACCAAGTCTGGAGCTGGGACATCACCGACCTCAAGGGCCCGGTGCGCGGCTCCCGATACAAGCTCTACGTGACCATCGACCTGTTCAGCCGCCTGGTGGTGGGCTGGACTGTCCAGCACAAGGAGGACGAACATCTCGCCAAGGAGTTCCACCGCACCAACTTCATCCGACATGGCATCCGCCCCGGCGACCTGACCCTGCACTCGGATCGCGGGGCGGCCATGGTGTCCAAGACGGTGCACGACCTCCTGCTCGATCTGGGGGTCACCTGGAGCCACGGGCGGCCGCACGTTTCCGACGACAACCCGTATTCGGAGACCCAGTTCAAGACCTTGAAATACAGCCCCGGGTTCCCGGAGCGGTTCGGTGCCATCGAGGACGCGCGCAGCTTCTGCCGGCGCTATTTCCACTGGTACAACACCCGCCACCGGCACAGCGGGATCGGCATGATGACGCCGATTGACGTCCACGAAGGTCGGGCTGAGGCCATCTACCAGGCCCGTCAGGCCGTCCTTGACCTGGCGTTCCAGGCCCATCCGGAGCGGTTCCCGAAGGGCCGCCCCAAGCCACCAGCGCTGCCGGCCCCCGCCTGGATCAATCGGCCGAAAGAACAAGAAAAGGAAGAAGTTGCATGATGATCACCCCTGCTGCGGAGAGGTGTGGGAAACCCGCAGGGTTTTCCAAGGGACTGTGGGAATCGCGCCAGCGATTTCCATGGTCCCGGCGGCTCTCCGCAGCCGGTGGGTCGGCGCCTGAAATCAGGCCGTCTTTTGTCTCAAAGTCGTTGACACGTTCCGGACCGTTCGGGAAGCATGGAAGGCTGGAAGATCGTCGCCGCCCGAAGGGCCGTCGCACGCATGGTGGACACCCTGGGCCCCGATGACCGTTTCGAGGTGGTCACCTTCAGCAGCTACATGAACTTCCTTGGTGGAGAGGCCGGCGTGCTGGTGCCGGCCAGCGACCAGAACCGGTTCCGGGCGCTGGAGTTCCTGACCCGGGCGATAGCCGATGGCGGCACAGAGACGGTTCCGGCCGTCAAGCAGGCCATGGCCCTGCTTCAACCCGCGCCACAGACCCGGGATGCCATCGTCTTCCTGGTCACGGACGGCCAGGTGGGGAACGAGGATGGCCTCGTGAGGATGGTGGGGAAAGGATCCGGCGCCTGCCGCTTCCAGATACTGGGCATCGACGAGGCCATCAACGATGGCCTGCTGAAGCGGCTGGCCGACAACACGGGCGGCTGGTTCCTGGCGGCGGAGAGGGCGGAACGCCTGGATGCTGTTCTGCTAGAAGCCAGCCGGAGGTTCGGCGGCCCGGTGGTCACGGATATCTGCCTTCAGGCTCCCGGCCTGCAATGGGTGAAGGACGCTCTGGTGTCCAGCGG
>CAISFO010000009.1 GCA_903884655.1 uncultured Holophagaceae bacterium | reverse complement strand
GATGGTGGCCAATGAAACCACCTGGGTCTGCCGAGGGTGGATCCGGATCAGAAAAGCACCTTCAGATCGGTCCAGAAGCTCCTGCCATCTAGCAAATCAGCACCCGATTGCTCACGCTCCTCAAAACCTCACGGATCCAGGAATAGATGCAAGAAACTGCCAAGAGGGGACGGACAAGGCTCGTGCCGGACTTCGTTTGAAACCCGCAATCAACGGAGACGAGAGGACGCAGGCCTCAAAGATTTACATGTGATGACAATCCAGCGTAGGATCCCAACTGGCTAGCAGCCATTTATCCCACAGTGGTACCCATGGCATTCCTGTCTTGGCATCAGCGCTTTCTTCTCGACCATCCCGAGGTCGACGCGCAGCACAAGATGCTGTTCGAGATTGTCAACCATTTCGCTGATGTGATCCGGATGGGCATGGACGACGAATTGGGCAGGATCATGGATGATCTCCTAGTCTGTGTGACGGAGCATTTCGAGTTCGAGGAGAGGCTGATGAACCAGATCAACTTCCCCGAGGTGGCCGACCACAGCCGGACCCACGAGGAACTGATCGGGCAACTCCGGCAGATGCAGACCCGGATGAGGACCGGAGGGCATGTCAGCAGCAAGTCCGTGGCCCGGTTCCTGGCCGACTGGCTCTCCAACCACATCCTGCGCGAGGACCTGGCCTACAAGGGCTACTTGAAGAAGTAGCCGACCTTCCGGCAGTGGGAGCCAGACTCGATCGGCGCCAGGGCGTGACCACCCAAGTCACAAAGGAGCAGAGACCTGCATCCTAAGGCTCAGCAAGGAGGTTCCACCATGCGTTCCCGAGCACTCCTTGGCGGCCTGGCCTTTGTCGCCCTCCTGGCGGCTTCCGGGGCCGCCGTATCCTGCAACCGCGGGCCCGCAAGCGCGGAGCCCCCAATCACACGAGAGGACAAGGTGACTGGTACAAGGAAGCCTGCCCCCACTGAACTGAAGCAGCAACTCACCCCCATGCAGTACCACGTGACCCAGGAGGCGGGCACCGAACCGCCCTTCCGCAACGAGTACTGGAACGAGCACCGTCAAGGCGTTTACGTGGACATCGTCAGCGGCAAGCCACTGTTCTCTTCCCTGGACAAGTTCGATTCCGGTTGCGGCTGGCCGAGCTTCACGAAGCCTATTGCGAAGCAGGATGTCATCGAGAAGCGGGACATCACCCTGGGGATGATTCGCACCGAAGTCCGGTCGAAGGAGGTGGATTCCCACCTGGGACATGTCTTCGATGACGGGCCCCGGGACAAGGGTGGCCTGCGCTACTGCATCAACAGCGCCTCCCTGCGCTTCGTCCCGGTGGACGATTTGGAGAAGGAGGGCCTGGGCTCCTTCCTGCCGCTGTTCGGCAAGGCGGCCCCGAAGCCCAAGGAAGAAATCGCCACCCTGGCCGGGGGCTGTTTCTGGGGCATGGAGGACCTGATCCGGAAGCAGCCGGGGGTGGTGGCCATCGAGGTGGGCTACACGGGAGGCACTGTGGCCAACGCCACCTACGGGAACCACGCAGGGCATGCGGAGGCAGTGCAGATCCGCTTCGACACCACCAAGACCAGCTTCGAGGCCCTGCTCCGCTTCTTCTTCCGCATGCACGACCCGACGACCCTGAATCGCCAGGGCAACGACATGGGCACCTCGTACCGCAGCGCCATCTTCTACCACTCGGAGGAACAGCGCCGGACCGCCGAGCGGGTGAAGGCCGAGGTGGACGCCAGCGGTAAGTGGAAGCGACCCATCGTCACCGAGATCACCGCCGCAGGCCTCTGGTGGAAGGCCGAGGAATACCACCAGGACTACCTGATCAAGAACCCCGGTGGCTATACCTGCCACTACGTGCGGGACTGATCAGACCCGGACCATGTCGGGTCGCCAGACCTGGATGCGCTTCTTGATGGCCTCGCCGTCCAAGTGCTCATCCAGGGCTTCGCGTACCCGCTCGGCCAATTCGGCGTCCGAGGCGAAGCGCAAGCCCACGAACTGCTTCAGCGACAACTCTCCGAGACGCGCCTGCAGGTCCGCAGGAAGGAGGCGCTGCATCCGCAGGGTCTCCTCGAGGCGGATCACGCGGTCCTGCACCTTCAGGGAGTAGATGCGGGTCTGCAGGGCCATCAGCAGGAGGGCGAAGCCCAGGACCATGCCCCAGAAGCTGTGCAGGCTCGGATACTTGTAGAGATGCCAGAGGGAGACGACCCACGTGACCAGGAGGATCGGCGTCAGGATGAAGTGCTGCATGGGCTCGAAGCGGCGATGATTCGCATAGGTCTGGGGTTCGGACATGGTGCCTCCTGGGGCGGGATCCAGCTTACTCGAAGCTGCCGCGCCGGTGCTGCTTGGTCTGGGAGATCCGCTTCTTGGATTCCAGCCGCCGTTCCTTGGAGCCCTTGGTGGGCTTGGTGGCGCGCCGGGGAATGGGACGGATGAGTGCTTCGCGGATGGCCTCGGCAACCTTCTCCCGGGCGTCCGCCAGGTTCTTCAGCTGGTCCCGGGTGCGGTCGCTGACGACAATCCACAGGCCCTCCGCATCGAGGCGGTTGCGCTGGGCCAACCGGAGGCGTGCGAGGGCGTCCGCTGGCAGGCCCTCGATGGCCACGAGGTCAATGCGCAGTTCCACCTTGGAGGAGACCTTGTTCACGTTCTGACCGCCGGCGCCACCGGCCCGCACGGCCTTGAAGCGGATGGCGTCGCCCGGGATCCGGACGGTCGCGGTGACGGGGATCGGATCGGCGGCCATGGGCCTTGATCCTACCGCATCGCTTCCATGGGACTGAGGCGCATGGCCCGCAGCGCAGGATAGAGGCCGAACACCACGGCCAGGGTCAGGGCCACGATCCAGGCTGTGAGCAGGCCGACGGGATTCACCACCAGGCCGTAGGGGAAACTGGAGGACAAGGCCTGGCAGAGCAGGGCGCCTGACAGGGTCCCAAGCAGGGCGCCAATGGCCGCCAGCACCACCGCCTCCAGCAGGAACTGGATGAAGATCTCGTGATCGGAGGCGCCCATGGCCTTGCGCAGCCCGATCTCGAAGCGGCGGTCGCTGAAGCTGATGAGCATCACCGAGAGCACGCCGACGCCGCCCACCAGCAGCACGGTGCCGGCCAGGCTCATGAGCACGACCTGCCACCCGTGCATCTGCTCGAGGAAGTTCTGGTAGCTCTTGGCAGCTTCCGCGTCCAGGTCGACCACTTCGATGTCCTCGATGCCATGGTGGGCCTGCCGCACGCGCCCGAGCAGCATGGCGGAGACTTCGCCCATGTCCCGGGAATGGCGAAGTTTCACCGTGACCTGGCTCAGCTTGTGGGCCGGATCCATGCGATCCATGTAGGTCTGGAGTGGAATCAGGATGCCGTTCGCATCGTAGTAGTTTTCGTCGTTGAAGATCTGGCCTGGGGCCTGGACACCCACGATGCGGAAGGGCACGCCCTCCACCACCAGGTCGCGCCCCACCGGGTCGGCCCCGCCGAAGAGCTTGGTGCCCAGGGTGGCGCCCACCACCGCCACGGTGGATCGTCGGCGCTGATCGTCCTCCGTGAGTCCGCGTCCGATGCCGATGGGACGGTTCATCATCTGGGCGTAGTCGGAGGAGACTCCGATCACATAGATTCGCTCTGTGTCGCCAAGCACCCGCACAGTTACGGATTTCTGCGCCCTTGGCAGGAACGCCAGGACCTTGGGATTGGCAAGGGTGACCCGGCCGAGGTCTTCATAGCGAAGTCCGGGGCTCATGGCGAACCGCTTGCGGTCTTCGCCGGTCTCGGGCGTCTTCGGGGCGATGCGCACGGTGCCGTCCCAGCTCATGCCGGCGAATCCGGTGCCGATCTTGTCCATGACCCCGTCCAGCACCGAGGTCATCACCACCAGGGCGAAGACACCCAGCATGAGCAGGGTGAGGGTGAGGATGCTGCGCACTTTGTGGGCCCACAGTTCCAGCAGGCCGGTGCGGACCACTTCCCAGAACATGCCGAAGGAGAATCCCCGGCCGCGTGTGGCCGGGGCCGGCGCCTCGCTATTCAGCAGGGAGGGCCCGGGAGCGCGAAGCAGGAGGGTTCCTTCACTCATAGGGCAGTGCCCCACAGTGAGCGAAGCACCTGGCGGGGAGGACGGACGCTACTCATAGCGGAGGGCCTCCATGGGCGACAGCCTGCTGGCCTTCCAGGCCGGGTAGAGCGCGAACAGGAACCCGAAGACTGCGGCCAGTCCATAGGCCCAGAGGAAGCTGGCGGGCGTCATGTAGAGGGGGATCCCGAGGCTGGTGGTGATGATCCAGGAGAAGGCGACGCCTAAGATCAGGCCCGCCACTGCCCCCAGCGCGGTGAGCAGGAGCGCCTCGGTCATGAAGCCCTTGAAGATCTCGCGGCCGGAGGCGCCGATGGCCATCTTCACGCCCACTTCCCGGACCCGCTCCTTCAGGCCGGCCATCTGAATGTTCACGTTCACGATGCCGCCGCCCACCAGGGCCAGCACGCCCGAGAGCATGAAGATGATGTCATAGACATCGCCCTGGCTCTGCTGGCGGCGGATGCGGGCCGCCACATCGTCCAGACGGAAATCGTCCTGCAGGCGATGATTGGCCGTCACGAGGGTCTTGAGCTGCTTGGCAAATCCGCTCATCACCTTGATGTCGGGGATGCGGAAGGTGACCCGGTCCACCCGCCGGTAGGCATCGCCATTCATGCGGCGCTGCACCAGGTTCGCCGGCACGGCGATGATCTTGTTGCGCCACCAGAACTGGTTGCCCTGGCCCTCCCGGAAGCGGAACACCCGCTCCTCGAAGGTGCCGATGACGGTGACCGGGATGTCGCCCACCCGGATGGACTGGCCCAGTGCGTCGCCTTTGGGGAAGAAGGTGTTGGCCGCCTCGGTGCCCAGGATGACCACGGGGGCTCCGGTTTCCATTTCCGCGTTCGAGAAGCCCCGGCCCTGGGCGATCCCGTACCCGTTGGCGGGGATGTAGTCGCCGCCGATGCCGTTCACCTGCCGGTCCTGGTCCGCGTAGGCGGAGACAACCCGGGTCCGGGCCCCCTTCTGGCGACTCACGCCCTGGATGGCCTCCGATTTCAAGGCCTCCCCAGCGACCGCATCCGCATCCCGGAGCCCCAGGTTCGCCTGCTGAAGGGCGGTGGGGCGGCCATCCTTGATGGCCACCTTAGGCAAGACATTGAGCTTGTCGAGGCCACCCACTTTCACGAAGAGCTCATCGGCGCGGCGTCGCTGGCTGTCTGAAATGGAGAATCCGCCCAGCACCGAAGCCACCCCCAGCAGCACACCCAGGGCCTGCAGCACCGAGCGCCCGAGGTTCTCCTGGATTTCCACCCAGGCCCCGAACAGCCGCTCCCGGAAGGCGCCGGAGGTCATCGACCCACTCGGACGTGATGCTCAGCCCGGTGGGTGCCCGGCTGCGGGGAGGACATCAAGTCCTCCTCCTCGCCACCCAACTGGGCTTCGCCGGCCACGGCGATGAGGCCGTCCCTGATCTCGACCTTGCGCTCGGCCAGGGCCGCAATGGACGGATCGTGGGTCACCAGCAGCAGTGTATTCCCCTGCCGGTGCAACTCCTGGAAGAGTTCCAGCACTTCGGCGCCGGTCTTGGAATCCAGGGCACCTGTCGGCTCGTCCGCCAGCAGCAGAGCGGGGCCGTTGGCCAGGGCCCGGGCCACGGCCACGCGCTGGCGCTGGCCGCCGGAGAGGGTGGCCGGCAGCTTGTCAGCCTTGTCGGCGATGCCCACCTTCTCGAGCAGGGTCATGGCCCGCTCCCGGCGTTCCTTGCGGCCCACGCCTGCGTAGAGCATGGGCAGCTCCACGTTGCGGGCGATACTCGCCTTCGGCAGCAGGTTGTAGCTCTGGAAGACGAAGCCGACCTTCTCGTTGCGGATGCGGGCCAGATCGCCGCCGGACAGACCCTGTACCTGCCGGCCATCCAGGGTGTAGGTGCCTTCGGTGGGCAGATCCAGGCAGCCCAGGATGGCCATGAGGGTGGACTTGCCAGACCCCGAGGGACCGATCAGGGCCACGAACTCACCCCGGTCCACCGTGAGGTCGATGCCCCGCAGGGCGTGCACCGCCGCCCCGTTCGAGCCGTACACCTTGGTGAGGGCAGTGGTCTGGATGATGGGACTTGACGAGGGCCCGCTGGTGGCTTCCGCGCTGTTCATGGGGGTTCTCGTTTGATGTTGGGGTTGGATGCGGGAGGGGATGGAACCGAGGCGCCAGGAATCCGGACTGATCCACGGATGGGGTCCATTCGCGGAGGGGCGCGTGGAAAAGGCTACGCCTCTGCTCTGGTGGCGTTTATCCCCGACCCTTAACCCTGAGCTGGTGCCTCGGCGCCAAGGACGGGAGCCGGTCCAGGGGGCATCCAGCTGGGAATGCACCATCCTCAGAACCTGAGCTCCTCCTGCCGATGGTTCCTGATGGAAGGTCCCGGTGGCATGAGAATCCTGATCGCAGAAGCTGACCCGACCTCCCGCAGGAGCCTGGCGGAAGCCCTGGAACAGCTGGGCCACGAAGTGGTCGAGGCAGAGGACGGCGAGCAGGCCTGGCGGATCATGGAGCAACCCGGCGCGCCGAAACTGGCGATCCTGGACTGCATCCTGCCCGGCCAGGATGGACTGGAAGCCAGCCGCAGCATCCGGGCCCTGGATCTGGAAGTCAGGCCCTACCTGATCATGCTGACGGGCCAGGACGATTCGTCCATGGTCACCGCCGGCCTGGAGGCCGGTGCAGACGATTTCCTGGGCAAACCCTTCGACCCGGGCCGGCTTCAGGCCCGCCTCAATGTCGGCCTCCGCACTCTGGAGATGCAGGTTCACCTGCTGGAGAGTGAAAGACACCTGGAGGCGGCGGCCTTCGAGCTCGAATGGAAGAACTCGGAACTGGTGGAGGCCCGGGACGAGGCCCTGAAGGCGGCCCAGGCCAAGGCGGATTTCCTGGCCAACATGAGCCACGAGATCCGTACCCCGATGAATGGGGTGCTCGGCATGGCGGAGCTGCTGTCCGGCACAGCCCTGACCGACGACCAGCGGGATTGCGTGTCGACCATTGTCCGCTCCGGCGAGGGGCTCCTCTCGCTGCTGAACAACATCCTGGATTTCTCCAAGATCGAGGCGGGGCAGCTGTCGCTGGAAGAGGTCCAGTTCGACCTGGAACAGCTCGTGTTCGATGTAGTGGACTTGTTTCGCACCACTCTGGAAGGACGTCCGGTCGAGCTCCTGGTGGATTTCCTAGCGTCCGGTTCCAGACACGTGGCCGGGGACCCGGGGCGCGTTCGGCAGATCCTCAGCAACCTCGTCAGCAACGCCATCAAGTTCACGGAAGCTGGGCACATCCTCGTGGAAGCCAGCACGACCCCGTTTCCGGGCCCAGGTGGTTGCCTGACCTACCACCTGATGGTGCGGGACACGGGTATCGGCATTCCACCCCACAAGCAGGTTCGGCTCTTCAATCCCTTTGTCCAGGCCGATTCCTCCACAGCCAGGAAGTACGGAGGAACGGGACTCGGCCTGACCCTCGTGAAGCGGATCGCCGAGGCCATGGGCGGACGTGTCCGAATGGAAAGCGAAGAGGGAAGGGGTACGGCGATGTTCGTCGACCTGCCCCTGAAGCTGGTGGTTGACCCCCCGGAGACCGCTGGGGAGGCGTCGGACCTGGCGGGCAAGCGGATCCTCGTGATCGATGACCTGGCCGTCAACCGGAACCTCCTTGCCAGGCAGCTGAAGGCCCGAGGCGCCATCACCACCACGGCCGATTCCGGGATTGAAGGCCTCCGTGAGCTCGATTCGGCCCATGTCCGGGGAGAACCCTTCCATGCGGTCCTGGTGGACCTCATGATGCCTCCCGGCATGGATGGCGCCACCTTCGGCCGCATGGTGCGGAGCGATCCCCGCTGTCAGGCCACGGCCCTGGTGGTGCTCACTTTGACCGGAGTGCGCGGTGAGCCCGCGGAGCTGAAGCACCTGGGTTTCGATGGCTACCTGCTCAAGCCGATCAGTGCCGATACGCTGGCCAGGGCCCTGGTGGCGGCCATGAGGAGGTCCGCCAGCCCCTCGGATGCCCCCCTGGTGACCCGGCATTCGGTGGCGCGGAGTGTCTCTGACACCGTCCAGGAGTTCGCCTTGCCCGGCCGGGCCAGGATTCTGATGGTGGAGGACCAGGAAGTCAACCAGGTGGTGGCACGGCGTTTTCTCGAGTTGGCCGGTGCCGAGGTGGAAATCGCGGCCGACGGCGTGGCCGCCCTGGCGGTGCTGGCCGAGCGCACCTTCGATCTGATCCTGATGGACTGCCAGATGCCCGTGATGGACGGCTTCGAGGCCACGGCCCAGATCCGCGCCCTCGAAGCCGGAACGGGACGCCATGTCCCCATCGTCGCCATGACGGCCCATGCCATGGCGGGTGACCGGGCCCGCTGTCTGGCCGCGGGCATGGACGACTACCTCACCAAGCCGATCCGGCGCGAGGTGCTCCTGAAGGGTGTGTCCCGGTGGTTGACTGGGCAGGCCATTCCCCTGACCGAGGCCGAACCAAGAACGGATTCCTGCGACCTGCCTTCGCCCCCGCCTCAGCTCGGCCTGGACATGGTCCTGTTCCTGAAACTCTGGGTGGTCTTCAACCAGAACGGCAGAGAGATGGGCGAAGTGATCATCGAGCCCTACCTTCAGCGGGGGCGTGAGCTCCTGCAGTCCCTCCGGGCGAGTCTGGTTCCCCGGGATGTGGCGGCGCTCCATTCCGCGGCCCATTCCCTCAAAGGATCCTCCCGAACCCTGGCCTTGAACACCCTGGGGGATATCGCAGAGCGCCTCGACCGGCAGGCGGAAACCGCCCCCTTGGAAGCCCTGGAGGCCTGGACGGGTGAGGCTGAGTCGGCTTTCGCCGCCGCCAGCACCTATCTCCAGGCCATCTCAAGGTTGCCGTGACCCCCGGAAGGGCGAATCAGTTGTTCTCGTCGTCCTTCTCGACCTTCTTCTTGCTGGGGTCCTCCAGGCTCACCTGCTCGTCGGCCTTGAGGCCCGAAAGGATCTCCACCCGCTCCAGCGTGGCGATCCCGGCCTTCACAGGCACCACCTCGAAATAGTCCTTCCAGTGGTCGGCCAGCCAGATGAACTTGCCCCGGCCGGAAAGCCCGTCCTTGGCCTTGGCGAGCTCCTGGGTGGAGAGGCTGGCTTTGAGCCGGTAGACCACGGTCTGGCCCTCCCGGCGCTGCAGGGCTTCCAGCGGCACGCTCACCGCCTTTTCGCGCTTCTCGCCCAGGATCTCCACGTTGGCGCTCATGCCGGTTCTGAATGAATCGGTCAGCTCATCCAGTGCCACTTCTACCCTGAAGACCTTGATTTTCTCCACCAGATCCGCGGCGGGGGCCACGAAACGCACCTTGCCCGTAAAGGTGTGCTGGGGGTAGGCATCCAGCGTGATGCGCACCGGCTGGCCCACCTTGACCTTGGCGATATCCACCTCGTTGAGGTTGACCTTCACGATGAGCGAGGCCAGGTCGGCCACGGTGAACACGACCGTGCCGGCGTTGAAGGAGCTGACACCGGAGGTGATGGTGTCACCCAGCTCGACGCCCTTCTTGATCACCACGCCGTGCATGGGGGCCGTGACCCGGGCCAGCTGCGTCGAGGCGTTGCCGCTGATGGGGATGCCTCGGTCTTCCACGATCTGGTACCTGGTCTGGGCACTCTTGAAGTTCTCCTCGGCCAGGTCCTTGGTGGTGCGGGCCAGGCGGAATGCCTGATCCGAGATGAGGCCCGCCTTGAACAGTTCCGCCTGCTGGGCAAAGTCCCGCTCCGCGTTCCTGAAACTCACCCGAGCCTGGGAGACGCTGCCCTGAACATCCGAAAGGGTCTGGGCCTGGTTCACGTCCGGCTCGACCTCCGCGAGCACTTCGCCGGAACGCACCGTGGCCCCTTCGCGGACCTTCAGGCCCACGATGCGACCCGAAACCGTGGACTTCACATCCACCTTGACGAGCGGGTCCACCACGCCCACTTCCCGGACGCTGACCTGCAGATCCTCGGCCTGCACCTTGCCCAGGCGGAAGGGGGTGTTGGCCTCGGCCTTCTTGCCCTTGCCATCGCCGCCTTTGAGCGTCATCCACATCCCCCCGGCCAGGACTGCGGCTGCCACGGACCCGATGATCCATCGCATCTTCATGAAACCCCCACATGGGAAAGTGACCGGACTCGCCGGGATGATGAAACGCCTACGGATCAGAGTATTCGGCCGTTTAGAGCGGGCGTTCCGCGGGATTCGGTCAACGCCCTTCCCAGGCCGGCTGGTGCCGAGCCGCGACCGGGGAACGCCCTGTGGCGATTCCCCACACGCCTGTGGCAACGATCCTCCTTCGCCTCAGTAAACCTTTTATAAAAATTAATATTAAAAATAGTTATGAATTGGCACGCGAATTTCAAAGGGACCTTCGGGACGATTCCCCTACCGCGGCGATGCCGCACCAGGAGCCAGCATGTTCAACACGTCGAAGCGCGCAGCCCTCATCTTCGCCGCCGGACTCATCGGCTTTTCCCTCATGGCCCAGGCCCCCACGGGTCAGCAGGTCGAGCAGAAGGGCGAGCGCATCGAGCGCCGGGGCGAGGCCCAGGAGAAGAAGGGCGAGCGCCAGGAAAGGCGTGGCGCTCGGAACGAAATCAAGGGCGAGCGGAAGGAGCGCCAGGGGGCGCGCATGGAGAAGAAGGGCGAGGCTCTCGTGGCCCAGGGCAAGGTGAAGGAGGGCGAGGCCCTGGAAAAGAATGGTGTCCGCCGGGAGGCCGCCAGCCAGGCCCAGGAGGCCAAGGGCGCCCGCCAGGAGATGCGCGGCGAGCGCAATGAAAGGAAGGGCGTTCGGAAGGAAGTGAAGGGCGCACACCTGGAGAGGAAGGGCGAACGCATGGAGAGCAGCGGGAAATAGCTGTTCCCGACTCACGAAAAGGCCCCCGATCATTGGGGGCCTTTTCATCTGCTGGATGGAACCTACCGCACGGTTTCCCGGGCAATCATGAGTTCTTCGTTGGTGGGCACCACTGTCACCACCACGCGGGAATCCGGCGTGCTGATGATGCGCTCGCCCTTGCCGAACTCATTGGCCTCGGGGTCGAGCTTCACGCCCAGGAAGTTGAGCTTGCTGCAGACTTTGGCCCGGACGAAGGTGCTGTGGGTGCCGATGCCGGCGGTGAAGGTGATGGCGTCGACGCCGTCCAGGACCGTGGCGTAGGAGCCGATGAACTGGCGCACGTTGTAGGTCAGGAGGTCGCGGGCCAGCCGGGCCCGGTCATTGCCCTGGTCGGCGGCGATTTCGATCTCGCGGAAATCGGAGGACACGCCAGAGATGCCCAGCAGGCCGGACTTCTTGTTGAGCAGATCCGTGATGGCCTTGTAGTCCAGGTGCTCGTACTCCATGAGCATTTCCACCACGCTGGGATCGATGGTGCCGCAGCGGGTGCCCATGATGACGCCCTGGAGGGGGGTCATGCCCATGCTGGTGTCCATGCTCTTGCCGTTGTGCACGGCGCAGATGCTGGTGCCGTTGCCGATGTGGCAAGTGATTACCTTGAGGGCACGGAGAGGGCGGCAGAGCAGGATGGCCGTGCGGGCCGCCACGAAGGCGTGACTGGTGCCGTGGAAGCCGTAGCGGCGGATGCCGTACTTCTGGCTCAGCTCGTAGGGGATGCCATAGGTGCGGGCATGGTCCGGGATGTTGTGGTGGAAGGCCGTGTCGAACACCGCCACATGGGGCACATCCGGGAAGAAGGCCATGGCCGTGCGGATGCCCAGGGCGTTGGCGGGGTTGTGGAGAGGGGCATACATCGCGAAGGACTCGATGTCGCTTACGACCTCTTCCGTCACCAGGATGGAGTCCCCGTATTTGGGGCCCCCGTGGACCACCCGGTGGCCCACAGCATGAATGGGGGTTTCGTGGAGGACCGTGAGCCGAAGGCGCTCAAGGATGGCTTCCAGGGCCTCCTTGTGGGTGGGAATCGGCAGGACTTCCTTGTGCTTGTCGCCATTGGTCGTGCAGGCAAGAAGGGCATCCGCCAGACCAATGCGCTCGACCTGGCCTTCCGCGATGGAAACCTCTTTGCCCATGTCGAAGAGGTTGAACTTGAGGCTCGATGAGCCGGCATTTAGGACGAGTACGAACACGGTATCCCCCCAGACTTGACTATTGTAGCGGTCAGACCACGTGACCAATGCCTCATTGTGGATCGTTAGGTCATCATGCCAGCCGGAAGCGTCGGGTCATGGCCTGGAGCTGCTGGGCCAGGTTGGCCAGTTCTTCGGTGGTCCGAGCGGTTTCCTGCACCGTGGCCGACAACTGGGCAGCCGCAGAGGCATTCCGCTCGACCATCTGGGTGGCCGAGTCCATGGCTCGCACGACTTCCTCGCTCGCCCGGCCCTGCTCGTCCATGGCCCCGGCGATCTCCTTGATCTGGCCCGCGTTTTCCCGGACATGTTCTTCGATCCGCTCCAGGCTGCGGCTGGCTTCCTTCACAGAGTTCGTTCCAAGCCCCACCCGGGCGGTGCTTTCCTGAATGAGGGCGGTGATTTCCTTGGCGGCGGATCCGCTCCGCTCGGCCAGCTTTCGGACTTCCTCGGCCACCACGGCGAAGCCCTTGCCCATGGTCCCGGCCTTGGCGGCCTCGATGGCCGCGTTGAGGGACAACAGGTTGGTCTGGCGGGCGATGTCGGTGATGACCGTAACGATCAGGTTCACCTTTGAAGAACTTTCCTCGATGGCCTCCATGGCCCGCCCTGTGTCCTGGACGGCCTGGAGCCCTTGCTGGCCGGCCTCCTTGGATCTGGCGGCCAGTCCTTCCGCCCGCTCGGCATTGTGCTTGACCTGCTGGATGTTGGCGTTCATCTGCTCCAGGGCGGCCGAGGACCTCTCCATGGCCTGCCGCTCCTGGTCGGTGCTGCGACGCAGATCCTCCGTGGTGCGATTGACCTGTTCCGTGGTGGCGGCAAGCTCTGTGGCGCTTGAGGCTGTCCCTTCCGCAGTCTGGCTGATGGCCTGGATATCCTTGCGGAGGCCCTCGATGACCTGAGCCAGCCCCGAGGCGATCTGGGCCAGCTCGTCTTTGCCCTCGATGGTCGGGGTCTTGGTCAGATCTCCCTTGGCAACTGCGGCCATCACCAGCTCGATCTTCTGGGCATTTCTGCCCACGCGGGCACCGATCATGGCACTCAGCAGGGATCCCGCAAGGAGGGCAACGAGACCGACGCCAGCAATCCAGGTCTTTCCAACCACGGCCCGCTGGGCGTCATCCTTGATCGCCTTCTCGCCATCGGCCTCGGTGGACTTCTGGATTTTTTGGATCCGGTCCCGTGCAGTGCGAATGTCCGCGATATGGCCTTCCATCAGCCGGGAAATGGTCTTGGGATTGCGATCTGAGCGGGCTTCGGCCAGCAGGGACGAGAATCCCTGATCATATTTCTCGAAGGCCGAAGTGGCTTCGTCCAGGAGAGCTTTGTCTTCCTTGGAGATGGGGAGGCTGCGGAAGGCCGACAGGTTCTTGCGGAAGGCGTCTGAATACTCCTTGAGTTTTCCTTCCCGGGCCGCGACATATTCCCCATCCCCGGCGGCGCCGATAAGGCTGACATGGGCCGCCCTGACGAGATTCATATCGTTCAGAACACGGGAGAGGGACGCCGCCTCGATCAGCTGCTCGGAGATTTCACCCTGACCGCGTTGAAGCATCGACACCGTCATCCAGCCCACAGCACCCACCAGGACCAGGGCCAGCACCTGGATGGTGAGAAGTAGGGTGAATTTCCCTCGAATCTTCAGGTTGTCTGTGGCGCGGCTGATGTTCATCGTAGGCTCCGGGTCCTCCTCATCGGATCGGCTCCGGAACGGTTGAATCCCATCACCTGGAGAACACACCCTGAATGAGGGTGTCCGCCTTCGGCCAGGGCTCTTTGAGGGCCGATTCTGCCGCCGCTTCCAGTCTTGCCGCGAGCCGCTCAGACAAGCTGTTGTCCGTTTTCCAGCCCCGGTGGACCATCCACGCCACGAACCGTGGCAGGGGATCCTTTTCGGCCCACTGGGCGAGGAGGGCCGGGTCGACGTAGCGCTGGTCGTCGTGTTCCGCATGGCCAGACATGCGGAACGTCTCGCAGACCAGGAAGGCGGGACCCTTGCCTTCGAGGCAGTGCTGGCGGGCCTCGGCGGCAGCGGCGTACACGGCGGCCGCATCATTGCCGTCCACTGTCATCGTGAAGGCGCCCTGGGATCGCTGGGCCATCTTGCCGGGCATCTGCCGTTCCGGCGGTGTGGAGAAGGCATAGCCGTTGGCTTCACCGACGACGATGAGGGGGAGCTTCTGCACGACGGCGAAGTTGAGCCCCTCGTAGAAGGCGCCCGTGCTGCTGCCGCCGTCGCCGATCCAGGTCATGGCCACCCGCCGCTCGCCCTTCTGCCGGAAGGAGAGGGCCACGCCCGCCATCACGGGGATCAGCGCCCCCAGCATGGAGGTGGGCGCAATGATGCCCCGTTCCACCGATCCGAAGTGGTTGTTGTGCTCCCGTCCCCCCGTGGGACCAGTGGCGCGGCCCAGATACTGGAGGAAGATCTCCCTGGGGGTCACCCCGCGAACAAACATGGAGCCCAGATTGCGGATGAGCGGGGCAATGACATCGTCCGGGCCCAGGGCCATGGCCGTGGCGCAGGCCGTGGCTTCCTGGCCCAGGCTGCGGTAGACGCTGCCCATGGTCCTGCCCTGGCGGAAGAGCTTCACCAGGCGCTCCTCCATGAGGCGAGTGAGCAGCATGACCTCATAGAGGCGCAGGGCGGTTTCACGATCCATGGCGTTAGCATAGACGGATGTTGACCCTGCGTCCCGCCATCCCCGCCGATGCTTCCCAAATCCTGCAGTACATCCGTGACCTCGCGGAATACGAGCGGGAACCGGAGGCGGCCGTCGCCACCGAGGCCGATATCAGCCGGTACGTGTTCTCCGAACATCCGCTGGTCAAGGTCACCATGGCCGAGTGGGATGGCCAGCCCGCGGGCTTCGCGCTGTGGTTCCTGAACTTCAGCACCTGGGAAGGGAAACCCGGCATCTACCTGGAGGACCTCTTTGTGCCTCAAGCCTTCCGCGGCAAGGGCATCGGCAAGGCTCTGCTTCAGCACTTGGCGGCCTTGGCGGTGCAGGAGGGCTGGACCCGCTTCGTCTGGCAGGTGCTGGACTGGAACACGCCGGCCATCGACTTCTACGAGACCCAGGGCGCAAAGGTCCTGCGCGAGTGGCTCACCTGCCGGGTGGAAGGCGGGGCGCTGCGGCGACTCGCCGGGGCGGCGGATTGATCTGGGCGCCCCTGCTGCGCCTTCAGGAGGCCCTTGGCCCTGAGGCGGAACTGGTCGTGGTCGGCGGTGCGGTCCGGGATGAGCTGCTGGGCCGACCCCACGCCGACTGGGACCTGGCCACACGGCTGTTGCCCCAGGCCGTGATGGAGAAGGCCCGGGCGGCGGGTCTGAAGGTGATTCCCACGGGCCTCCAGCACGGCACGGTCACGGTCATTCTCGAGGCCCATCCCGTGGAGGTGACCACTTTCCGCCGCGATGGGGACTACCTGGACGGCCGTCGGCCCGAGTCTGTGCGCTTGGGAGTGGATCTGGCCGAGGATCTGTCACGCCGCGACTTCACCATGAATGCCATGGCGCTGCCGGTGGGTGGTGGCGATCTCGTGGATCCGTTCGGTGGACGCGCGGATCTGGCGGCGGGGCTGATCCGAGCCGTGGGGGACCCCCTGCGGCGCTTTGCCGAGGATGGACTGCGGTCCCTGCGGGCCTGCCGCTTCGCCGCGCAGCTGGGCTTCGAGGTGGAGGCGGCCACCCTCGCGGCCATCCCCTTTCGACTCGATGTGGCCCGGAAGGTCGCCATGGAGCGGGTCTTCACGGAGCTGGACAAGCTGCTGCGCGGCCCGGTGGCCCACCGGGGCATGATCCTCCTGGCCGACTGCGGCCTCCTGGATCTCTGGCTGCCAGAGCTGCGGCCCATGGTGGGCTGCGAGCAGAACCACCACCACCGCCACGATGTGTGGAACCACACCCTGGAAGTGATCCGTCTGGTCCCTGCGGAATCCAGCCTGCGCTGGGCTGCGCTCCTGCACGACGCAGGCAAGCCGGGAACCCGGATCAAGAGCTCGGGCACGGAAGCCCAGTTCCACGGGCATGAGGAAAGATCCCTGGCCCTGGCTGACCTGTTGTTGGAACGGTTGAAGGCCAGCCACGCCCTCCGGAAGGGTGTCCTGGCCCTGATCCGGCACCATGGCACCCATCCGGCCGCCGCCTGGGGGGATGCTGCCTGTCGGCGGTTCCTGCGTCGCCTGGCCGAGGATGGCCTGGAGCTGGGGCGGTGGGCCGCCTTTCGCCTGGCGGACCAGCGGGGCAAGGGACTGGAGCGGGCAGCCCGGGAAATGGAGCATGAGGCCATCGTTGCCCGGCTCACCGCCCTGGCCGCTGAGGCCCCACCGCTGTCCGTGCAGAACCTGGCCCTGGACGGAGCGGCCCTGATGAACCTGGCCGGGCGGCCCGGCGGTCCCTGGCTAGGGGAGCTCCAGCGGCAGCTCCTGGAAGCCGTGCTGGAGGATCCGGCCGCCAACACGCCAGAAACCCTCCATCAGCTGGCCGTCAGCCTGCTCCAGCGGCGCTGACCCAGAGGCCAGGCCCAACGTTTACTGGAGGCTCGCCGACGCAGCGACCTGCTGCCAAGGAGCTAGGTAATCCGCAGTACTCAAAAATACGGTCCATCCACCCGATAGAGCACTGTGGTTCTTCGGGGAGTCAGGGCATGCGCAGATGGATCTGGATGGCGGCAACCTTCCTGGGTGGCATGGCGCTGCTAGGCGCGGACCTGCCGGAAATCAAGGCCCGGGGGACACTCCGCCACCTGGGAGTCCCCTACGCGAACTTCGTGTCCGGGGCCGGCGACGGCATGGAGGTGGAGCTGACCCAGCTGTTCGCAAGGAAGCTGGGCCTGCGCTACGAGTACGTGACGACCGACTGGGGCACGGTGGTCCCCGATCTTATCGGCCATCGGCTGAAGGCCCGTGGCGCCGAAGTGGAACTCCTGGACGAAGTCCCCGTGAAGGGAGACCTGGTGGCCAACGGGTTCACGGTGCTTCCCTGGCGCCAGAAGGTGGTGACCTTCTCAAGGCCGACCTTCCCCAGCCAGATCTGGCTCATCGCCCGGGCTGATTCCGAGGTCCGGCCCATCAAGCCGACGGGGAGCATCGAGAAGGACATCGAGAAGACTCGGGCGCTGATGAAGGACCGGAGCGTGCTCTCCCTCGAGAAGACCTGTCTGGACCCGGGCCTCTACAAGCTGTCGGATGCCGGCGCCAAGGTGATCGCCTTCCAGGGCCGCCTGAACGAGGTGGCCCCCGCCCTCCTCAAGGGGGAAGCGGATCTGACGATCCTGGATGTGCCGGACGCGCTCATCGCCCTGGAGAAGTGGCGCGGGAAGCTGAAGATCCTGGGCCCCATCACGGACAAGCAGGAGATGGGCGCAGGCTTCCCGAAGGATTCCCCGCAGCTGCTGGAGGCCTACAACGCCTTCGTCGTGCAGGTCCAGCACGATGGCACCTACCTGAGGCTGGTGAAGAAGTACTACCCGACCGCCTCCCGCTTCTTCCCGGATTTCTTCAAGGGCATGAAATAGGAGCGCCCTTGGCCGGTCCCTGGCGGTTTGCCTTTGCCCGTCGCCTGGGCCTCGCGCTGGTCAGCCTGGCTCTCGTGGTGTACATGGGCTACCTGCTGAGGGGGCTCCACCAGTCCCGGCAGGAGCTCCAGAAGTCGGCTCATGCGCGGATCCTGCTGGACTCGGACAAGCGGGCCACGGCGCTGGGGTATTTCTTCTCGGAGCGGGTCAATGATCTGGGCGAGCTGGCCGACAACCGCGAACTGCTGGCCTACTTCGAAAACGAGGCCCTCGGGATGTCCATGGAATACGGTCTCGCGGCGAGCCTCGACGGAGCCGATGCGGCCCTCCGCACCTTTCTCGGGAAGAAGCGCCTCGGGGACCAGCCCATCTATCGCCGGATCGTCTTTCTGGATGCCAGTGGCCAGCGTCTCCTGGACGCAGGTCTCCCAGGAATCCTGCCGAACAAGGGCGAAGCGCGAGCCTGGCGGGCCTATCTGAAGCCGAAGGAGACCCGGGTCCTGTTCCAGGCTGAACCGGACGGCTGCCTGGTCTTGAGCATCGCCTACCGGTTCAAGGGTGTGTTCCGCGGCAGCCTGCTGGCCTGGCTTCCCTCCAAGCCCATCTACCAGCACTTCATCGAGGAGGACACGAGCCACCGGGTGCAGACCTCGCTGATCTACGAGGACCGCTGGCTCCAGCGGGCCGAGGGCTCATCCCTCACGGAACCGCAGCTGATCCAGCTGGCGAAATCGAATGCCGGCGAGCCCAACTCCATGACCATGCCTGGGAGCGAGCGGTCCAGTCTCCAGGCGTTCCGTGTGCCGATTCCAGAGACACCCATGAGTCTGGTGGCCCTGCTTCCCGGACGGGAAGGGGAGGAGGTGTCACCCGGCATGCTCATGGCCATGACGGCGACCATCGGACTCCTGATCCTGCTGGGGGCCTTCGCCCTCTTTCGCAAGGAGACCCACAACCGGGTGCTCAATGTCCGCCTGGAAGAGAGCCAGCGGTTGGAGCACCTGAGGGCCGAGCAGAACCGGCTGCTGGATGCGGCCAAGAGCGCTGCCGAGGCCGCCAACACCGCGAAGAGTGAGTTCCTCGCCAGCATGAGCCACGAGATCAGGACCCCCATGAACGGCATCATCGGCATGACCGGACTGGCCCTGGAGACGGACCTCAGCGCCGACCAGCGCGAGTACCTGGAGGCGGTGCGCTTCTCCGCGGACAGCCTCCTGGGGATCATCAATGACATCCTGGACTTCTCCAAGATCGAGGCGGGCAGGATCGAACTGGAACGCGTCCCCTTCCACCTCCGGGGGATCGTGGATGAAACCTTCCAGACCCTCGCGCTCCGGGCGCACGAGAAGGGGCTGGAACTCATTGCGGACCTGCCTCCTGAGGTTCCGGACGCCTTTTTGGGCGATCCAGGGCGGTTCCGCCAGATCCTGATCAACCTGGTGGGGAACGCGGTCAAGTTCACGGCGCAGGGGGAGATCACGGTCCGGGTCTCCGTGGCGCAGAGCCTGGGCCCCGATCTCGAGATCCACCTGCAGGTGTCCGACACGGGCATCGGGATCCACCCCGAGGCCCGGGAGAGCATCTTCCACCCCTTTGTCCAGGCTGACGGCTCCCACGCCCGGCGATTCGGCGGCACGGGCCTGGGCCTCACCATCACCCGTCAGCTGGTCGAGCTGATGGGAGGGCGCCTCTGGGTGGATAGCGAACCTGGACAGGGCTCCGTGTTCCACGTCCTGGTGACCCTTCAACAGGGTGAACCCAGGCCTTCCATCGAATTGGCTCCGCTGAAATCCCTGGCAGGTCGGTCCGTCCTGGTGGTGGACGACAGCCCCTCGTTCCGCAGGGTCATGCGCAGGGATCTGCTGGCCTGGGGCCTGACGGTGCGGGAAGCAGGCTCCCAGGTCGGGGCACTGGCGGCCTTCCGTGAGGATCCACCTGACCTGGCGCTCATCGACCTCCGGATTCCCGGAGAGGACATGTGGGAACTGGCGACCCAGATCCGGGCCAACCCCCGCTGGCAGGACACGCGGATCATCCTGATGCCGAGCGTGGGCATTCCCGGGGATATCGGTGTCTGCCGGGAACTGAAGGTCGATGGCTACCTGAGCAAGCCCAGCTCTAGGGAGGAAGTCCTGGGGGTGATCCGCACGGTGCTGGTGCATCGAGAGGGGCACGGGCAGGTCCAAGCCGTAGTCACCCGGCATCAGGTCAAGGAGGGGCAGCGGGTCCTGAAGATCCTGCTGGCCGAGGACAACCCTGTGAACCAGAAACTGGCCCTGAGGCTGCTGGAACGGGAGGGCCACCGGGTCACCCTGGCTACCCACGGCATCGAGGCGATTGCGCTCTGGCAGAGCGAGCTCTTCGACCTGGTGCTCATGGACGTCCAGATGCCGGAGATGGACGGTCTCCAGGCCACGCGCCGGATCCGGGAACTGGAAGTCGCGTCCGGCGGGCATACCTTCATCGTGGCCATGACGGCCAACGCCATGAAAGGCGATGAAGAGATCTGCCTGGAGGCGGGCATGGACGCCTACCTATCCAAGCCCATTCAGCGGGACCTGTTCAAGGCCATGCTGGAGCAATCGATCCAGGAATAGGCGGAGTGGAGTCGCGGAGGAGGCCTGACTGCTTGCCGGCGCAGGTCCTCAGCCGAGGAAGGCAAGGATGAAGAGGGGAATCCCTGCTAGTCCCACGAGCATGGACCCCCACCACACGGCGCGGTTCTTCGTGAGGGCCGCCATGGCACCCAGGGCAATGGAGACCTGGAACAGCGCCACGGCGTTGGCGAAGCGGTGGTGGTCGTGCAGCAAGTGGTCCGCCTCGGAGGATTTCTCGTCCCGCTCCTTCTCCTTCTCCTGGGCGGCCTTCTTGATTTCCGCCTGCTCCTCTGCGTACCGCTTGGCCTGCTCCCGCAGCCGGTCGGGGACCGGCTTGCCCGCAGCCTCCCAGCTGGCGGCCGTGGCCTCCTGGACGGCGGCCTTCAGGCCCTTGGCCTGGTAGTAGGCCCACTGGTCCGAAGCCTGGGCCTGGAGCCGCGTGGAATCGGTCTTCAGCAGCAGCGCCACGTTCACCGTAGCGCCGGCCTTCAGGGCCGCCACCGCGGCGAAGGCGGCTAGCACGGCGGTCGTCAGGGCGATCTGCCTCAGGAAGTCGCCGCCCTCCCTTTCCATCTCCTCCTGGATGGCCTCATGGAGCTTGTCGGTTTCGATTTCGGGACCTTCGGGCATGGAATCCTCCCCCGCTCCCTTCATACAGCAAAATGCCCGGCGGAGGCCGGGCATTTTGCCGGAATGGAATGGGATCAGCCCGCGCCACCGCCGATGGTGGCGGGACGGTAGGTGAGGCTGGCCTTGATGAAGTCGCGGTTCATGCGGGCGATGTTCTCCATCTTGATCCCCTTGGGGCAGGCGGTTTCGCACTCGCCGTGGTTGGTGCAGGTGCCGAACTCCTCGGCATCCATCTGGGCGATCATGTCGCGGACGCGGAGGTAGCGTTCCGGCTGACCCTGGGGCAGCAGGGCCAGCTGGCTGATCTTCGCGGAGACGAAGAGCATGGCGCTGGCGTTGGGGCAGGCGGCCACGCAGGCGGCGCAGCCGATGCAGGCGGCCGCGTCCATGGCCAGGTCGGCGTTCTCCTTGGGGATGGGCAGGGCGTTGGCGTCCTGCGGGCTGCCCGTGGGGGCGCTGATGAAGCCACCGGCGGCGATGATGCGGTCGAAGGCCCCGCGGTCCACCATCAGGTCCTTCAGCACGGGGAAGGCTTCCGCACGCCAGGGTTCGAGCGTGATGTTGTCACCGTCCTTGAAGCTGCGCATGTGCAGCTGGCAGGTGGTGGTGCGCTCCTTGGGCCCGTGGGGACGGCCGTTGACGACCATGCCGCAGGTGCCGCAGATGCCTTCGCGGCAGTCGTGGTCGAAGGCGATGGGTTCCTCACCCTTGCGGATGAGGCCTTCGTTCACGACGTCGAGCATCTCCAGGAAGGACATGTCGGGGCTGATGTTCTCGGCGGGGTATTCGACGAACTTGCCGTCGCATTTGGCATTCTTCTGCCGCCACACGTGGAGGGTGAGATTGAAGTGCTTGGCCATGGATCAGCTCCTCACTTGTAGCTGCGGGTCGCGAGGTGGACGTTCTCGAAGGAGAGGGGCTCGACATGCCGGACCGGCGTCTGACCCTCGCCCTTGTGTTCCCAGGCGGCGACGTGGCAGAAATTCTCGTCATCGCGGAGGGCCTCACCCTCTTCGGTCTGCCATTCCTCGCGGAAGTGGCCACCGCAGGATTCGCGGCGCTCAAGGGCATCCAGGCACATCAGCTCGCCAATTTCCAGGAAGTCGGCCACCCGGCCGGCCAGCTCGAGGGACTGGTTCACATCGGCGCCGCTGCCGGGGATGCGGAGGTTCTTCCAGAATTCCTCGCGGATCTGGGGAATGAGCTGCAGGGCCTTCTTGAGGCCGGCCTCATTGCGGCCCATGCCACAGAACTCCCACATGACCTTGCCCAGCTCCCGGTGGAAGTGGGTGGGGGTCTCCTTGCCGTTGATGGCGAAGAGCTTCGCGACGCGATCCGAGACGTACTGCTCGGCGGCCTTCACCGCGGGATCCTCGGCCTTGATGCGGGAGCCGGGCTTGATACCCGCCAGGTAGCCCCCGATGGTGTAGGGGATCACGAAGTAGCCGTCGGCCAGGCCCTGCATGAGCGCCGAGGCGCCCAGGCGGTTGGCGCCGTGGTCGGAGAAGTTGGCTTCCCCGAGCACGAAGAGGCCGGGGATGGTGCTCATCAGGTTGTAGTCCACCCAGAGCCCGCCCATGGTGTAGTGCGTGGCGGGGAAGATGCGCATGGGCGTCTTGTAGGGGTTCTCGTCCGTGATGCGCTCATACATCTCGAAGAGGTTGCCGTATTTCTCTTCGATCTTGTTGGCGCCCAGCCGCTTGATGGCCGCGTCGAAGTCCAGGTAGACACCCAGGCCGGTCTCGCCGATGCCGCGGCCGTCATCGCAGACCTGCTTGGCGGCGCGGCTCGCGATGTCGCGGGGGGCCAGGTTGCCGTAAGAGGGGTACTTCCGCTCCAGGTAGTAGTCGCGGTCGTCCTCGGGGATCTGGCTGGCCGGCTTGCCGCAGTCTTCCTTCTTCTTGGGCACCCAGATGCGGCCATCGTTCCGCAGCGATTCCGACATGAGCGTGAGCTTGCTCTGGTGGTCGCCCGTGACGGGGATGCAGGTGGGGTGGATCTGGGTGAAGCAGGGGTTGGCGAAGGCCGCGCCCTTCTTGTGGGCACGCCAGATGGCGGTGCCGTTGCAGCCCTTGGCGTAGGTGGCCAGATACATGGTGTTGCCGTAGCCGCCGGTCGCGAGGCAGACCGCATCGGCCAGGTGGGACTTGATCTCGCCCGTGACCATGTCGCGGGTGACGATGCCCTTGGCCACGCCGTCCACCACGATCAGCTCATGCATCTCGTGGCGGGCGAACATCTTCACGGTGCCGAGGCCCACTTGTCGCTGGAGGGCCTGGTAGGCGCCCAGCAGCAGCTGCTGGCCGGTCTGCCCCCGGGCGTAGAAGGTGCGGCTCACCTGGGCGCCGCCGAAGGAGCGGTTGTCCAGCAGGCCGCCGTACTCCCGGGCGAAAGGCACACCCTGGCCTACGCACTGGTCGATGATGTTGTTGCTGACCTCGGCCAGGCGATGCACGTTGGCCTCGCGGGCCCGGAAGTCGCCGCCCTTGACCGTGTCGTAGAAGAGGCGACGGACGCTGTCGCCGTCGTTGTGGTAGTTCTTGGCGGCGTTGATGCCGCCCTGGGCCGCGATGGAGTGGGCGCGGCGGGGGCTGTCCTGGTAGCAGAAGCACTCCACCTCGTAGCCGAGCTCGGCCAGGGAGGCTGCAGCAGCGCCGCCGGCCAGGCCGGAGCCCACCACCAGCACTTTGTACTTGCGCTTGTTGGCCGGATTTACGAGCTTGAGATCAAACTTGTGGTTGTCCCACTTCTTCTCGATCGGGCCGTCAGGGATTCGGGAATTGAGTTCCATGGATGGCTCTCCTGCAGGGTCAGTGGATGAAACCGGTGAGGACGGCAATGGGGTAGGTGATGTTCACGCCGACCACGAGGAAAGTCAGACCATAGGCGAAGCCCCGCCGCAGACCGTCATAGCGGGGGTGCGACAGGCCCAGGGACTGGCTGAAGCTCCAGACACCGTGCCACATGTGCAGGCCCAGGCAGAGCTGGGCGACGATGTAGAACCCCGCGACGGCGGGAACCTTGAAGCCGGACACGAAATTCGCGTAGGGATTCGTGTGGTCGAAGTTCGGGTGGACAGTGCCAGTGGTGAGGTGGAGCAGGTGGTAGACTATGAAGGCCGCCAGGATCACCCCGCTCCAGCGCATGGTGCGGGAGGCCCAGGTGGAGGCGACGTTCTGCTGGGCCCGGTAGCCCACGGGGCGGGCCGCCAGGTTGTCCATGGTGAGCGTCGTTGCGGCCCACACATGCAGGCCCGCGGCCGAAATCAGCACGGCACGGAAAATCCAGATGCCGGCGCCATGGAGCATGGTGTGCAGGAACTTGGCGTAGCCATTGAAACCTTCAGCGCCAAGGTAGGCCTGGGTGTTGCCGATCATATGGACGGTGACGAACCCGAAAAGCACGATGCCGGTGGCGGCCATGATGACCTTGCGGCCGACCGAGGACGCCAGGAAGCCGTGGCCGCGTGCTTCCGCGCCCGCGATGCTCTGTTCAGCGACGGACATAGGTGGACTCCTTGAAAAGGCGTAAGGGGTTTGAACAGGGATCCCGCAGACAGGTATTGAGATGAGCGTGGATCACCGTCGAGTGTGACCCGATTATCTTCCGCGCAGTCGTGAATCCCAAGCCTCTAGGGCTGGACCTTGGTCACACTGTGGAAGCCGTTCGGTGGTCAGACCAGCCACCCCCTGCAAAGAGCCTCTGGGCTTGCGACAAAAGGCCTTTCCGCGCTAAGATCGCACACGATCCGACATGAGATCATTCGGTGGTGCACCCCCCAGGGTAGGGCACTGTCTCGTTATTGACACAGGCCATCCAGAACCGTGCGGCATCCACTCGCTTCCGCCCTTTCCTAGTCCCTTTCTGAACCCATTTGGAGGAACACCATGGAGATGTTGAAACGTCTGTCTGGCGCTCTGGCGTCAAGCCGATTCGCGAAAGGGGCCTTTGCGGCGCTTCTCGCCTTTGCCTGCGCCAGTCCGGCCATGGCCAGCGAAGCTGAGTTGAAGATCCCGGTTCTCGGGGGGAGCTTCCTTGGCATGACCGGGCACAACCTGCTGCTCATCGGGCTCTTCATCTGCGTGCTTGGCGTCCTCTTCGGACTCGTGCAGTACACCCAGATCCGGGGCCTCCCCGTCCACAAGTCGATGTTGGAGATCTCCGAGCTGATCTACGAGACCTGCAAGACCTACCTGGTCACGCAGATCAAGTTCATCTCGGTCCTCTGGGCCTTCATCGCGGTCATCATGATCGCCTATTTCAAGTACCTGTCGCACAACCCCATGGGCTGGGGCCAGGTGATCGTGGTCCTGCTCTTCTCGATCATCGGCATCCTGGGCTCCGTGGCCGTGGCCTGGTTCGGCATCCGCATCAATACGTTTGCCAACTCCCGCACGGCCTTTGCCAGCCTCGGCGGCAAGCCCTACCCGACCATGGAGATCCCCCTCAAGTCGGGCATGTCCATCGGCATGCTGCTCATCTCCGTCGAGCTGTTCCTCATGCTCGCCATCCTGCTCTTCATCCCCGGTGATGCTGCCGGACCGTGCTTCATCGGCTTCGCCATCGGCGAGTCCCTGGGTGCCGCGGCCCTCCGCATCGCGGGCGGCATCTTCACCAAGATCGCCGACATCGGCTCCGACCTCATGAAGATCGTCTTCAAGATCAAGGAAGACGATGCGCGCAACCCCGGTGTCATCGCCGATTGCGTGGGCGACAATGCGGGCGACTCCGTGGGCCCCACGGCGGATGGCTTCGAGACCTACGGTGTCACCGGCGTGGCCCTCATCACCTTCATTCTGCTGGCGGTCCCCCAGCCCACCATCCAGGTGGCGCTGCTCGTGTGGATCTTCGTCATGCGCGTGGGCATGGTCGTGACGTCCGCGGCCTCCTACTGGATCAACGGCCTCTGGTCGAAGGCCAAGTTCGGGACCTCCCTGAAGTTCGACTTCGAGACCCCGCTCACCACCCTGGTCTGGCTGACTTCGATCCTCTCGATCGTGGTGACCTACGTCCTGTCCTACCTGCTCATCGGCAACCTGCCTGCGCACCTGTGGTGCAAGCTCTCCACCATCATCACCTGCGGCACCCTGGCGGGCGCCCTGATTCCTGAGCTGGTGAAGGCCTTCACTTCCACCAACTCCGGCCACGTCCGCGAGGTGGTCACGGCCTCCAAGGAGGGCGGCGCCTCCCTCAACATCATCTCCGGCCTGGTGGCGGGCTATTTCTCCGCCTACTGGATGGGCCTCACCATCGTCGCCCTCATGGGCGCCGCCTACTACGTGTCCACCTTCGGTCTGGCCGGCTTCATGGCCGCCCCCGCCATCTTCTCCTTCGGTCTCGTGGCCTTCGGCTTCCTGGGCATGGGCCCCGTGACCATCGCGGTGGATTCCTACGGCCCCGTGACGGACAACGCCCAATCCGTCTACGAGCTCTCCACCATCGAAGAGATCCCCGGCATCGCCGCCGAGATCAAGAAGGACTTCGGCTTCGATCCTGATTTCGAGAACGGCAAGATGTATCTCGAGGAAAACGACGGCGCCGGCAACACCTTCAAGGCCACTGCCAAGCCCGTGCTCATCGGCACTGCGGTCGTGGGCGCCACCACCCTGATCTTCTCCATCATCCAGCTGCTGAACGGCAAGTTCGGTGTGGCCAAGGTGGTCGAGGGCCTGTCCATCATCAATCCCCTCTTCCTGCTGGGCATCATCACCGGCGGCGCCATCATCTTCTGGTTCTCCGGCGCGGCCTGCCAGGCCGTGGCCACCGGCGCCTACCGGGCGGTGGAATTCATCAAGCAGAACATCAACCTCGACTCGGGCGCCACCAAGGCCTCCGTGGAGGACTCCAAGAAGGTCGTGGAGATCTGCACCCAGTACGCCCAGAAGGGCATGTTCAACATCTTCCTGGCGGTGTTCTTCTCCACCCTCGCCTTCGCCTGCGCGAACCACTTCTTCTTCATCGGCTACCTGATCTCCATCGCCGTCTTCGGGCTCTACCAGGCCATCTTCATGGCCAATGCCGGCGGCGCCTGGGACAACGCGAAGAAGCTCGTGGAGACCGAGCTGAAGGCCAAGGGCACGGCCCTTCACGATGCCTGCGTCGTGGGCGACACCGTGGGCGATCCCTTCAAGGACACCTCCTCGGTGGCCCTGAATCCGGTCATCAAGTTCACCACCCTCTTCGGCCTCCTGGCCGTGGAACTGGCCATCGAGCTGAACCCGGTCACCGCCCACATCTGGGCCCTGGTGTTCTTCATCGTCTCCGCGGTCTTCGTGTGGCGCTCCTTCTACGGCATGCGCATCCCGGTACTCAAGGAAGAGAACTAGTCCCAGTGACAGTCAAGACCTGATCAGACGGGGCCCCTCCCAGGAGGGGCCCTTGTTCTACCTGGATGGGCGCTCCGGCCAGGTCCAGACAGCCCTGGTGGAGGGGTCCGGGTCGGCGGCCCTGGACCGACCCTCGGGTAACCCGGATGGAGGGCTCCTGCTGTCGTCAGACAACCCCCCGCACCCGGCCTATTGGCTCTAACCTGGGTCATCATGGCGGAGACCCCCTTGGAACGACCTCCCGCACGCCTCGGCTTCGCCTGGCTTCCGGTCCTGCTGCTGGTGGCCCTGAAGCTGCTGGTCCACGGCCTCACCAGCGGTTCTTACGGATTCTTCCGCGACGAGCTCTACTTCCTGGACTGTGCCCGGCACCCCCAGTGGGGGTACGTGGACGATGCCCCCGGGATCGTGTGGATCTTCAAGGCGGCCCTGCTCATGGGGGGATCCCTGCCAGTGGTCCGGATCCTGGCGGCCATCGGGGGCGCCGCCACGGTGTTCTCTTCCTCCCTGCTGGCCTGGGAGATGGGCGGCAACCGGTTCGCCCAGGGGCTGGCGGGCCTCTGCGTGCTGAGTACGCCCATCTTCCTCGGCATGGACAGCATCCTGTGCGTGGGCTCGTACGAACCCCTGTTCTGGATGGGCTGCGTCTGGCTGGCCATCCGCATCGCCCGGACCCGGGATACGCGGCTGTGGCTGGCCTTCGGCCTGGTGGCCGGGCTGGGTCTCCAGATGAAGTACACCATGCTGCTGGTGCTGGCCTGCTTCCTGGTGGCCCTGGCCCTTACGCCCCTCCGAGACGCCTACCGCCGGGCTGCCTTCTGGGGCGGCGCGGCCCTGGCGGTGCTCATCTTCCTGCCCGCGCTCTTCTGGCAGATTCAGAACCACTTCCCACTGCTGGAGGACATGGCCAATATCCGCCGGCTGGGCAAGAACGTGGAGCTGGGACCCCTGGCCTTCATCCGGGAACAGATCGTCATGCTGAATCCCCTGCTCCTGCCCTTGTGGGGGGCCGGGCTGGTCTTCCTGTTCCGCCGGGTCTGGCTGCGGGTGCTGGCCTGGTTCTACCTGCTCCTGCTGGCCGCCATGATCGCCCTGCATGCCAAGGCCTACTACCTGGCCGCCATCTATCCCATGCTGTTCGCCGCTGGGGCTGTGGCCATCGAGGACTACCTGGAGTCCGGGTCCTTGGGCCGAGGCCGAGCCTGGGCCAAGGGGGCACTGACCACCCTGGTGGCTGTCCTCACCCTTCTCCTCATTCCCGCGATCCTGCCCATCCTGTCACCGCAGAGGCTGCTGGCTTACCAGGGGGCGCTGGGCATCAAGGCCAGCCGGACCGAGGTGGCCCACGACGCCCCACTGGAACAGCGGCTTAGTGACCAGTTCGGCTGGCCCGAACTGGCGGAGGAGACCGCGGCCATCTATCTCTCCCTGACACCAGAGGAGCGCCGGCGCACGGCCATCTTCGCCGAGAACTACGGCGAAGCCGGGGCCATCAACCAGTTCGGTCTGCGGCTCGGGCTGCCCGCGGCCGTCTGCGCCCACCAGGCCCACTCCTTCTGGGGCCCGCCAGCGGTCGAATTCGACACCTTCATCTGCCTGGGCTGCGGCCGGGACGGACTCGACCGGGCCTTTGAATCCGTGATCGTGGCGGGCCGTCACGACCACCCCTGGGGCATGGCCTTCGAGAACCACCCCATCTACCTCTGCCGGGGTCTCCGGACTCCCCTGAAGGAGATCTGGCCACGCATCAGGCACTGGGATTGAGGTAGCCTCTGGAGAGGCAACAAGACTGGAGGCCACCACCATGATCGAGCCTGTCCCGCCGGGTTACCACACCATCACGCCCTATCTGGTCGTGCCCAATGGCCTGGCATTTCTGGCCTTCATCGAAAAGGCCTTCGGGGCGGTGGAGAAGAGCCGGGTCCTCCGTCCAGACGGCACCATCGCCAACGCGGAGGTCCGGATCGGCGATTCCATGCTGATGATGGCCCAGGCCAAGGATCCATGGAAACCCATGCCATCCGGGTTCTACCTCTACGTGGCAGACACGGATGCCACCTACCAGGCCGCCCTGGCGGCCGGCGGAATCTCCACGCTGGAACCCGCGGACCAGTTCTACGGCGACCGCAACGCCGGGGTGCAGGATCCCTGGGGCAACAACTGGTGGATCGCCACCCACATCGAGGATGTGGATGACGCCGAGATCCAGCGACGCATGGCGGCCCGGGCTTGAGTCTCAGGCCCGGACCCGGGACAATGGAGGGGCGCGGCCAAACACTGCCGCGCCTTTCTATGTCCGGAACCCCATGACCCTCGGTGAAGAAATCCAGCGGCGGCGAACCTTCGCCATCATCAGCCATCCCGATGCCGGCAAGACGACACTGACGGAGAAGCTGCTGCTCTACGGCGGGGCCATCGACCGGGCGGGCAGCGTGAAGGCCCGGGAGGGCGGGGCGGCGGCCCACTCGGACTGGATGAGCATCGAGCAGGAGCGGGGCATTAGCGTCACCTCGGCCGCCATGCAGTTCGAGTACTTGGGCAAGGCCATCAACCTGCTGGATACTCCGGGCCACCAGGACTTCAGCGAGGACACCTACCGGGCCCTCACGGCCGCGGACAGCGTGGTCATGCTCCTGGACTGCGCCAAGGGCGTGGAAGAGCAGACCAAGAAGCTGTTCCGAGTGGCCAGCGAGCGGAAGCTGCCCATCTTCACCTTCGTGAACAAGCTGGACCGGCCGGGCCGGGATCCGGTGGAGCTCATCGACGAGGTGGAGGAGCTCTTCGGGCTGCACGCCGTGCCCATGACCTGGCCCATCGGCTCAGGCACGGACTTCAAGGGCGTCTACGTCCGCGCCACCGGCCAGATCCAGGTCTTCGAGCGGGCCAAGGCGGGCCGCAAGGCCCGGGTGGCCGGGAAGGGTGGGCTGGACGATCCGGAGATCATCGCCCTGCTCACGCCTGCGGAACTGCAGCAACTCAAGGACGACATGGACCTCATGAACCACGTCCTGCCGCCCTTCGACCGGGAGGCCTTCCTGCGGGGCGAGCAGTCGCCCATGTTCTTCGGTTCCGCCGTGAACAATTTCGGTGTGGCCGAATTCCTGGAGGAATTCCTGGAGCTGGCTCCGGCGCCCGGCGCCCGGCCCCTCATGAATGGCGGCGAGATCGCGCCGGAGCAGCCCTTCACAGCCTTCGTGTTCAAGGTGCAGGCCAACATGAACAAGGCCCACCGGGACCGGGTGGCCTTCGCCCGCATCGTGTCCGGCCGCTTCGAGCGGGGCATGGACGCCCTCCACGTGCGCGAGAAGAAATCCATCAAGCTGAACTATCCGCACATGTTCTTCGGCCGCGAGCGGCAGATCGTGGACGAGGCCTATCCCGGTGACATCCTGGGCCTCATCAACCCCGGCCTCTTCCGCATCGGCGATGTACTCAGCGCCAGCGGTCCAGTGGAGTTCCACGCCGTGCCCCGCTTCGCCCCGGAGCAGTTCGCCTCCGTGCGCCTGGCGGATCCCGGCGCCCGCAAGGGTTTTCTGAAGGGCCTCAGCCAGATCGCGGAAGAGGGTGTGGTGCAGGTCTTCTGGCCCAAGGGCGGGGCGCCCCTGCCCATCCTCGGCGCCATCGGCCGCCTGCAGTTCGAGGTGCTCCAGCACCGCCTCAAGGAGGAGTATGCGAGCCCCGTGCTGCTGGAACCCCGGGGCTTCCAGATGGCCCGCTGGATCACGGGCGGCTGGCCCGAGCCCAGCAAGTTCTGGGGCGAGCTGGTGGAGGACGTGGAGGGCAACCCCGCCATCCTCTTCGAGAACGACTGGCAGCGGCGGACCACGGCGGAGAAGTGCCCGGGGTTAAGCTTTCTCGAGCATCCTCCGAAATAGTCAGGAGCTGCAGACGCCCAAGGAGTCCCGATGAAGGTTCCCATCGCCCTCCTGCTACTTGCCTTCCCCTGTCTGGCCCTGGCTGAGCCCAGGTGGGAGCACGACCTGGACAGCGCCCTGCGCCGGGCCCAAGCCGAGCACCAGCTGGTCTTCGTGGATGTCTGGACGGAGTGGTGCGGGCCCTGCCAGTACCTGAAGAAGAACATCTTCCCCACGCCCGAGGCCACTGCGGCGCTGGGCCGCGTGGTGCCCGCTTCGCTGATGGTCCAGTCGAAGGACCACAGGGACCTCCCCGGGGGCAGGGAGACCATGGAGAGGTTCCGTGTGAATGCCTTTCCGACCATGCTCCTCCTGGATGCGAAGGGAAAGGAACTGCGCAGGAAGGTCGGGACCTTCAGGAATGGCCAGGAACTGGCGGCGTGGATCCAGGACGGGGAGCCTCAGCCCAAGGCTGGCTTCGAGGCTCGGCCCCTGAAACCGGCCAGGCCCGAGGGGACGGGCGAAGTCGACCGGGTCCGCGCCGCCTGGACGCAGCGCTATGAGGAGGCCCTCCTCCAGCTTTCCCGGATGGCAGATCAGCTGGATTCATCCATGAAGGGCTTTCTGGAGCGGCACTGGGATGGCAAAGTCCGGGGCCCCTTCGATCGTTCCTTCTATGCCCTGTGGGAGGATGGCGCCCTGCAGGGGAAACCCTTCCCGGGGTTCGAAAATCGGCTGGCCGATCTGCGCAGGAGGGCCGAGAGCCTGAAGACGGCCCTGGCCCAGGCCGAGGAGCAGGCCCGCAAGGCGGATGTCTTCCCCGGCGACCGCAGGCGGCTGCGGGCGCGGTTCCGGCTGGAGCACCGGGGCTGGGACCAGTGACCTGACAGACCGATAAAAACGGGGCACGGATGGTTGAAAATCCCTGCTGCCCCTGTCTGTTATGACTGGTTGGGCTCCGGGGAAAGAGCCAGGCAGGACCTCTCCCGGAGCGCCGGTTCAAGGAGATTGGCATGCGGCACGTGCTGGCCAGCGTACTCATCAGCAGCCTCGGGATCGCCTCGATCCAGGCCGGGGGGACCCACCCGTTTTCCGTGCGCGACATGGTGGCCATGAAGCGCCTCGCCGACCCCCGCCTGTCCCCGGACGGGAAGCGGGTCGCCTTCACCGTGAGCATTCCTGATCTGGAGAAGAACCGGTCCCACTCGGAGATCTATCTGGCGGCAGTGGACGGCTCCTGGGTGAAGCAGCTGACCTCCGCTGAAGCCAGCAGCAGTCAGGCGCGCTGGGCCGGACCCCAGGCGCTCTATTTCGTTTCCGCCCGCTCGGGCAACGACCAGGTTTGGCGGCTGGACCTGGATTCCAACGGAGGCGACGCCCGGCAGGTGACCCGGCTGCCGCTGGAGGTCGGCGCCCTGGAGGTGGCTCAGGAAGGGAAGACCCTGCTCCTGTCCATGGCCGTCGTCCCTGGGAAGACACCTGAAGAGACCAAGCGGATCCTGGAGGAGAAGGAGAAGTCCAAGGCCTCCGGTATGCTGTTCGACCGCCTCTTCGTCCGCCATTGGGACACCTGGAACGACGGGACCCGCAACCATGTCTTCACCTACGATCTGGCCAGTGGCCAGGCCCGGGATCTGATGCCCAGGATGGACTCGGACTGTCCCACCAAGCCCTTTGGCGGCAGCGAGGACTTCGCGGTGACGCCCGACCAGAAGACGGTCGTGTTCTCCGCCAAGGAGATGGGCACGGAGAAGTCCGCCGAGGCCTGGTCCACCAACTTCGACCTCTTCAGGGTGCCCCTGGACGGATCCGTGGCCCCCCGGCGGATCACCACGAATCCCGCCGCAGACGCTCAGCCCAGGTTCTCCCCGGACGGGAAGACCCTGGCCTACCTGGCCATGAGCCGGCCCGGCTTCGAGGCCGACCGCTTTGAGATCGTGCTGCGGGACTGGACCAGCGGCCAGGAGCAGAAATTCACCCTGCGCGCCGACGATTCGCCCCGGGGAGACCGCTCCCCCAGCTCCCTGGCCTGGTCCGCGGATGGCAAGGTCCTCTACTGCCTGGCGGAGCACCTCGGGCAGAACGCCCTCTTCGCCGTGGACCCGGCCTCCCACCAGGCGCGGCTGCTGGTGGGCGAAGGCACCCTGGACGGGATCCAGGTCGCCCCGGATGGGCGGCTCCTCTACGGCATGAACTCCCTGCTGGGCCCCACCGAGTTCTACACCGTGGGCCCGGACGGCATGGACCGCCGCCGTGTCACCCTCTTCAACGATGCCCAGGTGGCTGCGGCGCGGTTTGGTCAGCCGGAGCGCTTCACCTTCAAGGGCGCCAAGGGCGACCTGGTGCATGGCTACCTCGTCCAACCTGTGGACTTCGATCCCGCCAAGAAATACCCCGTGGCCATGCTGATCCATGGTGGGCCCCAGGGTGTCTTCGGGAACGACTTCCACTACCGCTGGAACCCCCAGGCCTACGCCGGCGCGGGCTACGCCGTCGTCATGATCGATTTCCACGGCTCCACCAGCTATGGGCAGGCCTTCACGGACGCCATCCGCAACGACTGGGGTGGCGCGCCTTTCGAAGACCTCATGAAAGGCCTGGACTTTGTGTTGGCGAAGCATCCCTTCCTGGACAAGGACCGCGTGGGGGCCCTGGGCGCCTCCTACGGGGGCTACATGATCAACTGGATCGCCGGACACACGGACCGCTTCAAGTGCCTGGTCTGCCACGACGGCAACCTGGACGAGCGGATGGCCTATTTCGACACCGAGGAACTGTGGTTCCCCGAGTGGGAGCACCTGGGCCTGCCCTGGGAGAACCCAGCCGGGTATACCAAGCCCAACCCCATCGAGTTCGTGAAGAACTGGAAGACGCCCATGCTGGTGGTCCACGGCATGAAGGACTATCGCATCGCCTACTCCCAGGGCCTGTCCACTTTCACGGCCCTGCAGCGCAAGGGCATCCCCTCCAAGCTGCTGCTCTTCCCCGACGAGAACCACTGGGTGATCCGGCCAGCCAATTCCATCCAGTGGCATGAGACCGTGCTCGGCTGGCTGGATCAGTGGCTGAAGAAGTGACCTGAAGGGCACTGTACCAACTGGCAGCGCCAGAGGTGGCTTAAGGGCTTGAGAATGCTCAGGTCCAGTCCTACCATGGCCCCTTAGGCCAGATCAAAGGGCCCAGGATGAAGCGCCTCTCCCTCACGCCTGCGGATACGGTCCAGTTCTCCAAGATCGTGCGGGGACTGAATTTCTTCGGGTCCATGAACATGGCAATGCTGGAGCGGATCCTGGAGGGCCTCCAGCTTTTCGAATGTGAGCGTGGCGAAAAGGTCTGTGTGCAAGGGGAAGTTGGCGACACGTTCTTTGTGGTTCAGAAGGGCAGCCTGACCGTTGCCGTCAGGAAGGGGAGGTTTTCACTTTCGAAGAAAGTTGCCACCTTGGGCCCCGGAGACTGTTTTGGCGAGATGGCCCTGCTGCACGAGGCGCCGCGCAACGCCACTGTGGCCTGTGACGAGGTGAGCCGGCTATTCGTGTTGCCCGCCTCGCACTTCCGCGCCGTACTCGCGCAGAACCCCGATTTCGCCAAGGAGATCAACCACCTGGCCAGCACCCGGCAATCCGAGCTGGACCACAAGTTCGACTGATGACGAGTCCGCTCGGCGCCGTACAACTCGGCTCGCTGGAAACCTGCGGTGGAGTTGCCTAATGAAGCCTGGGAGGCACCATGCCAGTGCCGGAGACCACGATGGTGCCTACGCCTCCGCAGTGCTTGGTCTTGTCCCCCTTGCGGGCCGCAGGTTTTCCGTCGATGAGCAGATCGGGATCCCCGGATGTGATGGTGAAGGTATTGGGTCCGCAGCAGGAGGCATGAACACCGCCATCGCCCACGCGGGCGGCGGGTCGGCCGCCGATCAGAACGGTCGAGCTTCCGGTCCGGATCGACCCCGTCACCGCGTGGGGGCATGAAGGACAGCCGTGGGCGTCCGCGGGGCAGTGGACCGCATCCCCGACCGCCGCATAGCGCCTGGGATCGACCGCATCTCCTGAGAAGTTGTGAGTGTACGACTTCCCATGGACGGTGACGGTGAGGGTGATGGTGTTCCTGCCTTCGCCCTGGAAAGTGGGGTGGCTGATACTGCCAACTTCGGGGCTGAAAGTGCCGGTTCCGGTCCAGCGCACCTGCGATGAGATGTCCGTCTTCTGTGATCCAGAAGTCAGGATGGCCGTCGCGCCGAAGGTCCATCCGGCGGTGAAGACCTTGCGGCTCTTGCCGTTCGGGAAGGTCAGGTGGATGTCCACTTCCTCCTTGGGGGTTGTAGCCTGTGGAGGCAAAGGCGCGGGTGCCGGCGTGGCCATAACCGGTTTGGGAGGCTGGGGCGGGGGCGCGGTCGGCGCGGCTGGTTTGGGCGGGGCGTCTACAGAGCCGGAAACAAAATAAGTGAAGAAATCGGGGTTGCCGCCGGTGATCTCAACCCGGACGTTCAGGGACCCAGGGTTCTTGACTGGATCCCAAGTGCAGGAGAAAGTCCGGTTTCCGCCATCTTTGCTGAGCGTACCCGTTTGCTGCAGCAGGGTGCCGCCGGCTCCGGAGGCTGAGGCCGTGACCTTGAAGGTGTAGTCCGCATAGGAAACCCCCTTCTTGCCGGTGAGGCTGATGGATACGGGTACGACTCCTCCACCGGCGGCCTTCGAGCTGAAGCTGGTGCCATTGTTCCGCCAGCCCTGCCGGTCCGTGGTTTTCAGGTCGGCGAGGTTGCCAATGGTCACAGCAAGGTGGGACCACTGGTCTGCGGCCCCTTTCTCCGCCGTGAAGGTTCGCCCCGATGGGACCGGTTGGGCCAGCAGGCTCTGGCCTAGGGCCAGGAAGAGGCACATCAGCCAGGGCTTCAGTTGCAGGTGAGGCATGGGGTACCTGTTGGTCCGGGGGGGGCGGAGGATGGACGATTTCTAGCTTTCGACCTATACCTCGACGGCATCCGGTTTGTCCACCCTGATCCAATGAAAAGCGGCGCTTGCGCGCCGCTTTTCATTCCTCTGAACACGCAGCGATCCGAGTTGGTCAGTTCGCCTTCGCGAAAATGTCCATCACTGCGTGCAGCAGCTGGATGGCCTCGGCCTTGGGCCGCTGGAAGGCGTTGCGGCCCATGATGGAGCCGAACGCGCCACCAGCCGCCAGCTCCGCCACTTCCTTCAGCACATCCTCGGTGCCCTTGGCCTCGCCGCCGCTGAAGATCACGATGCGGCGACCGTTGAAGGCGCTGCGCACCACTTCCTTGACGCGGTCGGACAAGGTGTCGATGGGGATGCCCTGCTTCTCGAAGGTGGCGGCGGCCTCCTTCACTTCCAGGTGCTTCTTGGGGGGCTTCACCTTGATGACGTGGGCGCCCAGCTGGGCGGCGATCTGGGCGGCGTAGGCCGCCACGTCCACGGCGGTTTCGCCATCCTTGGAAAGGCCCGCGCCGCGGGGATAGGCCCACACGATGGAGGGCAGGCCCACTGCCTTGGCCTCGAGGATCAGCTCGCGCAAGGTCTCGTACTGCTCATTGCGCATGCCGCTGCCGGGGTAGATGGTGTAGCCGATGGCGGCGCAGCCCAGGCGCAGGGCGTCTTCGACGCTGCCAGTGATGGCGCTGCAGGGTTCGATGCCCTTGCTCAGGCAGTCGCTGTTGTTGAGCTTGAGGATGAGGGGGATGTCGCCCGCGTAGTCCGAGGCCACGTGCTCGATGAAACCCAGGGGCGCGGCGTAGGCGTTGCAGCCGGACTCGATGGCCAGCTCCACGTGGTAGCGGGGATCGTAGCCCGCCGGATTCGGCGCAAAGCTGCGGGCGGGGCCGTGCTCGAAGCCCTGATCCACGGGCAGGATCACGAACTTGCCCGTGCCCGCCAGGCGGCCCGTGTTCATGATGCGGGCCAGGTTGGCCTTCACGCCCGGAGTCTCCGAGCTGTACCAGGACAGGATTTCTCGCACGCGGGCGGTGGCCATTGCTGCTCCTCTCGATTGTTTCGAAGGGACATTCTACCGGTACCGGCCCGGGAATGCGCCTCCCGTGCTGGTACCGGGCTGGTATGAACCGGAATGGGTGGGTTCAGGCCTTGGTGTAGTCGTAGAACCCGCGGCCGGACTTCTTGCCCAGCCAGCCGGCATCGACGTATTTGATGAGCAGGGGGCAGGGCCGGTACTTGGGATCGCCCAGGCCCTCGTGCAGCACGTTCAGGATGAAGAGGCAGGTGTCCAGGCCGATGAAGTCCGCCAGGGTGAGCGGGCCCATGGGGTGGTTCATGCCGAGCTTCATGATGCCGTCGATGCTCTCCACCGAGGCCACACCTTCGTAGAGCGCGTAGATGGCTTCATTGATCATGGGCAGCAGCACCCGGTTGCTCACGAAGCCGGGGAAGTCGTTGCAGGGGATGGGCGTCTTGCCCAGCTTTTTCGAGAGGTCCATGACGGCTTCAAAGGTGACGTCGTCCGTGGCCAGGCCGCGGATGACTTCGATGAGCTGCATGACCGGCACGGGGTTCATGAAGTGCATGCCGATGAAGGCCCCTGGGCGCTTGGTGATGGCCGCCAGCTTGGTGATGGAGATGCTGCTGGTGTTGGAGGCCAGGATGACACCGGGCCTGCAGACGGCATCCAGCGTCTCGAAGATCTGCTTCTTGACCTCCCACTTCTCGGTGGCGGCCTCGATGACGATGTCGCAGGTGCTGAGGTCCTCCAGCCGGGTGGTGGTGCGGATCCGGCCCAGGACGGCGGCCTTCTCGTCCGCGGTCAGCTTGCCCTTGTCCACACCCCGCTGGAGGTTCTTGTCGATGGTGGCCACGCCCTTCGCGGCGAAGGCCTCGCTGACGTCCTGCATGGCCACGCTGAAGCCGGCCTGGGCGAAGACGTGGGCGATGCCGTTGCCCATCTGCCCCGCGCCAATGACACCGATGGTCTGGATGTTCATGGATTCCTCCCGGCCCAAAGCCTAACGCTCCGGGCATGCGACATCCGTCACCTGCCTACAATGGGGAATCTCCGGGGACTGCATGGCCGCTTCAAGCACCCGCACTGACTGGGCCCTTTTCCTGCTGCGGCTGGCCGTAGGGGGCCTGGCCGCCCTGCAGGGCTTCTCGGCGCTGCGGCACGCCCACGGCGCCATCACCCTGGCCCAGGCCTCCACCTGGGGTCTGGCCCTAGGAGAGCTGGTCTGCGGCGCCTTGGTGCTGGTGGGACTGGGGGTGCTCCTGGCTGGCGGTCTGCTGGCGGTCCTCCTGGGCTGGCCCCTGGTCCATGGCTGGATCCACGGCGCCAGGGCCCTGGGGGATCCGAGGGGCCTCTTCCGGCTGCTGACGGTCCTGGCCTGCGCCCTCGGCGGTGGTGGCAAGTGGGCCGTGGAAAGGTAGGAAGACCATGCTGCGACCTCCCCACCACCTGATCTTCGCCTTTGATGCTGAGTGGGTGCCGGATCCACCCACGGGGCGGCGCGTGCTGGACCTGCCGAGGGACCTGCCCGATGAGGAAGTCATCGAGCGCCTGTGGGCCTATGGGGGGGCCACGGAGGCCGATCCCCGGCCCTATCTGAAGACCATCCTCTGCCGGGTGGTGTCCATCGCGGCGGTGATCCGCACGGTGAAACACGGCGAGGTGACGCACCGGCTCTTCGCCCTGCCGGAGGCCCCCGAGGCGCTGGCGGAGGACGACCTGCTGCGTCGCTTCCTGGTGGCCATCGGCGACAAGAAGCCCCAGCTGGTGGGCTTCAATTCCCGGGATTCGGACCTGCCCATCCTGGTCCAGCGGGCCATGGTGCACCGCCTGTCCATCCCAGGCCTGGGTCGCAGCGCCGAGAAGTGGGCCCCGGGGGACTTCTTCGACCGCTACGGCAACCAGCACATCGACTTGCGGGAGATCACCGGGGCCTGGGGCAAGGCTTCGTCCACACTGCACGAGCTGGCCACCGCCTGCGGCATCCCGGGGAAGCTGGGCACGGACGGCAAGAGCGTCATCGACCTCTGGCGCGCCGGAGATATCGCCGGCATCGTCCGCTACAACCAGTTCGACGCCCTCACCACCTTCCTGGTCTGGCTGCGGGCCATGACCCTCTCGGGCCACCTGACCCCGGAGCAGCTGGAGGCCGAGGAGGCCCAGATCAGGGCCCTGGTCGTGGAGAAAGCTGCCACGGATCCTCGCTTCAACCTGTACCTAGAAGGGTGGGACCGGCTTTCCTGAGCCGCTTTCCCTTGCAAGCCTGAAGGCCGCCGCTAGACTGGATGCGGCCAAACAATTCATGCACTTTTTCTTCCCAGGAGGCACCTGTGAACAAGCGACTTGCGGCGGAATTCTTCGGAACCCTGTGGCTGGTGCTGGGCGGCTGCGGCAGCGCCGTCCTGGCGGCGGCCTTTCCGGGCGTGGGGATCGGCCTGCTTGGTGTCAGCTTCGCCTTCGGCCTCACGGTGCTGACCATGGCGTTCGCCATGGGCCCCATCTCGGGCTGCCACCTGAACCCCGCGGTGACCCTGGGGCTGGCGGTGGGTGGACGCTTCCCCTACAAGGACCTGCCCGGGTATTGGATCGCCCAGGTGCTGGGGGCCGTGGCGGCGTCCGCCATCCTCTATGTCATCGCCACGGGCAATGGGTCCGCCATCGGGGGCTTTGCCAGCAACGGCTTCGGGGAGCACTCGCCCGGCAAGTACAGCCTCGGGGCGGCCTTCCTGACGGAGGTGGTCATGACTTTCTTCTTCCTGATGGTGATCCTGGGCAGCACCGCCAAGAAGGCGGCGCCGGGCTTCGCACCCATTGCCATCGGCCTCTGCCTGACCCTCATCCACCTCATCAGCATCCCGGTGACCAACACGTCGGTGAATCCGGCCCGCAGCACGGGACCGGCCCTCTTCGTGGGCGGCTGGGCCCTGTCCCAGCTCTGGCTCTTCTGGGTGGCGCCTCTTATCGGTGCTGCTCTGGCCGGGTTCCTGTTTCCCAAGCTCGAGGACTGAGCCTGCTGCCAGTGAAAAAATGACCGCCAAGAAGCCAAGACGCCAAGAACTGGAAGGAGAAGGCTGCTGCTTTCCTTGGCGTTCCTGGCGTCTTGGCGGTGAGAATTTGTAGCTTTTCGCTTTCTCCATCGTTTGTGCGATTCCTCGGGAATTGGCACGGCTTGAGCAAACCCGGTTCAGGGCCGATACACTTTTGACCCAGGAGTTGCCATGAGCCAGGAAATCCGCCCTGAGGATCTGATCGTCACCGAACAGGATGGCACCCGCCGCATCAACCACGATGTCATCGAGAGCTATGGGCTCTTCAACCTGCCCAGAGCCACCATGCGCCAGGCCCTGATGGTCTACTACGACAACGCCAGCCGCCAGGGCAGGGGCTCCGCCCAGACCGTCCGCACCTTCATTACCCTGGCCAGCTCAATCACCCGGTTCCCCCGCCAGATCGCCATCAATTTCACCCGGGGCGTGGCCTACCGCCGGAACATGCGGATGCTCAGACGATTCTCCCGCTAGAGCCTGCGCAGGATCCGCTCGATGGCCGTGGCCTTGCGGCCTTCGGTGGTCACCAGGATGGCGTGGAGCTGCAAATCGCCTTCAGCCACCTCGTAGCGGGGACGCTGTACCTTCAGGAAGCGGCCCAGGCTGGCCTCCTTCCTCATGCCGATGACGCCATCGTAGGGGCCGGTCATGCCGATGTCCGTCACGTAGGCGGTGCCTCCGGCCAGCACTTTGGCGTCGAGGGTGGGCACGTGGGTGTGGGTACCCAGCACGGCGGCGGCGCGGCCCTCGAGGTGGAAGCCCATGGCCTGGGCCTCGCTGGTGGCCTCGGCGTGCATGTCCACGATCACCAGATCGGCGCGTTCCTTCTGCAGGATCGAATCCACGCAGCGGAAAGGGCAGTCGCAGGTGGGCATGTGCACTCGGCCCATGAGGTTGATGATCAGCACCTCGGCGCCTGAGGGCGTGTGAAGCTTGATCCAGCCATTGCCCGCCGTGTCCGGGGGATGGTTGGCGGGGCGCAGGAGGCGCGGTTCAAGCCGGTAGTAGGATTCGATGCCCTTCACATCGAAGGAGTGGTTGCCCGTGGTGATGACATCGACGCCCAGGCTGTCCAACCACTCCCGGGCGATGGTGTCGGTGATGCCGTGGCCGTGGGCGGCATTCTCACCGTTCACCACCACCAGGTCGGCGCCCGTCTCCCGGCGCAGGTCCGGCACGAAGGCCTCCACCAGCCGCCTGCCCGGTTCCCCCACCACATCGCCCAGCGCCAGAATCCGCATCCATCCAGCCTAAGGTGCCAACCCGCGCTTGGCCATCTTGCATCTCGCAAGGCTGGGAACGAATATCCATGGCGTGACACCTGATGGACAGAAGGGGGTCCATGGAGGGCCGTCTGTTAGGCTTCTTCTTTTGCTTGAGAGCCCCATGAAACTGGCCGCCATCGCCATTGCGTTCTCTGCTCTGACCGCTCTTTTCTCCCAGGGGCCGGCCACGCTGGGCGTGGCGGAGATCCGGGCTGGCATGAAGGGCTATGGCAAGTCCGTCTTCCAGGGCGGCAAGATCGAGCGCTTCGAGTTCGAGGTGCTGGGGGTCCAGAAGAACTCGGCGCCCGGCCGGAGCCGCATCATGGTGCGGGCCTCAGGTGGGCCCCTGGCGGAGACCGGCATCCTGGCGGGCATGAGCGGCAGCCCCTGCTACATCGACGGCAAACTCATCGGGGCGCTGAGTACCGGCATCGCCTTCGAGAAGGAACCCATCGGCGGCATCACGCCCATCGCCGAGATGCTGGATCAGCTGCGGGACATCCCGGACACGGCCCCCAGCCGCACGCCCCTGATCCTGCCCAAGCTGGAACCCCCCAAGGTGCTCAAGGCCGCCCTCCTGGGACAGATGCTGGACTTCAACACCCTGATGGGTGAAGCGGACCCCCAGATGTTGCCCATGGTGCTGGCGGGGAGCCCCCTGGGCGCCGAGGCGCAGAAGTTGTGGTCGGGCTGGCCGGTGACCTTCCGGGCGGTGCCCACCCTGTCCGGGGGGAAGGACGAGGCCAGTCCCATCGAGCCCGGCGGCATGGCCGCCATCACCCTCATGCAGGGGGACCTGGACATGGCGGCCGCCGGCACCATCACCTATGTCTCCGGGAAGCGCGTGCTGATGTTCGGTCATCAGCTCTTCAACCTGGGTCCCGTGGATCTGCCCCTCTGGTCCGCCACGGTGGCCACGTCGGTGGCGAGCTACCAGAACTCCTTCAAGCTGGCCATGCCGGTGGCGCCCATTGGCGCGCTGCGCCTGGACCGCAGCTCCGGGGTGGCAGGTGTTCTAGGCGCCGAGGCCCGCATGGTGCCCCTGCGTATCGGGTTGAACCTGGGCGGTCGGCGCACGCTGAACTTCCGTTTCGAGATCATGGACCACCCCACGGCCACCGCCGCCCTGGCGGCCACGGCCGTGGCCCAGACCCTGGATGCCCACACCCGGGGCGTGGGCTTCCAGAGCCTTTCCATGCAGGGCAACATCAAGCTGACGGGGCATCCGGTCATCCAGATCGAGAACGTCATCGCGGATCTGAATCCTGGCCGCATGGCCCAGTATGTGGGCGGCATGCTGCAGGCGATCTGCCTCAACCCCTTCGAGAAGCCCGTCTTCGAGGGCATCTCTCTCACCATCAAGGCCGAGGAGCGCCTGGATCTCACCGGCATCGCGAGCATCCGGCTGCTGAAGGCCCGAGCCAAGCGGGGCGAGGTGCTGCCGGTGCTGGTGACCCTCCAGAACATCCAGGGGGTGCGGGAGACGGCCACTTTCAACATCCAGGTGCCTTCTTCCGCCGCCAAGGGCAAGGCCATCCTCATGGTCGGTGACGGCTACAGCCTCACGGCGGCCGACCCGGATGAGCGTGTCATCGAGGTCGCCACCCTGGGAGACGTGGTGCGCATCCTGAACGGGGCCCTCCGGAACAACCACGCCTATGCTCTGCTGGTGCAGACTCAGACCGGCGCCGGTCTGCGCGGCAACCGCATCGAGGGCATCCCGCCCACGGTGGCGAGCCTGGTGAGCGGCGATGGCGCCAGCAGTGACAACCGGCTCCAGCGGCGCATCATCGGCCGGGCCCTGCTGCCCCTGGAGCGCGAGGTGCGGGGAATCAGCCAGCTGGAAGTGGAGATTGAATAGATGAGTGCTAAGCGAGGAACCATGCGCTGGATGACCTTCCTTCTTTCCGCCGCCTTAGGTGTCTCGGCCCTGGCGGAGCAGCCCTCGGCCGCTTTTTCCGGGTTCAACGACTGGCTGGGCTCCGAGGCCCGAGGCGTGCGGATCGGCGCCGACGGCCGCCTGCGCCTGGCGCCGAACCTGCGTCGGGTGGGCCAGCTGCCGGAAGGCGTGATCTGGTCGGCGGTGCCCGATGGCTCCGGTGGCGCCTATCTGTCCGCCGGGACCGACGGCAAGATCTTCCACTACGTGGGGGGCCAGGTGAAGCCTCTGGGGCAGGTGAAAGGCGGCATCGTCTTCGCCATGGCGAAGCTGGGGCAGGATCTGGTGCTGGCTCCCACCGGGGAAGGCAAGCTCTTCCGGATGACCTCCGCCGGAGAGGTGAAACCCTTCGCCGAGATCGACGCGCGCATCGTCTGGGCCATGGCGGTCGAGGGGGACGCGGTCATCCTCGCCGGTGGCGCTGAAAAGGGCGCGGTGCTGGTGCAGGCCCGGGAGGGCTCCAGCCGCCGGCTCGCCGAAGTGCCCGATGAAACCGCCTTCACGGCCCTGACCTCGGATGGGCAGGGGGGCTGGTACCTGGGCAGCCACGGCCGGGGCCTGGTGCTGCGCTACAACCGCCAGGGCGACCGCCTGGAGACCCTGCTGGACACGCCCTTCGAGGAAGTGCGGGCCCTGACCCTGGTGGACGGGCAGCTCTACATCGGTGCCGACAATGGCCTCACCCCCAAATTCAGCACGGGTCAGCTGGAGCGCCGGGAGGGCTACCTGCAGGCCGATACGTCCGCTACCACCCGCTCCGCCGTCATCCGGCTGGACAGGGACCGGGTTCCGGAAACCCTGTGGCAGAGTGCCCAGAGTCAGGTCTATGCGCTCACAGCGTGGAAGGGCCAGCTGCTGGTGGCCACGGGCAACCGGTCCCGCCTCTTCGCCCTGCCCCTGGGCAAGGCGAGGGACATGGATCCCTTCTCGGCGGTGCAGGAACTGGGCACCGCCCAGGCCACCGCCTTCCTGCCCACCGGCGGGGATCTGCTGGTGGTGGGCTCCAATCCGGCTGAACTGCACTTGCTCTCCGAGGCCCAGGCCACCGAAGGGACCCTGGAATCGAAGATCCTCAAGGGCGCACCCATCGCGGATTGGGGTCGCGCCTATGTGGACGCCGAAACGCCCACGGGAACCAATGTCGAGCTCCAGTTCCGCACGGGCAGCACCGAGACTCCGGACGCCACCTGGAGCCCCTGGACCCCGCCGCTGAGGAGCGGGGAGCGGCCCGCCGTTCCCGCCTCGCAGTTCGCCCAGTTCCGCCTGCGCCTCAGCAGCACCCGCGGCGGCGCCACGCCCGTCGTCGACACCGTGAAAGTCTACTGGGCCCACCGCAACCTGGCCCCGGTGTGGGAGAGCGTGGAGGTGATGCCCCCGGGCCTGGTCATCACGCGCAATGCCCCGCACGAGGACATCGGCATCGAGCGGGTGCCGCTGGAAACGCAGAAGCTCATCCCGGCGCTTGGTTATGCGGGAGCCGAAAAACGCAGCTTCCGCCGCGGTGGCCAGAGCTTCGTCTTCAAGGTGAGCGATCCCAACGGGGACACCCTGCAGTTCAGCATCCGCCTACTGCCGGATCGGGGCGCCCCGATCCTGCTGGAAAAGGCCTGGAAGGAGAAGTTCTTCAGTTTTGACACGCTGCCCGTGCCGGATGGGCGCTATCGCCTGGAAGTGACCGCTTCGGACGCGCCGACGGCCCCCTTCAATACGGTGCTCACCAGCACCTGGCGCACTCCCGCCTTCATGATCGACCACACGCCGCCGGTGATCACTGAACTTAGTGCGGTGGCCGAAGGAGAGGGGATCCGGGTCAAGTTCCTGGCCCGGGACGAGACCTCTCTGTTGAAGGAAGCGGCCATCAGCGCCGATGGGGAACGCTGGCTCCAGGTTGTGCCCGAGGATCGGGTCTTCGACCAGAAGGAAGAGCGCTTCGATGTGCTCATCCCCCGCGAAGCCGTCCGCGGCGACCGGGTCCTGGTGAAGGTCGTGGACCAGTACAACAACGAGCAGTCCGCGGCCGTGACCATCGGGACCGGCGCCAAGCGATAGACTGTCCCCCTGCGGGCTCCTTCGTCAGGGGCCTCCCGTCCTGAGGCTCGGCAGGAATAAATAAATATTTCATCACCTATCACGATTTTTTGCGGTACCTTCGCTGGCAAATGGGAGCTGGCACATGGGTGGTCCCGATCCGGCGGGCAGGGCTTCAGAGGACCGCGCCTTCCGGTTCCTCGCAGAGCTCGCTTCCGACTGGTTCTGGGAACAGGACAGCGAGTTCCGGTTCACCCGGTTCTTCGGAAACACCACGGAAGCCATGCACCGCAACCAGCATGAATTCCTGGGCCAGCGACGCTGGGAGCTGCCCATCTCGGGCGTGACCCCCCAGCAGGTGGCCGAGCACATCGCCACCTGTCAGCGTCACGAGCCCTTCCACGACTTCAAGTACACCGTGCCAGGCGATGGCGGGGCCCTGCAGTACTACTCGATCAGCGGAATGCCGGTTTTCGACGCACAAGGTGGATTCACCGGCTACATGGGCGTCGGCCGCAATCTGACCGAGCTGCGGCTGGTGGAAATCGCCCTCGGGGAAAGCGTGCGGCAGCTGTCACAGATCGTGGACGGGAGCCCGATTCCCGCCTTCGTCATCGACGCGGACCACCGCGTCACGCACTGGAACCGGGCCTGTGAACAGATGACCGGATTGAAGCGGGAGCAGATGCTGGGCCGGAACGATGCCTGGACGGCGTTCTATCCGGAGCAGCGGCCGCTCCTGGCCGACCTGGTGGTGGATGGATCGGAGGAGACCGTCATTGCAGGTCTCTACGAGAAATTCGAGCATGCTGGCCACGTTCCCGGCGCGGTCGAGGCGGAAGCCCATTTCCCTCACCTGGGTAAGGACGGCAAGTGGATCTTCTTCACCGCGGCCCCCTTGCGGGATTCCGAGCTGAGGCTCATCGGGGCCATTGAAACCCTGCAGGACATCACCCGGGCCAAGGCTTTCGGCCAGGAACTGCTTCGCATCAACCACCTCTACGACATGCTCAGCCAGCTTGGCCAGACCCTGGCGCGGGAACCTAACCGGGACGTGCTGCTCCAGGAAATCTGCGATGTTGCGGTGACCAGGGCGGGCTTCCACCTGGCCTGGGTCGGCCTGGTGGATCAGGTCTCCAGCCAGGTTCGTCCCGTGGCCAAGGCAGGGCCGGCTGTCGGCTACCTGCAGGACATCACCGTGACCATCGATCAGGAGTCCACGAGGCGCGGCCTCACTGGAACCTGCATCCGGGAAAGCCGGACCGTGGTCTGCCAGGACATCGCCGGGGATCCCGCCATGGCTCCCTGGGTGGTGAAGGCGGCCGCCTGCGGGCTGCACGCCGCGGTCGCGGTCCCGATCCTGGTCCAGGGGCTCACCGTGGGCGCCCTGACGGTCTACGCCGCCGAAACCGGCCACTTCCATGACCAGGAGGTGGCCCTGCTCAAGGAAGCCGCGGCCATCATCTCCGTTGGGCTGGATCGCATCGCCATGGACGAGCAGCGCAAGATCCTGGAGTCCGAACTGGCTCACGCCCAGAAGATGGAGAGTCTGGGCAGCCTTGCGGGCGGCGTGGCCCACGACATCAACAATGTGCTGGGTGCAATCCTGTCCCTGGCCAGCCTCCACGCTGCGCAGGCCGAGGTCGGATCCGACCTGAAGACCAACATGGACACCATCACCCGGGCCTGCCACCGAGGGGGTAACCTGGTGAAGGGCCTCCTGGGCTTCGCCCGGCAACGCCTGGCCGAAGAAAGGGTCCTGGACTTGAACCAGCTGGTGCAGGAACAGGTGGCCCTGCTGGAGCCAACGGCCCTGAAGAAGATCGCCATCGTGGTGGATCTCGCGCAGGATCTCCTGCCCATCAAGGGAGACTGCGGGGCGCTCAGCCACGCCCTCCTGAATTTGTGCGTCAACGCTGTGGAGGCCATGGCGGAGGGTGGCACCCTGACCCTGATTTCCCAGAACAGCCCCGACGGCATGGTGTTTCTCGAGGTGGTTGACACCGGCACCGGCATGACCAAGGAGATCCTGGACAGGGCCATGGATCCCTTCTTCACCACCAAACCCGAGGGCAAAGGCATTGGTCTCGGCCTCTCCATCGTCTATGGCACCGTGAAAGCCCACCGCGGGAAGGTGGTGATCCAGAGCGAGCCGGGAGAGGGGACGCGGGTGGCACTGCGGTTTCCCTCCAGCGAGATCGGCGTGGATCCGGATGGAACCGCGACCGGGCCGTACCGGTCGGAGCCGTTGCGGCATCTGCACATCCTGCTGGTGGACGATGATGAACTGATTCGAAGCTCCATCCCGGAGCTCATCCAGTACCTCGGCCATACGACCACCACGGCTGCCAGTGGCGAAGGGGCCCTGGCCAAGATCAAGGCAGGTGCCCGTCCCGATGTGGTGATCCTGGACGTGAACATGCCTGGCCTGGGTGGTGCCAGGACCCTGCCGCTCCTCCGGGCCCTGCTCCCGACGGTGCCCGTGATCCTGGCGACGGGGCGGGCTGATCAGGAGGCCCTCGACCTCTTGAATGTTCACGCCCAGGTCACCCTGTCCGCCAAGCCATTCGGTCTGCGGGAGCTCCAGCATCAGCTCGAAACCCTGACCGGGACACCCGGCTAGGGTTTGTTCACAATCTGGAGGTGGGCCGCGCCGCGGTTCCTACAGCCCCTTGAACTGGGCCGTCCGCTTCTCCAGGAAGGCGCCCATGCCCTCCTGCATGTCCTGGGTGGCGGCCAGGAGGCCGAAGAGGGCCGCCTCGTACTGGAGGCCCTGCTCCTGGGGCATCTCGATGCCCTCGTTCACGGCGGCCAGGGCGCTGCGGAGGGCCAGGGGGCCCCGGGAGAGGATGGTCCGGGCGAGCTTCTCCGCAGTGGCACGCAGGTCGGCCAGGGGCACCACGCGGCTCACCAGGCCCATGCGGAGGGCGTCGGCCGCTGTGGCCATCTCGCCGCTGAGGATCAGGTCCAGGGCCACGCCCTTGCCCACCAGGCGCGGCAGGCGCTGGGTGCCACCGTAGCCGGGGATGATGCCCAGGCTCACTTCCGGAAGGCCGAAGCGGGCGTTCTCGCTGGCGATGCGGATGTGGCAGGCCAGGGCCAGCTCGCAGCCGCCGCCCAGGGCGAACCCGTTTACCGCCGCGATGACGGGCTTGGGCATGGACTCGATGCGCTGATACACGGCCTGGCCGCGCAGGGCCTGGACCCTCGCACCGGCGGTGTCCAGGGTCTTCAGCTCCGCGATGTCCGCCCCGGCGACGAAGGCCTTTTCGCCAGCTCCTGTCAGCACCACCACGCCCACTTCTGCATCCTGCTCGAGTGCCGCGAAGGTCTGCTCCAGCTCCTTCAGGACCTCGTTGTTCAAGGCATTCAGCTTCTCGGGACGGTTGAGGGTGACCCAGGCGATGCGGTCCGCTTTTTCGACAAGGATGAAGGACATGGGGGCTCCTGGTTTGTAATGATTGTAGGCTGCCAGAGTGTCGAGCAGCGGAGTATCCATGTTCCATTCCCCCCATCCCGAGCTCTACCGCGACCAACTGCGAGCCTTCCTGAGGGAAGATTGGGGCACCCAGGACTGGACCACGGCCTCCGTGCCGGACCGGCCCATGACCGCCCGGGTGGTGGCCAAGGAGAACCTCGTGTTGGCAGGACTGCCCATGGCCGCGGAGACCTTCCGGCTGGCCTGTCCTTCCCTGGCCATCGAGCTGCCCAGGGTGGATGGCCAGAAGGTGCCGCTGCAAACGGAGGTGATGCGCCTCAGGGGTTCCAGCCACGGCATCCTGCTGGCGGAGCGGGTGATGCTAAACCTGCTCCAGCGGCTGTCGGGCACGGCCACCCTCACCCGGAAATTCGTGGATGCCGTCGAGGGCACAGGCGCCCGCATCCTCGACACCCGCAAGACCACACCGGGCCTGAAGCTGCTGGAGAAATACGCGGTGCGCTGCGGAGGCGGGGTGAACCACCGGTTGACCCTGGGCGATGGCGTGCTGCTCAAGGAGAACCATCTGGCGGCGGCGGGTGGCATCCGGGCCGCGGTGGAAGCCGCCCGCCGCAGTGCCCCGAACCTCGTGAAAATCGAAGTGGAGGTGGAAACCCTGGGCCAGCTCAAGGCCTGCCTGGATCTGCCGGACGTGGACGGCGTGCTGCTGGACAACATGACCCTGGATCAGATGCAGGAAGCCGTGGCCCTCAGGGACCGCAGTGGCCGGCGCCTCTTCCTCGAGGCCAGCGGCAACATCACCCTGGAGCGGGCCCGGGCCGTGGCGGAGACCGGCGTGGACTTCCTCAGCGTCGGCGCCCTGACGCACAGCGCCCCGGCGGTGGACCTCAGTCTGCGGATGGATTGAGGAACGTACAGTCCTACTTCACTTCCAGGTGTCGCGCCTGCAGCAGCCGTCCCAGGGCCTGATCCAGGATCGTGCCGGCCTTGGCGTAGTTGATCCGGGCCTGCAGCTCGTTGCCCTTGGAGGTGTTCAGGTCATTGAGGGCGGTCAGGACCAGGAAGCTGGTGCTCATGCCGTTGTCCAGCTTCTTCTTCTCGGCGTCGAGGTTCTGCTCCCGGAAGACCCGGGTCTTCTCGGCGGCCACCACGCCCTTGGCGGAGGCATCCAGGTTCCGGAGGGCCGTGCGCACCTGCAGGACGATGCCCAGCTCCAGATCGTGGAGGGACAGTTCGCTGCTCCGCCGGTTGGCCCGGGCGACGGCCTGGTTGCCCCTGGCGGTCTGGTTCAGGATGGGCAGGGAGAACTGAAGCCCCACGGAGTACCCTGGGTTCTTGCCCTGAGTCAGGTCCGAGTTCACTGGGCTCAATGAGTTGTAGTTGTTGGCGCTGCCGTTGTAGGCCACGCTGAGGTCCAGCTGCGGCAGGATCCGGTTGCGGGCGGCCGTTTCGAGGGCCTGCTTGGAGAGCAGGTCCAGCTTGGCGCTCTGGAGTTCCACCCGGTTGGCCAGCGCCAGCTTTTCTGCGGAAGGCTCGTCCAGGTCCAGGGGTTTCAGGCTGGGAAGGTCCGTCGTATCTAGGTTGTCCGGACGATCCGGAACGGGAAAGATGGTGCGGATGAGGGTGTCCTTGGCGTTGTAGAGCGCGGCTTCCGCCGTGATGATGTCCTGCTCCGCCTGGGCGGCGGCGGCTTCGTCCTGGAGCAGCCCGAGGGGAGCCAGGGTGCCGACCTGGACGCGCAGCTTGTCCTCTTTGAGCTGCTGCTGGGCCAGACTCTGGGCAACGCGCTTGTTCTCGAGGTTGAGCTTGGCGTAGACCAGATCCCAGTAGGCCGCATCCGTGCTGACGACCTGGTTGATGACGGCCAGCTTGAAGGCGTAATCCGAGGCCTGGGAGCCGTAGCGGGCCACGATGAGGTTGACGGCCGTGGCGTCCCTGCCGAAATTCCGCAGCAGGCTCTGGGTGTACGAAGCCGAGAGGAAGCCGGTGTAGGGGGGGGTCGCCGAGTTGAAGACCGGCGTGCCGGCAAGGTTGTATTCGGTGGTGTTGTAGGTGGGATTGTAGTTCAGCTGGAAGGTTCCGCCCCACTCCACGGGTTTGGCCAGCCCCACGGTCCAGCTCCGGGCGTCCGAGGTGCTGTTGCCGGCCACCAGAGGGCCACCGATCGTCGAAGACTTGTCGAACGCGGACCTGGCATGCTGGATCGTGAGCCCGCTGCCGAGGGTCCAATCAAAGGTGCCTTCGGCGATGGGTACCCCGGCTCGTGTGACGTCCCGGACTTCCGAGGAGATCTGCACCTGCAGGTTGTTCTTCAGGGAGATCTCGATGGCCTGCTGCAGCGTCAAATGGGAGGCATCGATCTTGGGTGCGGTCTGGGCGACCAGGGAGAAGGCCACCAGCAGGGCCGGGTAGATCGGGAAACGCATCATCACCACTCCTTGAACGACTTGGAATCCATCACGGGGACGGATCTCCTACGGACAGGCTCAGTGACAGTTTAGTTGAGCCCCATAAGCAGAATGCCCCTCCATGGAGAGGAGGACAAGGGACGGTTCACCCCTGGTTGGATTGCTTACTTCAACAATTCCCGGGCGATGACCATGCGCTGAATCTCGCTGGTGCCCTCGTAGATGGTGGTGACGCGCACGTCACGGTAGAGGCGTTCCACCAGGTATTCATGGGAATAGCCGTAGCCCCCGTAGATCTGCACGGCCCGGTCGCAGATCCAGACGGCGCTTTCCGTGGTGAACAGCTTGGCCGTGGCGGCTTCCACGGTGCAGGTTCTCCCGGCCTCTTTCATGGCGGCGGCCCGGTAGACCAGCAGGCGGGAGGCCTGGAGACGGGCCTCCATTTCCGCCAGGTAGGTCTGGATCATCTGGTGCTCGCCGATGGGCTTGCCGAAGGAGCGGCGGGTCCGGGCGTAGGCCACGCTCTCGTCCATGGCCCGCTGGGCGATGCCCAGGGCCTGGGCGGCGATGCCGATGCGGCCGCCATCCAAGCCGCCGAAGGCCACCTTGAGGCCATCCCCGGGCTTGCCCAGCAGGGCTTCCTCGGGCACGAAGGCATCCTCCAGCGCCACCATGACGGTCTTGCTGGAGCGCAGCCCCATTTTCGCCTCGGGGGGGCCCATGATCACGCCTGGCTGGTGCGCATCGAGGATGAAGGCGCTGATGCCCTTCTTCCCCTTATCCGGATCCGTGCGGGCCATGGTGACGAAGTAGCGGCCCACGCCGCCGTTGGTGATCCAGGCCTTCGAGCCGTTGAGCTGCCAGCCTCCCTCCACGTGGACCGCCCGGGTCTTCAGGGCGGCCGCATCGGAGCCCGCGTCAGGCTCGGTCAGCATGAAGCCTCCCAGCACCTCGCCACTGGCCAGGGGTTTCAGGTAGCGCTCTTTCTGCTGGGGCGTGCCGAAGGACAGGATGGGCGCACAGGCCACGGAGTTGTTCACGCTCATGGTCACCGCCACGGATGCATCGGCGTAGGCCACCTGCTCCAGGGCCAGGATGTAGCTGAGGAAGTCCGAGCCGCCGCCGCCATAGGCCTCGGGCACACACATGCCCAGGAAGCCCATCTCGCCCAGCTGCTTCAGGATGGCCTTGGGGAACTCGCCGCTGGCGTCCCGTGCGGCGGCGCCCGGGTCGATCTCGGCCATGGCGAAGGCGTGGGCGGCCTCGCGGATCGCGGACTGGTCCTCGGTGAACTGGGGGAACATGGGCACTCCGTAGGTTTTCTCAAGACTACCGGGCCTCGGGAAGATGGGCCGCCGGTTCTGTCCGGGATCACAGACCGCCTGGAATCCGACCCCAAAATCCCGGCTATTTCTACCACCAAAACAAACCGCAAATTGGCAACAAAGACCACAAAATCCACAAAGAAAGCTGGCAGGCAGGCCTTTCTTTATGGCCTTTGTGCTCTTTGTGGTTAATGGTTTTTCATCTTTTCCCTGCGGTGCTCGCTCGCGAGTGCAGGCTCGAGTCAGGCCCCGAGTTCCTTCTTCAGGAGCTGAACCGCGGCCTTGGAGCCCTCCCACTTCATGCGGTCGTAGGCCTCGTCCAGCCCGCACCAGAGGTATTCGCTGTGCTCCGAGGGTTCCAGCCGTACCACGGCCTGGGGGTCCGCCTCCATGGAGAAGCAGATTTCCGTGTTGAAGCGCGGCTCGGGGTCCGGGAAGTGGACGATGCTCGAGTCCACCCAGAAGCTGTGGGTGAGGCCCAGGGGCCGCAGAGTGCCCACCAGGCCTGTCTCCTCTTGCAACTCCCGGTGGGCGGCCTCCTCGGGCGTTTCCCCCGGTTCCATCATGCCGGTGACACTCTGCCACCAGAAGCCGTGGGAAGGCACGCGCAGCATCATCAGGATCTCTGGACCCGAGGGGCTTCGGCGCCAGGTGAGGGCCGAGACGCTGCGGCTGGGCGCTCGTGTCGGCTGCAGCTCCAGGGCCAGGAACTCCACGAGGTGGGCCTGCAGCCGGTCGGCCGCCTCCTCCCAGGTGGGGGCGCCTTCTCCCAGCAGGGAGGCCAGGCTGCACACGCCCTTGTCCGTGAAGCCGCAGGGTGTGATCCAGCGGAAGTGGTCCAGGTTGGGCCGCACATTGAAGGCGATGCCATGGGTGCTGATCCACCGGCTGAGGTGGAGGCCGATGGCGCCCAGCTTCTCCGGGCCCCGGGGCGTCTCCACCCAGATGCCGGGCGCGCCCTGGAGCCGATCGGCCTTCACTCCAAATACCAAGGCCGTGCGGATCATGGCCTCTTCCAGCCCACGCACCAGGCGACCCACGTCCTCCCGGCCGCCCCGCAGGTTGCAGATGGGATAGGCCACGATTTGCCCCGGACCGTGGTAGGTGACCTCGCCGCCCCGGTCCGTGCGGTGGACCGACACGCCCTGGGCGGCCAGGAAATCCGCGCTCATGTGGATGTCCGCGGGGGTAGCGTTGCGCCCCAGGGTGAAGACCGGGTCGTGCTCCAGGAGCACCAGCTGATCGGGCCGTCCCTCCTCGCTGACATACTCCGCCAGGGCCTTCTGCAGGCGCAGGCCCGCCGGGTAGAACACGCGCCCGAAGCGGCGGAGCTGGGCGGGTCGGGGAGTGGAGAAGCCGATGGCGGACATGGCACGAGTCTACATCGGCCATGATGGGTGGATGGCGAAGGTGATCGTGGTGGGGGGAGGCGCGGCGGGTCTGGTGGCGGCCTGGCGGGCGGCTAGCCTGGGCCACTCGGTGCTGCTGCTGGAGGCGAACGGGCGCCTGGGCGTGAAACTCCGCATCAGCGGTGGGGGCAAGTGCAACATCACCCACGACGGGCTGCCGAAGGACCTGCTGGCGGCCTTCCCGAAAGACCAGGCCCGGTTCCTGCGTCCCGCCCTGTTTGCCCTCGACAGCGCCGCTGTCGTGGCGCTGCTGCGCCGGGAAGGGGTGGACACCTACGTCCGCGACAACGGCCGCATCTTCCCGCTGGATCGCCCCGGGAGCGCCGTGGCGGTGGTGGCGGCCTTCGAGTCCCTGGTGCGCCGGACCGGCGTGGAGATCCGGACCGGGGCCCGGGTCACGGCCCTGCGGGGCCGGACACCACGCATCGAAAGCCTGGAGCTGGAGGGAGAGCGGCTTACGGCGGACGTCTATGTCCTCGCCACCGGCGGCGCCAGCTATCCCGAGACCGGTACCCGGGGCGAAGTGCTGGGCTGGCTCGCGGAGTTGGGGGTACCCGCGCGCTCCTGGTTTCCGGCCCTGGCCCCCATCCCGCTGCAGCAGCCACGGCCCGCCTGGGAGGGCGTCAGCCTGCGCGAGGGTGAATTGCGACTCGGCGCGGGCCCCGGAGGCCGTCGCCTGGATGGGTTCACGGGGGACCTGGTCTTCACGAAGGCTGGCATCAGCGGTCCTGCAGCCCTGGAACTTAGCCAGGCCACGGAGCGGGCCCGGCGGGAGGGGGCCGCCTGGTTGAGCTATGCCACGGTTCCGGGTCCGCCGGAAGCGGCGGATGTGTCCCTCCAGTCCGAACAGCGCTCGAATCCGCGCCTCTTGGCGGCCACCTGGCTGCAGCGGCACCTTCCGGAGCGCCTGGTGGGTCCGCTGATCCAGGAGGCGGGGCTGGCTTCGGACCTCAGGCTCAAGGAGCTGCCCAGGGCGGGTCGCAGGGTGCTGGTGGACCTGGTGACGGCCCTGCCCCTGGGCGCGCCCCAGGCGGTGTCCTTGGCCCGGGGCGAGGTGGCCGCCGGGGGTGTGGCGCTTCCCGCCGTGGATCCCCACACCATGGCCCTGCGCGGCTGGGACAACCTGCGGATCTGCGGCGAGCTGCTGGATATCGACGGCCCCGTGGGCGGCTACAACCTCCAGGCCGCCTTCAGCACCGGGTACGCGGCGGGGAGTCTGTAGATTCTGCGGTATCCGCGATGCCAGAGCTGGAACACAGAGGACGCAGAGAACCACAGAAGACACAGAGAACCGCCAGGGAATGGTTGCGCTCCCATACCTTGGCGAAGCCTTTGTGCCCTATCTGGTCACGGAATACTCGGGATTTCCCGGAGAACCTGGAAGGGCCCTGGTCCCTGCCGAACTGGCCCGCCAATGGCGACTTCCGGCGCAGCCGGAAGTGATCCCCGGGGGTGCCAGGAGCGCATCCAAAAAAGCGCTGTCCTGGCGCCCCCTGATACAGCCTGTGCTTTCAGAGCAGACGCCCATGCCCATTTCTGTTCATTCCGGCCTACTTCTGTGGCCTCCATGACCAGCGCTTTCCTCTGTGTCTTCTGTGAGATCTCTGCGTCCTCTGTGTTCCGCTTTTTTCTTGCCTGAATTGCAGATTTGCCTAAAGCCTGCCTGCCAGATCGACGACCAGCTCGCAGAGCCGCGCGGCGTAGCCCACTTCGTTGTCATGCCAGCCGAAGATTTTGACGAAGCGCTTTCCCAGGATTCGGGTCAGGTCCAGGTCCATGACCACGCTCTCCGTTCGCCCGGTGATGTCGCAGCTGACGGTGTGCGGCTCGGCGAGGGCCACGATGCCGCGCCAGGGCCCGGTCGCTGCGGCCGTGAAGGCCGCGTGGAGGCTGGCCCCATCGGCGTCCCGACGCAGCGTGGCCACCAGGTCCACCAGGTTCACGCTGAGCACGGGCACCCGCAGGGCCACGCCGTCGAAGCCCGGCGGCAGGCCCGGCATGGCCTTGTGCAGGGCGCCGAAGGCGCTCGAGGTCGTGGGGATGATGCTCTCGAAGGCCGTGCGGCCCCGGCGGCGGTCCTTGTGGGGCAGGTCCAGGAGGCGCTGATCGTTGGTGACCACGTGCACCGTGCTCATGCCCGCGTGCTCGATGCCGAAGGCGTCCTGCAGGATCTTCAGCATGGGTGCCGTGGCGTGGGCGGTACAGCTGGCGTTGGAGATGACGCGGTGGCGGACGGGATCCAGCTCCGCGCCATTCACGGGGGCGATGACGGTGAGGTCGGCATCCGGGCTGGGGGAACTGATGATCACGTGCGACACGCCATCCTTCAGGTGGCGGCCCGCATCGTCCCGGCGCGTGAACCGCCCGCTGGCTTCCACCACCAGACTGGTGCCGGTGGGGAAGGGGATCTGCGAGGGGTCCGTGGCATGGAACAGGGGCACCCGCCGCTCACCCAGCAGCAGGTAGTCCTGATCGCCATCCCGGAGGCCAGAGATGGCCAGGGTGCTGGGTCCGTGGACCGAGTCCACCCGCAGCAGGTGGACCACCTGTTCCAGAGGCGCCGGGTCGTTCACGGCGCAGAGCAGCTCAGGCTGGGAGACGCCCAGGCTGCGCACCGCGAGCCGTCCAATGCGGCCGAGGCCGTTGAGGGCGATGCGCTTCATCGGCATTGGGCCTCCAGGATCCGGAGGCAGAGGTCTTTCATGCGGGCCGCGTAGCCCCACTCGTTGTCGTACCACCCGAACACCTTGACCAGTCTGGGGCCCAGGACCTTGGTGAGGTAGGGATCGTAGAGGCAGCTGGCGCCCCGGCCCACGAGGTCCACACTCACCAGCTCAGCTTCCAGAACCTCCAGGTAGGGGGCGAGGGGGCCGGTTCGGGAAGCCTGGTGGAACGCCTGATGGATGGCCTCCAGGGAGGCCTTGGCCTTCAAGGTGGCCGTGAGGTCCACGATGCTCACGTCCGGGGTGGGCACCCGGACGGCGAGGCCATCGAGCCTGCCCTCCAGGTGGGGCAGCACCTGGCCCACCGCCCGGGCGGCACCTGTGCTGGTGGGGATCATGCTGAGGGTGGCGGCCCGGGCCCGGCGCAGGTCCGGGTGGGGCAGATCCAGAATGCGCTGGTCGTTGGTGTAGCTGTGCACCGTGGTCATGAAGCCGAACTCGAGGCCGAAGGCGTCGTCCAGCACTTTCACCAGCGGTGCCAGGCAGTTGGTGGTGCAGCTGGCGGCGGAGATGATGCGATCCTTCGTCAGCTCCAGGGAGCCCTCGTTGACACCCAGGACCACGGTCCGGTCGGCATCCGGCGAGGGGGCGCTGATGAGCACATGCCCGACGCCATCCCGCAGGTGGGCCGCTGCCTGGGTCCGCCGGGTGAACCGGCCCGTGCATTCCAGCACCAGTCGGGCCCCGGTGGCGCCGAAGGGGATCGCTCCGGGTTCCTGTTCGGCAAAGACTCGGATGCGGCGGCCATCCAGCACCAGGCAGTCGCCATCGGAGGCCACGGGAAAGTCCGCCTGGCCATGGACCGAGTCGTACTTCACCAGATGCGCCAGGGTCGCAGCGTCGGTCAGCTCGTTCACGGCCACCACCTGGACGTGGGGGACCTTCATGAGCTGCCGCAGGGCCAGCCTCCCGATGCGGCCCAGCCCGTTGATGGCCACCTTCTGCACGCAATCCTCCGAACCTTCAGTTCTACCGACCCCGTTGGGTCCTGTCGAATCAAAAAGCCCGGCGCAAGGCCGGGCTTTGACCGAAGGACAAGGCGCGACTCAGCTCGCGAGGCTCACCCGGCGGAGCCGGCTGGGTGGTGTCTCCAGCTTCTTGGCCAGGGTGTTGCGATGGATACCCAGCTCCTTGGCGGCGGCACTGTGGTTGCCCTCGTGCGCCTTCAGCACTTCCTCCAGGAAGACCCGCTCGAACTCGCGGCGGGCTAGTTCCAGGGGGATGCCTCCATGCACCATCTCGGCTACGAGGCTTCGCAGCTTGTCACGCATCTCCGGATCTCCATCAACCGCATCGGGAGATCGAATGTATCACTCGCATGACGCCAGGAAAAGGTCGCGTGATAACTTTGTAACGGGAACGTTCTCTGTGGAAAAGTGTGTGGATTGCCTGTGCAGGCGTGGGGTGACAAGGTGCGCAAGACCAAAATCGTGATGACCTTGGGACCTGCCCTGATGCAGGGTGATCGGCTGCGGGAAGCCCTGAAGGAGGCTGACGCTGTCCGGTTGAATGCCAGCCACGGGGACCCGGAATCCCGGGAGGAGGCCCTGCGGCAGGTGCGGGCCCTGGCCCTCGAACTGGGTCGCTATGTGCCCGTGTTCCTCGATCTGCAGGGTCCCAAGTGGCGCATCGGACTGCTCGACGCGCCGGTAGAGCTGGCCGATGGCAGTGTGGGTTTCTTCTACCTGCCTGGTACGCCGGTGCCCACCGAAGGCGCGTGGGCGGCCCCGGTGCCGCACCTGGAGCTTTTCGAAGGGGCCGAGATCGGCCAGCCCTGGCTGCTGGACGATGGCGAGATCACCGTGAAGATCACGGGCAGGGGGGCCGATCTGCTCAAGGCCGAAGTGGTGACCGGCGGCCTGCTGAAGTCCCGCAAGGGCATCCATCCGATCGGCCTGGATGTGGCCATGGATCCGCTCACCGAGAAGGATCATGTGGACATCCGCTGGGGTGTGGAGCACGGCGTGGACCTCTTCGCCCAGAGCTTCGTGCGGCAGGCCTCGGACGTCCAGCAGCTGCAGGCGATCATCCAGCACCTGGGGGGCAACCAGTCCATCATCGCGAAGATCGAGCATCCCGCAGCCCTCGGCCACCTGGGGGAGATCCTGGACGTGTCCTGGGGTGTGATGGTGGCCCGGGGCGACCTGGGTGTGGAGTTGGGCGTCGAGCGGGTTCCGGGTCTGCAGAAGCAGATCATCAAGGCTGCCCGCAAGGCGTTGAAGCCCGTCATCACCGCCACCCAGATGTTGGAGAGCATGATCGAGCACGCCCAGCCCACCCGGGCCGAGGCCAGCGATGTGGCGAACGCCATCTGGGACGGCACCGATGCGGTGATGCTGAGCGCGGAAAGCGCCTCCGGCGCCCATCCGGTGGAGGCCGTCCAGTGGCTGGCCCGCATCGCGACGGAAGCGGATGCCAACGTGAAGCAGCGGGTCACCACCCTCCCCGAGGACCTCGCGGAGCAGGTGCTGGCCCGCACGGACATCTCCGTGGCCTTCGCGGCCTGCCGCACGGCGGACGAGATCGGAGCCCGCTGGATCGTCGCCTTCACCGAGGGGGGCGGCACGGCGCGCATGGTGAGCCGCCTGGCCGGACGAACGCCGGTCCTGGGCGCCACCGTGGACGAACAGACGGCCCGCCGCATGGGGCTGCTGCGCGGGGTCACGCCGCTGATCATCCCCCGGGTGGCCAGCACCGACGAGATGGTGGAGGCGGTCCGCGGCCTCCTCATCGCCAAGCACGAGGCCGGCCGGCTGGACCGGGTCGTCATGACCATGGGCCTGCCCTTGTGGAAGTCCGGCACCACGAACACCATGAAGGTCATGACCTTCTAGGAGGTGCCCCATGACCCTGACCCGACCCCTGCCCGGCGAGTATGCGGAAGGCTATGCACCCTACATCGCAGCGGCTCCCGAGGGGGATCCCCTGGCCCTGCTGGCGGCCCAGCTGGACGAAGTGACGACCCTCTTCTCGGGACTCTCCGAGGTCCAGGGGGGCCATCGGTACGCGCCCGGCAAGTGGAGCCTGAAGGATCTGCTCCAGCACCTCAGTGACGCGGAGCGAATTTTCGCCTACCGTTGCCTGCGCATCGGCCGGGGGGATGCCACGCCCCTGGCGGGCTGGGATGAGGATACCTATGCCGCGTCGGCCTATGCTGATGGGCGATCCGTGGCGGATCTGCTGGCGGATTTCCATTCAGCCCGGCGGTCGAGCCTCGAACTGTTTCGCAGCCTTCCGGAAGCCTCGTGGATGCAGCAGGGCAATTCCAACGGGCGGAATGTTACGGCCCGCTGCTTCCCCTACATCGACCTCGGCCATGCGGCCCACCACCTGGCCATCATTCGCGAGCGCTACCTGCCCGGGCTGAAGTAGTCCTTCCATCCCTCCAAGGCGGTGGCCAGCGCCGCCAGCTGGGCCACTTCCGTGGTGCGGAAGCGGCTCACGAGCTTCCAGCCTTGGGCCACCTTCTGGTAGCGGTGCAGCCACAGGCAGGGACCCTCCCAGTCGCCCTCTGGATCGGTCTTCACCTTCACCAGGAAGGCCACGGTGGTCCAGGGACCCCGGGCCAGGAAGTGTCGCCCCAGCTCCTGGATGCCCGATTCCTCATCGGATTCCAGCACCAGGTCATCGAGATCATGCACGATCATGGGAACACCTCGGCCATGCGGCTCATCGTAATCCCTGGAGGCGTCCCGATGGAAAAGTTGATGGGCTTCGTCGGTGCCACCCTCGGCAGCCTGGTGGGCTGGTATCTCGGCGTCCTGGTGGGCTTCACCACCGGTGTGGTCCTCAGCATGGTGGGCACGGGGGCGGGCCTCTGGGCCGGACGGTGGGCGACCCGGCGGTGGCTGGGGTATTAGTCCGTCCTTGGCTGGTCACGGAAGACTCAGAATCTCGCGGAAGTCGCGGAAGGGGCCCTGGTCCTCACTGCCCAGGATCCAGCCCGTGCTTTCGGAGCGGACGCCCTCGCCTTCATCCGTGTGCTCCGCGATGCTTCCGCGCTTTCCGCGACCAGCGCTTTCGATTTACGACCATCTGCGCCATCTGCGGTTCCAAGGAAAGTCCGGTTTGAGGTTTGTTCGACTCCATGGTTCCATTCCACCCATGCGCATCGAATGCATCGCCATCGGCACGGAACTGCTCACCACCCGTCGCCTGGACACCAACTCCGTGTGGCTTGGTGAGCGCCTGGCCGATTTGGGCCTGGCCTTCCACCGCAAGACCGCCGTGGGGGACAACCGGGAGGATCTGGCCGGACTGATCAGGGAGGCCCTGACCCGCTCGGATCTGATCCTCACCACGGGGGGGCTGGGGCCCACCTTCGACGACTTCACCAAGGAACTCTTCGCGGAGGCCCTCGGGGTCGCCCTGGTGGAAGATGCCGGGGCCCGCGCCGATATGCTGGCCTTCTACACCGCGCGCAACCGCACTCCGGCCCAGTCGAACTTCAAGCAGGTGCTGATCCCCGTGGGTGCCGAACCCCTGCGGAACCCCGTGGGGACCGCACCCGGTGTGTGGTGGCAGGACCCGCCGGGACATCCTGGAGCGCGGATCGTGATGATGCCCGGGGTGCCGCGGGAGATGAAGCGCATGTGGGAAGACCAGGTGGAGCCTCGCCTCCAACCCCTGGCCGGGGAACCCACGCAGACCCTTCGGATGGTCGTGGCCGGCGTGCCCGAAAGCACGCTGGATGAGCGCACCCGGGACGTCCGTGAACGGCACGGCCAGTTGGAATGGACCATCCTGGCCAGCCTCACCCAAGTGGAACTGCTCGTCCGAGCCCACGATTCCGCGACCCTGGCACAGGTGCTCACGGACATGCGACCCGTCCTCGGCCACGATCTGGTGTCCGTGGGACCGGGCAACCTGGAAGAGGCTGTACTCACCGGCCTCGAGTCCCGCGGCCAGACCCTGGCGGTGGCCGAAAGCATGACGGGCGGCCTGCTGTCGGCCCGGCTCACGGCCATCCCCGGGGCGAGCCGCAGCTTTCTCGGCGGCGCTACGGTCTATTCCCCTGCGGCCAAGACGGCCCTCCTGGGTCTGCCCGCCTCGCTGCTGGCGGACCAGGGCACCGTGTCCGAAGCCACGACCCACGCGCTGGCGGTGGCCACCCGGCAGGCGCTCGGTGCCACCTGGGGCCTGGCGGTCACCGGCAACGCCGGACCGGCCACCGAAGGCACAGAACCTGTCGGTACCGTGTACATCAGCGTGGATGGCCCGAGGGGGGCCAGCACCATCCGACGCAACATTCCAGGTGATCGGCCCGATGTCCAGCTGCGGGGTGTGGCGGCGGCCCTGAATTTCCTCAGGCGGCAGCTGGATCTTGCCTGAGGTCCTGCTGAATGGTTCAGGGTGCGCCCCGGCCCCGGCGCCTGCGCGGAAGGGCGGGGTGCTGATAACCTTCCTCCATGACTCCGGTTTCCCTCCCGACCCTGGCTCTCTGCTGCCTCGGCGCCTTTTTGTGCGGCAGCATCCCCTTTGGCCTCGTACTGGTGAAGCTGGCGGGCAAGGGCGATGTGCGAGCCCACGGCAGCGGCAACATCGGCGCCACCAATGTGAGCCGCGTGGGCGGCAAGGCCCTGGGCATCCTCACCCTGCTGCTGGATATCGCCAAGGGCTTCCTGCCGGTCTTCCTCGCCAAGCAGCTGGGGCTGGGCGAATCGACCCTTTCTCTCCTGGCCCTTTGCGCCGTGCTGGGCCACATGTTCACCCCCTGGCTCAAGTTCCAGGGCGGCAAGGGCGTGGCCACGGCCCTGGGCGTGGCGCTGGCCTTCCGCGCGAGCATGGTGCTGCCAGCCCTGGGGGTCTTCATCCTGCTGCTGCTGGTCTTCCGCTATGTGAGCCTGGGCAGCGTGATGGCGGCACTGGCCCTGCCCCTGGTGCTGCTCTGGAAGGGGTCCACGCCGGTGGTCCTGCTGCTGTGGGCGGACATCTCGCTGCTCGTCATCATCAAGCACCACGAGAACATCCGCCGGCTGCTGAAAGGCACGGAGTCGCCGCTCTGGGGCGCCAAGAAGGAGGCGGCCCATGTCTAGCCGTGCAGACATCGGTGTCTTCGGTTCCGGCGCCTGGGGCACCGCCCTGGCCATCACCTGGGCCCGGAAGGGCGCGAAGGTGGACCTCTGGGGGCCATTCCAGGAAGAGATGGCCCAGATGGCCGCCACACGACGGCACCTGCGTCTGAAGAATGTCGAGTTTCCGGAAGGCCTGTCCACCGCGGACGATCCCACCGCCGCCTTCGCCGCGCCCCTGTGGATCTCGGCCATGCCCACCCAGGTGACGCCCGAGGCCTGGCGTGGCCTCTTGCCACGTACCGGGCACCGGCCAGAGCTGGTGGTCCACGTGAGCAAGGGCATCCTGCAGAGCACCCACCAGACCCTGTCCCAGGCCCTCACCGGCGTGCTGGACGTGCCCGTGGGCGCCCTGTCAGGCCCCTCCTTTGCCGACGAGGTGTCCCTGGGGGTGCCCACGGCCATCGTGTTGGCCCTGCCGGCGGCAGTATCCGAGGATCGGGCGAAGGCCCTGCAGGCCTACCTGTCCTGCGACAAGCTGCGCCTCTACCTGAGCCGGGACGTGGTGGGCACGGAACTCTGCGGCGCCCTGAAGAACGTGCTGGCCATCGCCGCAGGTTTGGTGGACGGGCTCAAGCTCGGGTACAACGCCCGGGCCGCGCTGATCACCCGGGGGCTGGCGGAAATGTCACGGCTGGTCGAGGCGCTGGGTGGCCAGCCCGCCACCGTGATGGGCTTGGCGGGCATGGGTGACCTGCTGCTCACGGCCACCGGTCCCCAGAGCCGCAACCGCACCTTCGGCGAGATGGTGGGCCGGGGCCAGAGCGTGGACGCGGCCCGGGACGCCCTGGGTGGCCAGGTCATCGAAGGCATGTTCACCTGCGAGGCGGCTCTGGCCCTGGGCCGGGAGCACGGCCTGGAACTCCCCATCGCCGCCGAAGTGCAGCGCCTCCTCAACGGCGAATCCCCCCAGGAAGCCGTGCGGCGGCTGATGACCCGGTCGTTGAAGTCGGAGTGATGCGGGAGGGTGCGGCTCAGAATCCGGACAGGACTGAGTGCCCATCTCCTGTTAGAATCACCTGTTTGCCTTCGGAGCTCCCGTGAAAGTTCTCATCCTCGGCGTCAACGGCTTCATCGGTTCCCACCTGGTGGACCGCATCATGCAGGACACGGACTGGGAGGTCTACGGCCTGGACCTGGGCTTCAACAAGGTGGAGGACCACCTGACCAACCCGCGCTTCCACTTCGTGGAGGGCGACGTGACCATCTCCAAGGAGTGGATCGAGTACCACATCAAGAAGTGCGACGTGGTGCTGCCCCTGGTGGCCATCGCCACCCCCAAGGTCTATGTCACCGATCCCCTGCGGGTGTTCGAGCTGGATTTCGAGGAAAACCTCCGAGTCATCCGCCAGTGCGTGAAGTACAAGAAGCGGGTCATCTTCCCCAGCACCTCCGAGGTCTATGGCATGTGCCCCGATGCGGAATTCGATGAGCATGAATCGCCGCTGGTGACGGGCCCCATCCCCATGAACCGCTGGATCTACAGCACCAGCAAGCAGCTGCTCGACCGCGTCATCTGGGCCTACGGTTTCCAGCAGGGCCTGAGGTTCACGCTGTTCCGCCCCTTCAACTGGATGGGCCCCAAGCTCGACAGCCTCAACACCGCCAAGGAGGGCAGCTCCAGGCTGGTGACCCAGTTCAGCTGGAACCTGTTCAACGGTGAGCCCCTGAACCTGGTGGACGGCGGCCATGCCCACCGCTGCTTCTGCGATGTGAGCGACGCCATGGACGGCCTCATGTCCATCCTCCGCAATGAGGGCGGCAAGGCCGACGGCGGCATCTTCAACATCGGCAATCCCGCCAATGACTTCAGCGTGCGGGAGATCGCCGAACAGATGATCGCCATCTGGAAGGACCATCCCTTCCGCCTCGAGCGCGGCATTCCCGAGGGCCGCACGGTCGAGACCGGCAGCGGCGAGTTCTATGGCAAGGGCTATCAGGACGTGGCCCGGCGCACGCCCAGCATCAAGCGCATGCAGCAGACCTTCGGCTTCGATCCCAAAGTGTCCATGAAGGACTCCCTCAAGAAGGCCATGGACTTCTTCATCGAAGAACACAAGTCGCTGGAGAAGGTCGTCGAGACCGAGAACTAGGACCTGCCGAAGCCGCGCCCCATGATGCGCCGCGAACGCTCCACGCTCCTGCTGCTCTGGGTCTTCCTGGGGCTGCTGCCCCTCCTGGTGCGCCCGCTCTGGGAACCGGACGAGGGGCGCTACGCGGAAATCCCCCGGGAGATGCTGGCCACCGGGGACTGGCTGACGCCGCGCCTGAACGGCGTCCTCTATTTCGAGAAGCCGCCCCTGCAGTACTGGCTGTCGGCCTTCAGCATGAAGCTCTTCGGTGTGAACGGCGCGGCGGCGCGGCTGCCCCTGGCCCTGGCCTCGGGCCTCATGATCTGGGCGGCCTGGCGGCTGGCCCGGCGCCTGGGCGCCAGGGATCCCCTCTGGGCGCCCTTCATGGCCGCCACGGGGCTCCTGGGTTTCCTGGTGGGCCAGCTCCTCACCCTTGATGCCCTCTTCAGCGCCTTCCTGGTGGCCGCCATCGCCGCCTTCGTGGAGGCCGTGGCCCAGCGCCGGGAGGGGGCTCCTGCCCAGGGATGGACCCTGGTGTCCTTTGTCCTGCTGGCGGGTGCCATGCTCACCAAGGGGCTGGCGGAGGTGATCCTCACCGGGGGCATCCTGCTCTTCTCCCTGGTCTTCGCGTGGCAGGACCGGGAGCTGCGCAGAGCGGTGATCCGCACGGCCCTGGATCCGCTCGGCTGGCTGCTCTACCTGGCCCTGGTGGCCCCGTGGTTCTGGGCGGTGAACCGGGCGAACCCCGGCCACGCCCAGTTCTTCTTCATCCATGAGCACTTCACCCGGTTCCTCACCCATGAGCACGCACGGCAGGGTTCCAACAACTGGCTGCTGGACAAGCTCTACTTCATCGGGATCCTGGCCCTGGGCCTGCTGCCCTGGCTGTCGGCCACGGTGGTGGGCCTGAAGCGGAGCTGGACTTTCCTGAAGGGCAGGGGCCCCCAGGGCCAGGACCACATGGCCCGCTGGATCGTGGGCCTCACGGCCATGGCCTTTCTGTGGCCACTGGCCTTCTTCAGCGTGTCCGGCTCCAAGCTGCCGCCCTACATCCTGCCAGCCATCGTGCCCCTGGCGGCCCTCGCCTGCACCTTCGAGCGTGACGGCGAGGAAGGCCTGGCGCTGCGCCGCATGGGCAAGGAACTCGTGGTGCTGGGCGGCCTCTTCCTGCTGGCCTCCGTCCTCTTCCGCAAGGACCTGGAGGGCACCGGCTGGATGCTTATCCTGGGCGCCGCTTTCGCCGGCCTGGGGCTGTGGGCCCACTGGCCCAGGGGACTCAGCGCCGGCCGACTCAAGGCCGCCCTGGGCGCCGCTTTGTGGCTGCTGGTGCTGGCCGCCCAGGCAGCGGCCGGTCCAGGGAAATCCGTGTCCGAAGTCGTGCGGAAGGGCTCCGTCAACGCCCAGTGGATCAGCTACGGCACCTACTTCCAGGGCCTGCCTTTCTATGCCAGGTCTCGGGCCGTGGTGGTGGCCGGTACCGGTGAACTGGACTACGGTCGCCAGCGCCTGCCGGATGCCGAGCGCTGGTTCAGCGAGGACGCCAGCGCCCTGGGTGCCATGGCCGAGCGCATGAAGACCGAGAACCCTTCAAGGCCGGTCCTGGTGCTGGCCAAGGCCGCCAGCTGGAAGCGCCTCAGTGCCGACGAAAAGAGCCGCTGGGAGGAAGTGGCGCAGAACCCGGCGGCCGTGCTGGCGCGGCGGCGATAGGGGCGAAACTCCTACTTCTTCACCGCTTCCTTGGCCCCTTTGGCGATGCCCTTGCCCGCGGTCCTGGCGCCTCGGCCCACCGCCTTGCCGCCTTCCTTGAAGCCCTGGCCGATGTCCTTTCCCGCCTTCTTGCTGTTCTGCTTGACCTCCTCGGCGGAAGGGGCCGCAGCGAAAAGGGCAACACAGAGGAGCGCTGGAAGCATGGTCCATTCTATCGCGCTGGGCGAGAAGGGTCCTTCCAGGGGAAGATGGAGAGATGGATGCAGCCACGCCCCGACCTTCACCGGCCGCCCGACTCAGGGTCTGGCTGCGGGCCCACGCGCCCGAACTCCTGTTCGCGATCCTGCTGCTGGCGGTGCTGCCCATGCGGGATCTCTGGGCCCCGGACGAGCCGGACTTCGCCCAGTGCGTGAAGGAGATGCGGCTCCGCAGCGACTGGCTGCTGCCCTATCTGAACGGCGTGCCCTACAGCGAGAAGCCCATCCTCTACTACTGGGTGATGAAGGCATCGTCCGTGCTCCTGGACGGCCTGACGGGGGGCCTCGGCTTCACGCAGGGAGTCGCAGCCTGGGCGCTGCGCCTGCCTTCGGTGATCGCTGCCGTGGCCTTCCTTTCCGCCTACCGGCGCTGGACTTTCAAGTTCCTGGACCCGGACCTGGCCGAGCCCGCGGCCCTGATCCTGGCCACGACGCCCCTCTGGTTCTGGCAGAGCCAGTTCATCCAGATCGACCTGCTCTTCTCCGCCCTGCTGGCCTGGAGCTGGTGCTGCTGGCTGGGTGGCTACCTGCTGCTGAAAGGCGGGCAGGCTGCTGCCCGCCACTGGTTCCTGAAGGCCTATGTCTGGCTGGCCCTGGCGTTCCTGGCGAAAGGGCCGCTGGCACCGGTTCTATCGATGCTGCTGCTCGCGGTCTTCCTGGGGTGGCAACGGGATTTCAAGGCCCTGCGCCGGACGCACATCCTCGCGGGGCTGGGCATCACCCTGCTGATCGTGGCGCCCTGGTACGTGGCTGCCGGGATCAAGGGAGGGGCGCACTACGCCTACGAGCTGATCATCTTCCAGAACTTCGAGCGCGCCACTCGGGCCTGGGACCACATCCATCCCTGGTGGAAGTACGCCGAGTACCTGGCTGGCGACTTCTTCCCCTGGGTGCTGCTGCTGCCGGCCATGGCCCTGCATCTGCGCCGGGAAGGCAGCCTTGCGGATCCAGCCAACCGGTTCCTCCTGCTGGCCTTCCTGGTGCCTTTCCTGTTCCTGAGCCTGGTCCAGAGCAAGCAGGGCAAGTACCTGCTCATGGGCTATCCCTTCCTGGCCTTGCTGCTGGCGGAGGTCTTCTGCAGGATGGAGGCCCCTCGAGCGCGACGCCTGGGTGGGCTGCTGGCAGGTGGGCTCGCGGTCCCGGCCACGGTCCTCACCGCCCTGGCGCTCGGGGCGGGCGGCGCGAAGGTCCAGGCGCAGCTCGCGCCCTTCATGGGGCCCGTGCGCCTCATGGCCCTGGCCATGGGACTGGGCGCTGTCTATGTCGCGGGCCAGGCGGTCCGGGGCCGGAGCACCCGGTTGGTGCCTGGTGCGGCCCTCAGTTTGGGGCTGCTCTACTTGATCGGTGGCACCTGGGGGTTCCGGCTGCTGGATCCGCCCAAGTCCTACCGGCGCTGGTCTGCCGCTGTCCAGCCCCTCATTGCGGGCCGAAAGGCCTTCTACTGGCAGACCATCCGCAGTGGCGTGATGGTCTACTCCGATCACCTGATGCCCGAACTGCGCTCGGCGAAAGCCCTGGAGGACCTCGACCCCGAGGCCCGCCTGGTGGCCCAGCGGGATGACTGGAACCAGGATGCCTGGGGCCTGACGCCAGCCCTGCGGGCCCGGTTCGACGTGCTGCTGTCCGTGCCCACGGGCGGAGGTGAGATCCTGCTGCTGAAGAAACGCTTGGACAACCGCCCCGAGGAGGTCCCTTGAGCCCCAATGTGAAGGCCATTCCCCTGATCGTCCTGGGCGTGCTGCTCAACGCCGCCGCCCAGATCTGCCTGAAGAAGGGACTGCAGGCCGCGGGCGGCATGCAGCTGGCCGCGGGGCCACTGGTGCGGCTGATGCTCGAACCCTGGGTGGTCGCGGGTCTGGCCTGCTACGCAGTCAGCGTGGTGGTGTGGTTGGGCGCCCTGTCCCTCGTGCAGGTGAACTATGCCTACCCCTTCCTGGCCCTGGGCTTCATCGCCAACGCCCTCATGGCCCGCGCCTTCCTGGGCGAGGCCATGACCCCCATGCGCTGGGTGGCCCTGGCCATCATCGTGGTGGGTGTGGGCCTCCAGGCCCTCAGCGGGCGGGGGCAGTGAGGCGCTGAACCGGGAGCTCAGGGCCGGAGCAGGAGCCGCACCAGCAGGGGCGCCAGGGTGGCCGTGGTGATACCCGCCAGGGTCATGGCCAGCCCGGCCATGGAACCCTGCTGCTCCCCTTCCAGGAAGGCCATGGCCGTGCCCTGGCCGTGGGCGCCGGTGCCCATGGCGAGCCCCCGGGCCAGGGGATCCTTGATGCCGGCCCAGGTCAGCAGGGTGCCGCCGAACACGGAGCCCAGGGTGCCGGTGGCCACCACGAAGGCCGAGGCCAGACCGGGGCTGCCGCCCTGGATCCTCGCGATCTCCACGGCGAAGGGGATGGTGACGCTCTTGGGCAGCAGGGACAGGATCACCTCCCTGGGCAGGCCCCCCGCCAGGGCGATCAGGCCGGCCACGAGCATGGACATGAGGGAGCCCAGCACGACCCCGGCAACAATGGTTGAGGCATGGCGTCGGAGCAGGCCCTGGTGACGATAAAGGGGCACGGCCAGACCCACGGTGGCGGGGCCCAGCAGGAAGGTCATGAGCTGCCGGCCAGGCAGGTAGGCCTGGTAGGGAATGCGCAGGGCCAGCAGGGTCGCGATGATGAGGGCCGCGCCCAGCAGCACGATGTTCAGCAGGGGATGCCGGTAGCGCAGGTACAGCGTCTTGGCGAGCAGGTAGGCGCCCACGGTCAGCAGGATGGTGAAGGCGATGGTCAGCTGGGGCATGGGGGCTTGTCCTTCTGCAGCCACTGGGCGATGAAGCCCGTGCCCAGGAAGGTCAGGATCGTGCTGAGGATGATGGCGAGGGCGAGCACGAGGCCGTAGCGGTAGAACACCCCGCCCCAGTTCATGAGATCCACCGCCACGGGGATGAAGAAGAACACCAGGTGCCGGAGCAGGAAGTCGGCGGCCTCCTGGACCTGGTCCAGCCTCACCAGGCCCAGGTTCAGTAGGGCATAGAGCAGGATGATGCCCACCACGTTGCCGGGGATGGGCAGCCCGGCCCAGAGCACCAGCCGATTGCCCGCCAGGTAGATGGCGGTCAGCAGGCCAAGCTGGCCGAGGAATCGAAGGTACCGCTTCACTGCCCGCCTCTGAGGGTGCGCCGCCGGTCATGGCTGCAGCGTTCTCCATCATGACCGGGCCGCCGGCAGAGGCGGGCAAGTGGATCCGCGAAGGCAACCGGGAGGGGTGCTATGTTTATCCGGGCCGCACGTGGAACCGGGGCGCATAGGGGTTGGGCGATGCTGATCGACGAGGCGGTCCGGTTCCTGTCCCAGATCCCACCCTTCCAGTTCCTGGAGAAGGGTCTCCTGCGCGAGCTGGCCCACAACCTGACGAAAGAATTCTATCCGAAGGGCACGGTCATCCTCCAGCAGGATGGGCCCGTCGGCGAACACCTGCAGATCATCCAGAAGGGGGTGGTCAAGATCAGCCTGCGGCCCAAGGGCGGCGGCGAGGACGTGGTCATCGACTTCCGGGAGCGGGGCGAGACCTTCGGCCTGGTCTCCCTCATGGGCGGACACCAGCGGACCACCATCCTCGCCGTCCAGGACACCATCTGCTACCTGCTGCCCAAGGCCCGCTTCAACGAGCTGGTGGCCAGCGACCCCGCCATCACCGAGTACCTGCTCCAGTTCCACCTCACCAAGTACGCGGACTGGACCAGCCGCGAGATCCAGGGCAAGAACCTCTTCCTGGAAAGCAGCGACCACCTGCTGTTCACCGCCCAGGTGGGGGAGATCTGCCAGCGCTTCACCACGGTGGTGGAAGCGGACACCACCATCCGACAGACCGCCCGCCGCATGGTGGAGCAGCGCCAGAGCGCCGCGCTGGTGGTGGGCGCCAACGGCGAGCCCATCGGCATCCTCACGGACTCGGACCTGCGCACCAAGGTGGTGGCCCAGGGGCAGTCCATCGATGGTCCCGTCACCCGGGTCATGAGCCACCCGGTGGCCTCCGTGGACGAGGCGGTGCCCTGCTTCGAAGTGATCCTCCAGATGCTCCAGCGGGAGATCTACCACATGGCCGTGACCCGGGAGGGTGCCATCCGGGGTGTGGTCACCAACCATGACTTCCTGGTGCTCCAGGGACGCAGTCCCCTGGCCTTTTCCGAGGACATCGAGCACCAGACGACCCTGGAGGGCCTGGCGCCCGTGTCCCGGAAGGCCCTGTCCATCATCGGCGTGCTCCTGCGGGAAGGGGCCAGGGCGGGGAACATCATCCGCATCATCTCGGAGCTGAACGACCGGGTGGTGCGCAAGGTGCTGGAGCTTGCAGAGCGGGAGCTGGGGCCGCCGCCGGTGCCCTACTGCTGGCTGGCCCTGGGCAGCGAAGGGCGCAAGGAGCAGACCTTCCGCACGGACCAGGACAATGCCCTGGTCTACGCCGACATCTCGGAGACCCAGCGGCCCCGGGTCACGGAGTATTTCCGGCGTTTCGCCGTGTTCATGCGCAATGGCCTCGTGCAGTGCGGCTTCGAGGCCTGCCCCGCCAACTACATGGCCAGCAACCCGGACTGGTGCCAGCCCATCTCCACCTGGAAGCGGTACTTCAGCACCTGGATCTCCGAACCCAGCCCCGAAGCGGTCCTGAGGTCGCTGATCTTCTTCGATTTCCGCCCCCTGTACGGGGACGAGTCCCTGGCCTGGGACCTGCGGGACCACTTCGGCCGGCTCATCCCGGACTACCCGGTGTTCCTGGGCTTCCTGGCCAACATGCTGGTGAAGAACCGCCCCCCCATCGGGTTCTTCGGGGCCGTGGCCGGAGAGCGCAGCGGCGAGCACAAGGATGGTCTCAACCTGAAGATCAAGGGGGTGGCGCCCCTGGTGGACATCGCACGCCTCTTCGCCCTGGAGCGGGGGATCCGGCACACTTCCACCCTGGATCGGCTGGAGGCCCTCCGGGGAGGAACCTCCCTCATTTCAGAGCTGGTGGACGAGCTGGAGCACGCCTTCGAATTCCTCACCCTGCTGCGGGTGCATCACCAGGCGCAGCAGCTGGAGGCGGGCCAGGCCATCGACAACTTCATCCGTCTCGATACCCTCAGCAGCCTGGAGGGGCAGTCGCTGAAGAACGCTTTCCGGCTCATCCTGAAGATCCAGGACCAGGTGCTGGACCGGTACAAGGCCTTCATCATCTGAGGCGATTCCATGGGTCTACTCGATTGGAGCAGGGACAGACTGGGCCTGGGACCTTCCGGCCCGGAGGTGCCCATCCAGGACCTCCGCTTCACGGTGCTGGACACGGAGCTGACGGGTCTGGACGAGCGGCGGGACGACATCGTGTCCATCGGCGCCCTCCAGATGCAGGGAGGCCGCATCGAGATCGGGAAGACCTTCCAGGAGCTGGTGCGCCCCCAGGCGGTTCTGGATGGGCGCACGGTCCTTATCCACGGCATCACGCCCTCCCAGCTGGAGGCCATGCCGCCCATCGCAGAGGTGCTGGACGCCTTCCTGGCCTATGTTTCGGGGACCGTCCTCGTGGGTCACTGCCTGTCCATCGACCTCGCCTTCCTCAACCGGGATGCCCGGCGGCTCAAGCGCCCACCCTTGGGGCAACCCGCCGTGGATACCCTGGCGCTGTTCGGCTGGCTGCGGCACAGGTCCGTGGAGCATCCCGCCTTTGCCCAGGAGCTGTCCGCACCAAGCCTCTTTGGCCTGGCGACGGCCTTCGAGATCACCGTGGAAGAGGCTCACACGGCCATCGGCGATGCCTACGTCACCGCCCAGCTCTTCCAGCGCTTCCTGCCCCTGCTGGCCCAGGCCGGAGTGCGCGACCTTTCGGGCCTATGCCGGGTGGGCAGCCCGGCCAACCCGACTGCGAACTTGCAGGGTCCCGGAGGGCAGACGCACTTCTAGGCCATGGAGAAAGGGCCGGGGAGCGTGCCCCCCGGCCCTTGTGCTGCTTGACGTGCGCCTTGGTTATCAGTGCTTGGTGGTGGCGCCGGCGGCGCCGAAGCCTGTCTGGCCCCGGACGTACTGGTCTTCGAAAGCCTCGATCTCCTGCTTGGCGCGCTCGCTGCCGTCGATCTTCGAGAAGATGTAGGCCAGCAGGAAGGCGATGGGCATGGCGAAGATGGCCGGCTGCCCGTAGGGGAAGAGGGCCGCCTTCCGGCCGATCACATCCACCCAGACCGACTTCGAAAGCACCACGAAGACCACGGCGGAGAGCAGGCCGCCGTAGCCGCCCCAGAGGGCGCCCCGAGTGGTCAGGCCCTTCCAGTACATCGAAAGGATGAGCACCGGGAAGTTGGCCGCGGCAGCCACGCCGAAGGCGAGGCCCACCATGAAGGCGATGTTCTGCTTCTCGAAGAGGATGCCCAGGATGATGGCGATGAAGCCCAGGCAGATGACGGCGATCCTGGACACCTTGATTTCGGTGGTCTCCGAGGCTTTGCCCTTCATGATGACCCGGGCGTACAGGTCATGGGAGATGGCGGAGGCGCCCGCCAGGGCCAGACCCGAGACCACAGCGAGAATGGTGGCGAAAGCCACCGCCGCCAGGAAGCCCAGCAGCAGGTTGCCGCCCACGGCCTTGGCCAGGTGCATGGCCACCATGTTGCCGCCGCCGATCAGCTTGCCGCCGATCTTGCCGCCCTCGAAGAAGGAGCCGTTCTGGCCGACGATGATGATGCCGGTGAGGCCCAGGAGGAAGATGACATTGAAGAAGTAGGACACGAAGCCCGAGGCGTAGAGCACGGACTTGCGGGCTTCCTTGGCGTTGGTGACGGTGAAGAACCGCATCAGGATGTGGGGCAGGCCGGCGGTGCCGAACATGAGGCCCAGGCCCAGGGAGATGGCAGTCACGGGATCAGCCAGGAGGCTGCCGGGATACATGAGCTTGGGGCCCAGCTTGTGCACGGCTGTGGCCTGCTGGACCACGTTGCTGTAGGAGAAGCCGAAGCGGCTCATGGCCAGGATGGCGACCAGGGTGCCGCCGATCAGCAGCATGCAGGCCTTGATGATCTGCACCCAGGTGGTGGCCACCATGCCGCCGAAGATGACGTAGATCATCATCAGGATGCCCACGGAGAAGATGGCGATCTTGTACTCCAGGCCGAAGAGCAGCTTGATGAGCTGTCCCGCCCCGACCATCTGAGCCAGTAGGTAGAAGCAGACCACCGTCAGCGAGGAGATGGCGGCCATGGTGCGCACACTGCCCTGGTCCAGACGGTAGGCGGTGATGTCCGAGAACGTGAAGCGGCCCAGGTTCCGCAGGCGCTCGGCCATGAGGAAGAGGATGATGGGCCAGCCGGCGAAGAAGGCCAGCATGTAGATGTAGCCGTCGTAGCCCTGGCCGTAGACCATGGCGCTGAGACCCAGAAGGGTGGCCGCGGACATGTAGTCGCCGGCGATGGCGAGGCCGTTCTGGAACCCGGTGATGCCGCCGCCCGCCGTGTAGAAGTCGGAGGTGGACTTGGTGCGTCCGGCCGCCCAGTACGTGATACCCATTGTGAGGGCCACGAAGAGGCAGAACATGATGATGGCGTGCCAGTTGGTGGCCTGCTTCTCCTGGATCCCGTCCAGGGCCGGGCCCGCATGGGCCATGACGGAGGTGGCGAGCAGGCCCAGGACCAGGCCGATTCGGTTCAGCACACGCATCACTTGTTCTCCTTCCAGGCGTCCTTGATCAGGTCCGCGGTCAACTCGTCGAACTCACCATTGGCCTTCCGCACGTAGTACGCGGTGAGCAGCCAGAAGAAAATGAACATGAACAGCTCGAAGGCGACCCCGATGGTCACCATGGAACCCTGGTAGATGGGCCGGCCGAGCAGGGCGGGCTTGAAGGCCACCAGCAGCACGAAGCCGTAGAACATGCCCAGCACGATGAAGGCCAGCGTCCACGCGAAGCGCCCCCGTTTGGCAACGAGCTTGATGAACTTCGGATTGTTCCGCATGTGCTCGTACATCTCACTGCTCATGGCAGTTTCCCTCCCTTGAATAAGGCGCCACACAGGTTCCCTTTCCGGATGGAAATGGAAGCAGGGCGGCACGGATTTGAATGGAACTGGGGCCAAGATTACTTGATGCGGATGGGCGCCAGTGAAGGTTTGCGTCAGAAAGTGCCATTGGGCACAACTGAGTCCTTTGATGTGCTTCTGGCATGCTTCCGAAACAAGGCACAGTGATCGGATGGTCAGACCAGAGAACTGGTAATCACTGTCCAGTCCGCGAATTCCAATACCTTGAGAGACCCTGAACGCTCATGAAAGCCGGATCAGCGATCTCGTAGTCCCGGATCACCGACTCGGGCAGGCCGTGGGCCGCCAACAATTCGTGAATGAAGGCCTCGAACGGCTGCATCAGATCCGCTTCGGTACCGCCCTTTTGAAGCCCGCTCTTGATCCAGGTGGCGATATTCCGGATGTTCTCTTCCAGCGAGTCGAAGTGCCCTTTCGCGGCCTGAATGCCGAAGTGGGTGGGATAGATCCAGTTTGGCGCGCAAGCCCGCATGCGGCGGATGGATTCGGCCCAGGCCGGCAGATCGATGTCGGGAGGCGGGAAGGGCGGGATCACCGGCCCGGCGCCGATGCGGATGCCTCCCACATCGCCCGTGAAGAGCCCGTCTTCCAGGCGGTAGGTGATGTGATGGATGGCGTGACCCGGCGTATGGAGGGCCTCGATGGCGACGCCGCCGATGCGCACCGTCTGACCGTCTTCCAGGGCCACGATGCGGTCGGCCTCGATGGGTTCGAGGCGGCCCCAGAGGCGATCCATGTTGTCCTGGTAGATGCGCCGGGCCGACTTCAGCAGCTTCGCCGGGTCCACCAGGTGGGCGGCCCCTGCGGGATGTACGTACACCTGGGCCCCGTGCCGGGCCAGCCGCCAGGCGGCGCCGGCATGGTCCAGGTGGATGTGGGTGACGAAGACGTGGCGGATGTCTTCGAGGGCGAAGCCCTGGGCTTGCACGGCCCGCTCCAGGTGGGGGAAGAGGGACTCCGGTCCCGTTTCCACCAGGACCGGGCCCGCTGACGTCCGGATGAGGAAAGCCGCGATGGTGCCTTCCTTCTGGAAGTGGAGATCCAGCACCTGGACCGGACCCTGGACGTTATGACTGGGCATGGGTATCTCCCCGAGGTGGCTTAGGAACGCGCCCTCATTGTGGGCAGATCGCATGGGTTTTGGGAGGTCCGCCAGGGCCGCCTGTCCGCGGGTTCCCGGTTCGACGGTCGGAGTTCGGTACGCCAGCTCAGGCGAGGGGCAGTCCCAGCCGCAATGCCAGCGGCAGGAGGGCCAGGGGCCCCAGGTTCCCCGGCAGGAAGATGGTGGCCACTGGGTCGGGGCCCTGTTGGTACCGTTTCGCCACCATGCAGGTCACCACGGTTGTGGGCAGGAAGGCGAACTAATTCATCTGCCCCCGCAGGAGGGTCGCCAACCTCAGAATCCGGTCGAGGACCGGCATGCTACAGACCCTTGAGGATGGGCACGTGGATAGCCTGGAGGCGCCTATACCCCATTATTCGCGCACACACGGGTCAGGACGCCGGAATGCAACTGGCCGGCGCTGAACACGCCGCGGTCCAGCACGAGGCTGGTGACCAGGTCCACAGGGGTGACGTCGAAGCTGGGATTCCACGCGGGCATGTCTGCGGGGGCCCAGCGCAGGTTTCCGTAGCCGCGCACCTCGCCGGGGCTTCGAAGCTCGATGGGGATGGCGGCGCCATCGGGGCAGGCCAGATCTACCGTGGAGAAGGGGGCCACGGGATGGAAAGGCACGCCATGGTGCCGGGCCTGCACGGCCAGGCCGTAGGTGCCCACCTTGTTGGCGAAGTCGCCGTTGGCCGCCACGCGGTCCGAGCCCACCAGCACCCGTTGCACCTTGCCGTCGCGCAGCAGCAGGGCCGCCATGCTGTCGGTGATGAGGGTGGACGGGATGCCCAGCTTCATCAGCTCCCAGGCCGTGAGGCGGCCGCCCTGGAGGAGGGGGCGCGTTTCGTCCGCGTAGACGTGGATGCGCTTGCCCTGCTCGTGGGCGCGGCGGATGACGCCCAGGGCCGTGCCGATGCCCGCGGTGGCCAGGCCGCCGGTGTTGCAGTGGGTGAGCAGCCCCTCGCCGTCCTGGATGAGTTCCGCGCCGTGACGGGCCATGCCTTCGCAGAGGCGCACGTCCTCCTCGAAGATGGCCTGTGCCTCGGCCACAGGGTCGTTCGCCTTCTTCATCCGGTCCATGGCCCACATGAGGTTCACGGCCGTGGGGCGGGCCATCCGCAGTGCCGCGCAGGCGGCGGCGTACTCGGAGGCGCTGGCGCCCCTGCCTGCGAACGTGGCGAGGCTTGCCGCGGCCGCCACGCCGATGAGCGGCGCGCCCCGCACCGCCAGGCGCTGGATGAGGGCGACCATGGTCCCCGGGTCGCTGCCGTCCAACCACACTTCCGTGTCCGGGAGCTGAGTCTGGTCCAGCACCCAGAGCGTGCGACCGTCGTGTCTCAGGCCCAGGGATTCAAAGGGGTTCATCAGATGATCCTCGGTCCAAGCTTGGTGCGGAGGGCCCGCAGTTCCTCCAACTCGTCAGGCATCAACGGTTTCGCGCCGCCGAGGATCTCAGCCTTCCAGAGGATGGTGGCCACCTGTTCAAGGCGTTCCATGCCACCCGCGGCCTCGTCCAGGTGCTCACCCCAGCAGAGGCCCCCGTGACGGGCCAGGATCATCAGGCGGTGCGCGGGCAGGAAGGGCAGCAGGTTTGCGCCCATCTCTTCCGTACCGGGCAGGGCCATGGGCACGATGGGGATGCGGCCCGCGGCGAGGATCACCTCCGGAAGGCCATCCGAGGGAAGCTCCTGCAGGTCGGGGCGCGCCAGGGACCAGGCGATGGCCGTGGGCGGGTGGGCGTGTACGATGGCCCTGGCCTGCGGCACGGCCCGGTAGATGGCCAGGTGCATGGCCCGCTCGCTGCTGGGGCGGCCTTCGAGGATGGTGCCGTCCAGCTGCAGGTGGGCCAGGTCCTTCAACTGCACCTTGGCTTTGGGCACGCCGCTGGGCGTCATGGCGATGAGGCCGTTGGGCAGCCGCACGGACAGGTTCCCATCGGAAGCCGCCAGCAGGCCCCCCGCGTGGAGTCGACGGCAGGCATCGAGGAGGTCGAGCAGCAGGGCATCTGACATGGGATTCAGTGTAGAGCACCCGGGGTAGGGCATGCATTCCAGCTATCCTGGGAAACCACCGAGGAGCCTCCATGAAACTGGCCCATGCATTGACCCTGTGCCTACTGCTCCCAGGTCTCGGGCTCGCTGCCGAGAATCCGAAGGTGGCCGCCCTCGCCCGGGAGGGGCACTGGCTTGAGAAAGCCTGGTCGATCCACGCGCCCATGCTGGGCAAACCGGCTCCGGGCCTTGACCTGGCGGGCTGGCTGAATGGCGAAGTGAAGCCTGCGGCCATGCAGGGGAAGATCCTGGTGGTGGATTTCTGGGCCACCTGGTGTGGCCCCTGCCGGGCCTCGGTGCCCCACAACAACGAACTCGCGAAGAAATACACCAACCGGGGCGTTCTGCTGGTCGGTGCCTGTGGCAGCGGCCGGGGCGAGGAGAAGATGGAGGAGGTGGCCAAGGCCACCGGTCTGAGCTATCCCACCGCCCGGGTCGCCAAGGCCAGCACGGCGGCCTGGAACGTCCAGTGGTGGCCCACCTACGCAGTCGTCGACCGCCGGGGCAACCTGCGAGCCATCGGTCTCAAGCCCGAGTTTGTCGAGCCGGTGATCGAAGCCCTGCTCGCGGAGTAGGGTGGGAACTCAGGGCAAGAGCACCCGTGCAGAAGGCTGACTGATGGACGATCTCCAGGATTGGCTGCGCGAGCGTTGGGGCCTGCTGGGTGCCGGGCTGCTGGCGGGGTTGCTGGGTTTGGGCTGGTGGCAGGGCCGTCCGCTGTCCCAGCCTCCGGGGGTGCTTGCACCCCTGGATCCAGTCCAGACGGAATCGGACTCCCCGGCGACCTGGAACCATCGGGACCACCGGATCACGCCGCTGGCCCGGTTCGAGATCCGGGCGCGGATCCTCGGCCGGGAGCGGTACCGCTTCGACCGGCCGGCGCAGTTGTCCCCGGTGGACTTCGCCCTGGGCTGGGGTCCCATGTCCGATTCCAGGATCCTGGGGGCTTTCACCATCCAGCAGCGGGACCGCTGGTACTTCTGGAGTTCCGGGGACATGCCGATCCCCGCCGACCAGGTGATCAGCCACAGCGCGAACATGCACCTGATTCCCGCCACCAGCGCCGTGGCCGATCGGCTGCTGTCGATGAAAGTCGGCCAGATCGTGGAACTGCGCGGAAAACTTGTGCGGGCGGACGGACCGGACGGCTGGCACTGGGTCAGCAGCCTCTCCCGCACGGATACCGGCGATGGTTCCTGCGAAGTGGTATGGGTGGAATCCGCCAGCGCAGACCGCTGATCCGGAATATGACCCCCAGGTAGAAAAACAGGGCCGAACCCCTGCTAGACTCCCTGGGCGAAGGAATCCGGAGCCCCATGTTCGACATCGAAGCCTCCCTCGACAGCCGGCTGCTGGCTGAGTCCCGGAACCGCCCCACGGTGGTGTTTCCGGAGGCCCTGGATGCCCGCACCCTGGAAGCGGCCTGTTTCCTGGGCCGCTTCATCCGGCCCGTGTTCCTGGCGCCCGAGGCCGAGGTGCGGGCCCTGGCCACCCGGGAGCTGGCCCGTCTCGGCGAGGACCGGCTGGCCTATACCCTGTCCGAAAGCGCCTTCGTGGATCCGGCCACCCGTCCGGACCTGATCGGTGAGTTCACGGGGGCCTGCCTGGACTGGTGCCGGGAGCATGAGCGTCCCATGTGCGAGGACGAGGCCCGGTCACTGGTGTCCGAGCCGGGCCGCTTTGGCATCTGGGCCGTGAAGCTGGGGCACGCCGACATGGTGGTGGGCGGGGCCATCCACGAGCCCAAGGCCTTCTTCCGCCCCATGGTGGAGCTGCTGGCCCAGCGGGCCTTCACCTGCGAGGCCGGGGTCTTCGTGCTGCCCGACGAGCATCCCGAAGAGGTCTATCCCCAGAACATCGTGGTCTTCGGGGACGTGGGCGTGAACGCCAGCATGTCGCCGCGCACCCTGGCGGAGGTGGCGGTGGGCACCTGCGCCGTGGCTAGGGACCTCATTCCCGAGGACGTGCTGCCCGAGATCCGCTGCGCGATGGTGTCCTACTCCAACCGGGGCAGCGATGAGGGACCCTCGCCGGAGCTGGTGCGGCGGGCCGCGGACCTGGTGCCGGAAATCCTCGCGGAGCGCGTCCAGCACGCCGCCCGCTACGGCACCATCCACATCCAGGGCGAGGTGAAGGTGAATGTGGCGCTGTCCCGCCGCTCCGCCGACCTCTACCACGCCGAGGGGCTGCCCTGGGAGGGCGCGCCCAATGTCATCGTCTGCCCCAACCTGGACATGGGGAACCTGCTCTACAACCTCTATGCCACGCGCTTCCCGGGGGCGCGGAAATTCCCGGTGATGTTCGGCCTGCGGTTCCAGGGCGTGGACTTGCCCATGGACTGCACACCCGAGGACATCCGGCTGGCGGTGAAGGCCTCCGTCATGCGCCTGCACCACTACGGCGAGTGGCAGCGCACCCCCAAAGACACTTTCTTCCGGCGCCACCGGGTTCTGGTGCTGAATCCCGGCTCCACCTCCACCAAGACCTCCATCTTCGAGGGGGACGAGGAGCGCTTCACCGAGGAGCTCCAGCATTCCGCCGAGGACCTGAAGCCGTTTGAAGGCCGGCCCATCACTGAGCAGTTCGCCTTCCGGAAGGAGGCTGTGCTGCGCTTCCTGGCGGGCCACGGCCTGGGCCTGGCGGATCTCGATGCGGTGGCGGGGCGGGGCGGCCTGCTGCGACCCATCCCGCATGGCACCTGGATCGTGGGCGAGGCCATGCAGGCGGACCTGAAGGCTGGTGGCCGCGGCGAGCACGCCTCGAACCTGGGGGCCCTCATCGCCTCGGAGCTGGTGGCCGGCACCGGCAAGCCCGCCTACATCATCGATCCGGTGGTGGTGGACGAGGCCGATCCCAAGGTGAAGGTCTCGGGCCTGAAGGAGCTGCCCCGCCGGGTGATCAGCCACGCCCTGAACCAGATCGCCACGGCCCGGCGCTACGCCGAAGAGCACGAGACCTTCTACGAGCGCATCAATGTCATCGTGGCCCACATGGGCGGAGGCATCACCGTGGGCGCCCACCGGAAGGGCCGCTACATCGATGTGAACAACGGCCTGGACGGGGAGGGGCCCTTCTCGCCCCAGCGCACGGGCAGCCTGCCGCCGGGCCAGCTCATCGACCTCTGCTTCTCGGGCAAATACACCAAGGCCGAGCTGAAGCTGAAGAACAAGGGTCGGGGCGGTCTCCTGGACCTGCTGGGCACCGCCGACCTGCGCGAGGTGGAGCGGCGCGTCGATGCCGGGGACGCCGAAGCCAGGCTGGTCTACGAGGCCATGACCTACCAGATCGCCAAGGCCATCACCGCTCTGGCCCCGGCCTTCGAAGGCCAGGCCATCGACGCCATCCTGCTCACCGGCGGCATGGCCCGTTCTGCCCGCCTCGTGGTCGAGCTCCGCCGTCTCACCTCCGCCCTGGGCTGCCCCGTGCAGGTCTACCCCGGCGAGAACGAGATGGCCGCCCTGGCCAAGGGCGCCCTGCGGGTGCTGTCCGGGCGGGAGACCGCCAAGGATTATCCGCCGACCAACTGAAACGAAGGCTCAACCCCCCAGCCAGGAAATGTCTCTTCGCCGCGCGCATCCGCGAAGCGGATTCCGAAAAGACCACGAACGGGGTCTGCTTGCCCTCCTTCGTGGTTCCGGTGCTCCGCGTGGCGACGGCCCGGGGTTCGACCAGGGATACCGTGGCCCGGCAGATGGATCCGCCTAGAATGGGCTGATCCGTCCATCACTTGTCTTCCCCAGGGGGCCCCTTGAGCCGTTGCCGACGCTTTGTCCAAATGTTGCCGATCCTTGTTGCAGGTTTCGGTGCGTTTACTGTCCTGCCCTGCCTCCGGGCCCAGGCCCCGGCGAGCAGCCCGGAACCCAAGGAGGTCCTCGCCAAGGCCCGAAGCGCCTACTACAACCTGTCTGCGAGGGGCTTCAAGCAGTACGCCTTCCAGGCCTCTCCGGACTGGTCCTCCCTGCTTGGTGACCTGGCCCAGACCAATCCTGCCGGATTCGAGGCCGCCATGAAGGTCTTCGCCAAGGTGCGTTTCGATGTGGTGGTGGATGCGGCGGGCGACGCCAGGATCACCCATAACGAGGTGGAGACCGTCAATGACCAGATGAAGGCAGGCATGGGCCAGGTCTACAACGGCATGGACCAGATGCTCACCGGCTTCTTCCAGACCTGGAACCCCTTCATGATCGAGACCCCGTTCTCCAAAGTGGGCAGCGGCCTGAAGCTCGAAGACACGGGCGCCAACTACCGGGTGCAGTGGGTGGAGGGCAAGGACACCAAGGTCGACATCCTGATGGACGGAAGCTATGCCGTGACCGAGATGCGGGTGACCACGCCGGTATTTGATTCCGTCATCCGGCCCGTCTTCGACCGGTTGCCGGGGGGGCTGGTGCTTGCCAGCTACGAGGCCACCTACCAGGAGAAGGCACCTGCGCCTGAGATCCGCGTGGCGGTGCTGATCACAAACAAGCCGGTGGAGGGTCTGCTGGTACCTTCCAACCTGGACCTTACGGCGTGGATCGGCGGGAACAAGACGCACATCCTCATGGCCTTCAAGGGGGCCAGCCTCGTCAAGAAATAGTCCCCTTCCAAGGGCAGGGCCCCCTGCCTCGCGGCAGGGGGCCCTGCATCGGCAGGCGGATCAGTAGGCGCGGAACATGCGCTGCAGTTCCTTGGTGTCGTTCGTCTTGGTAAGCCCGAGCATCAGTAGGATGCGGGCCTTCTGGGGATTGAGCGAATCGGAGACAACCAGATCCAGCTCATCGTCGTTGGCTTCGCCGTTGCGGGCGATGATGCCGCTTCCGACGCGGGAGCTGCGAACCACGACCACACCCTTCTTCCGTGCATCAGTCAGGCCAGGCATGACGTTCTTGTGCACGCTGCCATCACCGACGCCAGCGTGAATGATGCCCTTGGCGCCGGCGGCCACGAGGGCGTCGACGGGCACGCGGGAGGCATTGGCATAGCCGTAGACAATGTCGACCTTGGGCAAAGTCTCGAGCTTGACAATGTCGAACTCGGTGGCCAGCGTGTGCTTGCGGACCGGGGTCCGGTAGAAGTGGGCCTGGTTGTCCTGCAGGTAGCCGAGGAAGCCCAGGTCAGGGGTGCGGAAGGTGTCCAGGGTGGAGGTGTTCACCTTGGTGACGTCGCGGCCGGCGTTGATCTGGTCATTGAGGGCCACCAGCACGCCCTTGCCCACGGCAGCCGGGCTGGCGGCGAGGAGGGTGGCGTTGTAGAGGTTGATGGGGCCGTCGGCGGAGATGGCGGTGGAGGGACGCATGGCGCCCACCAGGACCACAGGCTTGGAGCTCTTCACCACCAGGTCGAGGAAGTAGGCGGTCTCTTCGAGGGTGTCGGTGCCGTGGGTGATCACGATGCCGTCGACATCGCTCTGGGCCAGCAGCTGGTTCACGCGCTTGCCGAGCTTCAGCCAGAGGTCATCGGTCATGTTCTCGCTGGCAACCTGGAACACCTGCTCGCCACGCACATTGGCGACCTTCTTCAGCTCAGGCACGGCTTCGATCAGACGCTCGACGCCCACCTTGGCGGCGGTATAGCCGACGGTGGTCGTGCTGGTGGCGCCGGTGCCGGCGATGGTGCCGCCAGTGGCCACGATGACGATGTTGGCGAGTTTGGCTGGGGCCGCTGTTTCCGCGGCCTGGGCCAGGACCGGACCGACGGCACTGAGCGCGAGGGCGCAGACCAGGGCAGTGGCTGCCCAGGGTTTGGACATGAGGCTGGCTCGGTTCATAGGCGATTCTCCTTGGTTGGGGGGATTGCTGATAGAGGGAGGATTCCATGGCTATCCAGCAAGCGGAGTGCCACGGAATTCCTGTTCTGCGCAATTCGTTCCTACTGTTGCCAATGCGGCCAGATGGCAGTCAAACCGCTCAGAGGGAGAATCTATGGGAGGGTTTCAAGGGGTATAACGTCCCGGTCCACAGTCACCAAACAGGTTCCATAACTTGATGTTCTGCAAGAAAAAATAGACAGGCCCGGATGGACCGGAAGGCGGGATGTTATAGGGGTTGAAGGGTTGTCGGCCGCTGGATTCACGGCGGGAAGGACGGACCTCCACCCACCCGGCCCGGAGGACGGAGGAGCGGAGGTTCGCACAGGGCGTGTCTGGAGTGAGCGCCCGTCAGGGGTGGTGCTCAGACTCCCAGATAGGCTTCCCGCACCCTGGAATCGGAGGCGATGTCCTTGGCGGGCCCGGAGATCGTGCTGTAGCCCACTTCCAGGACATAGGCGAAGTCCGAGATTTCCAGAGCCTCGCTGGCGTTCTGTTCGACCAGCAGGACGGTCGTACCCTTCTTGTTGATGGCGACGATCTTGTCGAAGATCTCGTCCACCAGCACCGGCGCCAGGCCCATGCTGGGCTCATCGAGGAGCAAAATGTCCCCCCCGGTGACCATGGCGCGGCCCACGGCCAGCATCTGCTGCTCGCCGCCGGAGAGGGTTCCCCCCAGCTGGCTGATGCGGTCCTTGATGCGGGGGAACATCTCGTAGACCTCTTCCAGGCGCCGCTTCACTTCTACCTTGTCCTTGACGGTCCAGGCGGCCAGCTCGAGGTTCTCCTTCACCGTCAGGACGGGGAAGATCCGCCGTCCTTCGGGAACATGGGACATGCCCAGGCCCACCAGCTTGTGGGCTGGGGTTCCGGTGATGTTCGCGCCTTTGAAGGTCACGGTTCCGGCGGAGGGTGCGACCAGGCCGCTGATGGCCCTCAAGGTGGTGGTCTTGCCGGCGCCGTTCGCCCCGATGAGACAGACGATCTTGCCCTCGGGCACTTCGAAGGACACATCCGAAATGGCGGCGATGTTGCCGTAGGTGACTTTGAGGTTCTTGACGCTCAGCATACGACCGCCTTCCGTCCGAGATAGGCCTCGAGGACCTTGGGCTCCTTGACGACATCCTCGGGACGGCCTTCCGCGATGGTGGTCCCGAAATCGATGACCTTCACCTTCTCGCAGATGCCCGTCACGAACTTCATGTGGTGCTCGATGAGGAAGATCGTGACCTTGAACTCGTCCCGCACGCGCTGGATGAGCCGCATCAGGTCCTCGGTCTCCTTGGGGTTCATGCCGGCGGCCGGCTCATCCAGGAGGATGAGCTTGGGCTTGGTGGCCAGGGCCCGGGCGATCTCGAGGCGGCGCAGCTCGCCGTAGGGCAGGTTCTTCGCCATCTCCGTGGCCCGCGAGTGCAGGTTCATGAGGCGGATGAGGTCCATGGCCTCTTCCCGGACCTTCTCCTCTTCCTGCTTGAAACTGGGCAGGCGGAGGAAGGTGCTGAACACGCCGGAAGTGGTGGTGAAGTGCCGGGCCACCCGGATGTTGTCGATGACGGAAAGGTTGTTGAAGATGCGCAGGTTCTGGAAGGTGCGGGCGATGCCCTTGTGGACGATGCGGAAGGGCTTGTGGCCCTGGATCTCCTCCCCTTGGAAGAGGATCTTCCCCTGGGTGGGGGTGTAGATGCCCGTGATGAGGTTGAAGCAGGTGGTCTTCCCGGAGCCGTTGGGGCCGATCAGACCGTAGATGACGCCCTCGGGTACATCGAAGGAGAACTCGGACACGGCCTTGAGCCCGCCGAAGTAGTGGGTCATGTTCTGGATGGAGAGGAGGGCGCTCATCCTTGTTTCTCCTTGATGATCAGGATGGAGGCTTCACGCATGCCCAGGAGTCCTTCCGTCTTGAAGAGCATGATGAGGATCAGCAGCAGGGCGTAGATCACCATGGTCCATTCAGTGCCGATGGGGACGCCCGCGGTGTCCCGCAGCCAGTCGATGCCCACCCGCAGGCCCTCCGTGAGGAAGGTGAGGGAGAAGGCCGCGATGATGGAGCCCGTCAGGGAGCCGATGCCGCCCACGTAGACCATGATGAGGATCAGGGCCGAGGCGTAGAACCCGTACTGGGTGGGGTGGGCGATCTGCAGGAGGTGGGCGAGCAGGCCGCCGCCCATGCCGGCGAAGAAGGCGCCCACGACGAACCCGAGCACCTTGTATTTCGTGGTGTCGACGCCGACCAGCTCACTGGCCAGTTCGTTCTCGCGGATCGAAAGCATCGACCGTCCGATGGAGGACTGGACCAGGTTGCGGATGAGGATGATGGTGGCCATGGTGAAGACGAAGATGACGGTGAAGGTGGAGAACTTGGGGATGCCCAGCAGGCCGCGGGGCCCGCCCACCCAGGCGATGTTGTTCAGGATGGTGCGGATGATCTCCCCGAAGCCGAGGGTCACGATGGCCAGGTAGTCGCCCTTCAGCCGCAGGGAGGGGAAGCCGATCAGGAATCCGGCGACCGCAGCCGCGATCCCGCCCGCGATGATCGCCACGACGAACACGACGGCGTCCTCGGGGTGGCGGGGCGAGAGCTTGAAGATGAGGGTGGTGATGGAGCCGGAGGTGTAGGCCCCGACCGCGGCGAAGCCCATGTGACCCAGGGAGAACTGGCCCGTGATGCCATTGATGAGGTTCAGCGAGACCGCGAACATCACGCCGATGAGGGAGCGGTTGATGATGACCATGAAGTAGCCGTTCAGCACACCGACGGCACTCAGGACTTGCACCACCACATAGAAGATCAGTCCTGCCATGAGCAGTTTCATGCTTTTGAGTTTGTCCATGCCAGACCTCCTAGATCTTGTCGGCTGTCTTTTCGCCGAAAATGCCACTGGGCCTCAGGAGGAGGACAACGATGAGGATCACGAAGGCGATCCCCTCTCCCAGAAGCGAGTTGTAGGCAGTGGCGCAGGTTTCAGCGATTCCCATGATGAAGGCGCCGAGGACGGCTCCGGGAATGCTCCCGATGCCGCCGAGCACTGCGGCGATGAAGGCCTTCAAGCCAGGCAGGATGCCCATGTAGGGCTGGATTCTCGGGTAGGTCAGGCCCGCGAGCAGGCCGGCCGCGCCGGCAAAGGCGCCCCCGATGAGGAAGGTCAGGGAGATGATCCGGTCGACGTTGATGCCCATGAGCCGTGCCGCGTCCTTGTCCTGGGAGACGGCGCGCATGGCCTTGCCGAGGGAGGACCGCTGGATGAGGAGGGTGAGGCCGATCATGAGCACGGCGGCCACCGCCAGATCCACGATCACGTAGTTGGACACTTCGGCCGAGCCGAAGTGGTACATCTTCTTCGGCAGGATTTCAGGAAAGCCACGGGGCGAAGGCCCGATGGCGGGGATGGCGGAGAAGACGTATTCGAGCAGCATGGACACGCCGATGGCGGTCACGAGAGAGGACAGCTTCGGCTTGTACCGGAGCGGCTTGTAGGCGAAGTGGTCAGTGAGGACGGCGATGAGGCCGCCAGCGGCCATGGCGAGGATCAGGACGATGAAGGCGAGTCCATTGCCGCGGGGAAGGAAGGCGTTGAACATGAAGAACGAGCCGAAGGCCGCATAGGCCCCGACCATGAAGAAATCGCCATGGGCGAAGTTGATGAGGCGCACGATGCCGTACACCATGGTGTAGCCAAGCGCGATGAGCGCGTAGATTGCTCCCAGCTGAAGACCATTCACGATCTGCTGCGGGCTGAAGATGGACTCCATCAGGGACCCCTTTCTTGAAATGGGGGGGGGCCGGGGGCCCCCCCCTTGGAACAGGACGACTGTGTGTTACGGAGCCACGGTGGTCTTGTAGACCTGCTGACCGCCCTTGAGCTCGATGATGACCGCGGACTTCACGGGGTTGCGCTCGCCGTCGAACTTGACCTGACCGGTGACGACCTTGAGGTCGGTCTTGACCAGGGCACCCTGGATGGCGGCGCCATCCGTGGAACCGGCGCGGCTGATGGCGTCCAGCATGATGTTGGTGGCGTCATAGGCCAGCGCCGCGAGGGCGTCAGGAGCGGCCTTGTACTTCGCCGTGTACTTCCCGACGAATTCCTGTACGATGGGGGACTTGTCCTCCTTCGCGTAGTGGTTGGTGAAGAAGCAGCCCTCGATGGCCGGACCGGCGATCTCGGTCAGCTTGGGGGAATCCCAGCCGTCGCCGCCCACCAGGGGGCCCTTGAAGCCCAGTTCCCGGGCCTGCTTGGCGATGATGGCCACGTCGCTGTAGTAGTCGGAGACGTAGAGCACATCAGGCTTGGCCGCGAGGACCTTGGTCAGCTGGGCCTTGAAATCGGAGGTTCCGGTGGCATGGCCCTCGAACCCGACGACTTCGCCGCCCAGGGCGGTGAACTTGGCCTTGAAGAACTCGGAGAGGCCCTTGGTGTAGTCGTTGCCCACATCGAAGAGGCAGGCGGCCTTCTTGGCCTTCAGGTCGTCGAACGCGAATTTGGCGCCCACCGTGCCCTGGAAGGGATCGATGAAGCAGGCGCGGAAGACGAAGTTGCCCACGCCGGTGACCTTGGGGTTGGTCGAGGCGGTGGCGATCATGGGGATCTTGGCGCTCTGGCAGATGGGGGCACCGGCCAGGGAGACCTTGGACATGACGGTGCCCAGAATGGCGCAGGCCTTGTCCTGTTCGATGAGCTTGGTGAAGACGGTGGCGCCTTCCGCGGGATCGCCCTTGTCGTCGGCGAACACCAGCTGCACCTGCTTGCCCAGGACGCCGCCCTTGGCGTTCCACTCCGAGACGGCCAGGTCATAGCCGTTCTTGGTGGACGCGCCGAAGGTGGCGGCCTCGCCGGTCAGCGGGGCGACACCGCCGACCACCACGTTCTTGTTCTTGTCACACCCCACGAAGGAGAGTGCTGCGCCTGCGACCAGGCCCAGAGCTACGAGATAGGACTTCTTCATGCTGCCTCCAGATTGGATGGGTTAAATGGTCCGTAGTGGCCAGGGTCTAGAAGAAGCTGGCGCGGAACACGAAGTTGATGCGCTTCTGGGTGCCTTCGTTGGCGGCGCCGGCCACGCCAGCGGTGTAGGTGTCCATGGTCTTGCGGGTGCCGTAGTTGTATTCCAGGCCGCAGTAGACGGTCTTGGAGACGTTGTAGAAGGTGTTGATGGCGTAGTTGTCGAGGGTCTTGTTGGGCTGGCCGTCAGCGCCCCAGTAGTTGGTGTTGGAAGCGGACTGCATCCAGGCGTTCAGGGTCTGGCCGGGGGTGCCCGAACCGGGATCCGAGAAGCTCACCCGGCTGGCATACACGTTGGTGCGCCAGTCGGCGTTCCAGACGTGGGTGTAGCCCACGTGGTAGCCCGTGGCCTTCCAGAGGTTGATCTTCTTGCCGTCGTCGATGGCGCTCTGGAGGAGGCTGCCGAGCATGTAGCGGCCGATGCCATCGCCACTCTGGATGCTCCAGACCAGGCTGTCGCTGCCGATGTTGAAGTGGCCGGACAGGGCCGCGCCATAGCCGTTGGCGCTGTGCTGGAGATCCTTGTACTCCATCATCACGCCACGGGCGGATACGTGGCCCCACTTGTCGCTGTAGGTGTAGTTGGCGACGAGGTCGGGGGTGGTGGCGTAGGAATCCTTCACATAGGCCTCACCCGCGTCCTGGATGACCACGTGGCCGGCCAGGCCCTGGTACTGGCGATCGAAGGGGGCTTCGACGGCCAGCGTGAAGGAGCTTTCCTTTGCGGGGTGCCAGGTGTAGGCAAGCATGCCCTGGCGGGTGGCGTTCGCGGAGGCCACGGGGTTGAAATCCACCCCATCGGGCACGGAGTCGCCGTCAAAGAAGGTGGACCAGGTCTGGCCGAAGAGGAAGCCGCCGATCTGGCCATAGGCCTTGCGGAGACGGAAGGTGTTCCCGTTGGTGGTGGCGGGGCTGGAGAAGTTGCTGGGCGAGGGGGAGTTGAAGTCCGCTTCCACCACGGCGGTGATGGGGCCCAGGCTGCTGGGAGTGGTGGTCATGATGCCGATCCGGGAGGTCCGGAGCGTCAGGTACATCTGGTTGGCCGGCGAACCGCTGGGGTTCTTGGAGGTCTTGTCGAAGGGCTGGGTGGGGAGGAAGGTCGCCCAGTCGAAATCGTCGATGTCGGAATTGCGGGTACCCATGTCATAGGTGCCGTTCAGTTCGGCGAACCCGTAGATCTTCATCATGGTGTCCGTGCTCGGAAGCCGGAACATGCCGGGGGCGTCGGCGGCCACCAGCGCGAAGGGAAGGGTCAAGAGGGATGCGGTCAGCATCCTCCTGGTGAGATTGCTCTGAGCCATGTGTAGCTCCTGCCAGAAAGGCCACGGGTAGGTGGCGCTATTGAGGAAATGAGCAAACTCGAGACGAGCTGCTCGGGGGGTGAAGGGTTGCGTGGAACGGCTACGAATATAGCAATGGTGCGGTGTAAGAAACAGGACCTTAAGGACTTCTGGAATCTATTTCCAGTGTTGGTTCTTTCAAGAAGGAGTCAGGGTTGGAGGGGCCCCAGCTGGGCCTTTTTCAGGCGTTTGCTGAGGGCTGGCTGGGAAATGCCGATGAGCCGGGCGGCGACGGACTGATTGCCCTGCGCCCTGCGCATGGCCTCGGCGATGACCAGATCCGAGAGGTCGTGCAGGCTGGGCAGAGGGTCCCCCGCGCCGAACAGGCTCTGTTCACTTCCTCTGGCTTCCCCGCTGCCGGGCTGGGGACTGCCGTGGCTGTCGATGGCCCGCTTGAAGGAGTCCATGGACAGCATCCTGGACTGATGGACGCTCAGCGCGTCGTAGACCATGGATTTCAGCTCGCGGATGTTGCCCGGGAAGGCGTGGTTGGCCAGCAGCACGTAGAGTTCCTTGGGAACGGTGGGCCGGGTCTTTCCGAGTTCCCGCGACACCTGATCCAGGAAGTGGTCCAGGAGCAGGGGGATGTCCTCGGCTCGCTCCTTGAGGGGCGGCACGCTCAGGCGATGCACGCACAGCCGGTAGTAGAGGTCCTTCCGGAACTGGCCGGAAGCCTGCTTGGCCGCCAGGTCGTGGTGGGTGGCGAAGAGGACCCGGGAACGCAGGCGCTTCGGGACGTCGCTGCCAAGGGCGAAATACTCGCCTTCCTGGAGCAGGCGCAGCAGCTTGATCTGGGAGGCGGTGGAGAGGTCGCCGATCTCGTCCAGGAAGAGGGTGCCGTCGGCGGAGTCCTCGATCAGTCCCCGCCGCACGCTGTCAGCCCCCGTGAAGGCGCCTTTCACATGGCCGAACAGGGTGTCGCTGAACACGCTGTCATCCAGACCAGCCACGTTCAGGGACACCATCCGGCCCTTCCGGCCGCTCAGCCGGTGGATGGCCACGGCCAGCAGTTCCTTGCCCACACCGGACTCTCCCGTGATCAGCACGGACTGGGTGCTGCCCGCGATCGCTTCGATGTAGCGGAAGATGGCGCGCATGGAGGGGTTCTGGGTGATGATCTCGGCGAAGGCCTCGGGATGGGCGACGCGGTCGTCCAGCACCCGCGAGCAGAACTCCCGGTTTTGCTGCTGCAGGTCAATCATCTTGATGGCCCGGCGGACCCCCTGGATCAGGCGCTCCTGCTCGACAGTCTTGACGAAGAAGTCGAAGGCGCCGCGCTTCATGCACTCCACGGCGGTCGACACCTGATTCAGCCCGCTGATGATGATCACGGGGATCTCGGGGTACTTCTCGAGCAGCTGCACGAGCAGGTCCTGCCCCGAGAGGCTGGGCATGTTGAGGTCCAGCAGGACGAGCCCGATGTCGTGGTTGGCGATCAGGTCCATCACCTTCCGGCTGTCCGAGCAGCGGATGGTGTTGTTGATGCCCGCCATCATCGACAGGGTCATGCTGAGGCTGCGCAGCCAGGCCTCCTCGTCGTCGACGAGCAGGATGGAGTAGGAGGGGAACTGGGATTCGGTCATGGGTTCAACCTCTCTCCAGGGCGGGCAGCGTCAGGATGGCGGTGGTTCCTTCACCCGGCGTGGAGGTGAACTCCAGCTTGCCGAGGTGGTCTTTCACGATGCCGGCGGATACGGAAAGTCCAAGCCCCGTACCGCCCGATTCCCGCTTCGTGGTGAAGAACGGATCCGTCAGGTTGGCGAGGTGCTCCGGCGGAATGCCGATGCCCTCGTCCTTGATGTAGAGCATCACCACTTTCTGCTCGCTGTCGTAACAGGTGGACAGGAAGATTCCCCGGTCGGGGGAGCGCAGGGCCTGGCAGGCATTCAGTAGCAGGTTGACCACGACCTGCTCGATCCGCTGGGCATTGCCACGGAAGAGCGGAAGGGTGTCCAAGTACTGGGCATGGAAGTGGGATGTGGCCTTCTTGATGGAACTGTCCAGCAGCCGTACCGACGTCTGGACAACCTGGTTGAGGTCGACCAGTTCCTTGAGGCTGGAGGTGTCCTTGCGGGCGAAATCTTTCAGGTCCTCGACGATCCGCTTGATGCGGTTGGCGCCCCCCTGCATTTCGTCGAACATGCGCGGTATCTCCTCGCGGAGCTCGGAGTATTTTAAACCCCCGATGGGGAAATCACCGGTTTCCTGGAATCGCGCTTCCAGTTCGGTCTCGGAAACCCGGTAGGCGTTCCTGAGCAGGGGCAGGTTGTAGAGGATCAGGCCCGTGGGATTGTTGATCTCGTGCGCGACGCCGGAGACGAGGACTCCCAGGGAGGCCATCTTGCCCGCCTGGATCAGTTCCTGCTGCCGGACCTGGGAGTCGGCGATGTAGGCCTCGATCTTCTTCCGCAGGGACCAGGACCAGACCACGATGCTCCCGAGGACGGCCAGCAGCGTCACCACCCCCGCGGCTCCGTATTTCATGAATTTGGGCCACTGATTGGGGCGGGGTTCGAGGATGCCCAGCCACTTGTCATGGATCTGCTGGTAGCGGCCCGTGTTGATCAGGATCTGCAGCCCTTCGTCGAATTCGGCGAGCAGGTCCTTGTTGCCCTTCTTCACCGCGTACCCGTAGGACATCTCGGCCACCGGTCCGCTGACGGGCACGATGTTGGTGAGGCCCCGGTCCAGCCCGAAGTAGATGCCGGTGAGGGTATTGACCAGGGCGTAGTCCAGCTTGCCCGAGGCCAGCAGGCGGAGGGCGTCCGCGTGGGTATCGACCAGGATGAGCTTCATCTCGGTGCCGCTGTTGGCCATGAGGTCCTGCATGATGCCGCCCCGCTGCACGGCCACTTCCTTGCCGGCCAGGTCCCAGATCGAGCTGACCGGGGGTGACCCTCGGCGGGCGAAGATCGACTGGTGGATGGTGCAGTGCGGGATGGAAAAATCGAAGACCTTGTCCCGCTCCTTCGAGATGGCCACGCCTTCCAGGACATCGATCGAACCGTCTGCCAGCGAATGGCGCATGTCGTTCCAGTCGCCCAGCCGGATGTCCACCTGCAGGTCCATGACTTCGGCGATGGCCCGCGTGATCTCCACGTTGAAGCCCGCGGGCTTGCCCACCTTGTCCAGGAATTCATAGGGAGGGTAGTTCAGGTCGCCCCCGACGAGGATCACCTGCCGGCCGCTGGCCTCCCGGCTGTCCCCGGCGAACGCGGGGTGCTGGCACGCGAGCAGGCTGCAGAGCAGGACGAGAAGGGGGGAGCGCATGGACCTCAGGATGGCGATGGGGACGGTGCTTTTGAAATGGCTGTGGATGGGGCTTGCTCGGGTGGGGAAGGTAGGCGAAGTCTACTTCATTGTCAGCATAGAGAATGGCCTTATCTGTTGATGCGGAGGGGACGGCTTTCTGGGGCCATCCGCTCCGCATCCGGCATTCACACTGCCGCCCAGGACCTACTTCTTGGGCCAATCCCTAGGCTGGGTCATGTTCTCGGGCTTGAGCATGTCATCCAGCTGTTCCTTGGTCATCCAGCCCTTTTCCAGCACCAGGTCGTAGACGGACCGGCCTGTCGCCAGGGATTCCTTGGCGATGGAAGCCGACCGCTCGTAGCCGAGGACGGGGTTCAAGGCCGTGACCAGGCCGATGCTGTTCTTGACCAGCATTCGGCAGCGCTCGGTGTTGGCCTTGACGCCCACCACGCACTTGGTGGTGAACACCTCGGCGCCCTTGGTCAGCAGGGAGGTGCCGCACAGAAGGTCATAGACGATGATGCATTCCACGGGATTGAGCTCAAGGCTGCTCAGTTCGGCGGCCATGGTCACCGTCGTGTCGTAGCCGGCCAGCTGGTAGGCGATGGAGGAGGTGACTTCGCAGATCACCGGATTCACCTTGCCCGGCATGATGGAGGAACCGGGCTGTGTGGCGGGCAGGGTGATCTCGAAGAAGCCGGTGCGCGGGCCCGAGGACATCAGGCGCAGGTCGTTGGCGATCTTGGACATGACCAGGCCGGCGCGCTTCATGGCCCCGGACATCTGGACATAGCCTGAGCAATCGGAGGAGGCCCCCACCAGGTCATGGGAACGCACGAAGGGATAGCCGGTCAGCTTGGCCAGTTTCTGGATGGACAGGGCGCAGTACTTCGGGGGGCTGTTGAGGCCGGTGCCGATGGCGGTGCCACCCAGGTTGACCTTCATGAAGGCGGTCTGGGCCTCTTTCAGCTGGATCATGGCTTCGTTGACGGTGTCGGCGAACCCGTTGAATTCCTGGCCCAGGGTGACGGGCACCGCGTCCTGCATCTCGGTCCGCCCCATCTTGATGACATCCTTGAACTCGCTGCCCTTGGCCTCGAGGGCGGTCTTCAGGCCCTCCATGGCCTTCAAGGAGCGGGTGATCTCCATGACGATGGCCACTCTGGCCGCAGTGGGATAGTTGTCATTGGTGGACTGGGAGAGGTTCACATCGTCATTGGGGTGCAGGAATTTGTAATCCCCCTTCTGCTTGCCCATGATCTCGAGGCCCCGGTTGGCGATGACCTCGTTGAAGTTCATGTTCGTCGAAGTGCCGGCGCCGGCCTGGATCATGTCCTCGGGAAACTGGTTGTGCAGCTTGCCGGCGATGATCTCGTCGCAGGCCTGGCTGATGGCGTCCAGTTTCTCTTTGGACAGGATGCCGAGCTCACAGTTGGCCTGGGCGGCAGCCTTCTTCACATAGGCATAGGCCTGCAGAAACGTGGGGAAGTGTTCGAGTTTCTGGGTATTGAACGGGAAATTCTCCAGCGCGCGGGAGGTCTGGGCGCCCCAGTAGGCCTCCACCGGGATCTGGCGGTTGCCCAGAGAGTCGTGCTCGGTGCGGGTGGCCTGGGCCAGGAGGGGATTCGCGGATGCCAGGGCCAGGACACAGGCGAGGGAACTGGACAGCCAGGGTTTGGGGAGGAATCGGGAGGGGGCCACGGTTGTTTCTCCTAGATGGATGCTTGGACGGTGGGTCTGGACCCGTTCCTGGCCTGGCCAGTTGCAGTTGGCAAGGTGCGGTGACCTGGACTCTGGACTCCGAACCTGCCGATTCCGTTCCTGACCTGACTTCAGAGGGGACGGCTAGGGTCAGCAAGGCTGGTACCAGCAGAAAAATAAGACCTGTGTGAAATCAGAAATATTGAAAATAAGGACCATGGCGGATCCAGGTACCCCTCATGCCCCTGCTGGAGGACACACGAAGGGGTATAACCTTCCGACGATTCCCGATGGTTCAAGAGTAGTAATATTATTAAAATCAATATTTATAAATTATAATATTCGAAAATCGCGGATGTAAGGTTATAAGGGTTTAAAAATCGATCCTGTTTTGCTTTTTTTAAGGATTTTTTCAAAAATTTAACTAAATATGTTGCTCAATGATGACGACCGTGTGGTTTACGCAATATTCGTGGAGACATGTATGAAAGTTTGGAATGCCCTGCTCCCACTGCTGGTCGGCATAGGCATCGCGCTGCTGCCAGCCCCAGCCGGACTGGCTCCTCACGCCTGGCGCTATTTCGCGCTGTTCGCGGCCGTGATCACGGCCCTGGTGCTGGAACCGCTGCCTGGCGGCGCCGTGGGCCTGATCGGACTCACCGTGGCGGTCCTGCTGGCGCGCTTCGTGCTGTTCAGCCCGGAGCAGCTGGCCAAGCCCGGCTTCAACGCCCCCACCGCGGCCCTCACCTGGGCGCTGTCGGGGTTTTCCAACGCCACCGTCTGGCTCATCTTCGGGGCCTTCATGTTCGCCCTGGCCTACGAGAAGACCGGGCTGGGCCGGCGCATCGCGCTGGCCCTGGTGAAGCTCATGGGCAGCAGCACCCTCTACCTGGGCTATGCCGTGCTGGGCGCTGACCTGCTGCTGGCCCCGTTCACGCCGTCGAATACGGCCCGCAGCGGCGGCACCATCTTCCCCGTCATCAGCCACCTGCCGCCCCTGTACGACTCGAAGCCCAACGATCCATCCATGCACCGCATCGGCACCTACCTGATGTGGGTGGCCATCGCCACGACTTGCGTGACCAGCTCATTGTTCATGACGGCCCTTGCACCCAACGTGCTCGCGGTGGAACTGGTCCGCAAGACCGTCCACGTGGATCTCCAGTGGCTGAAGTGGCTGTTCGCGGCCCTTCCGGCCTGCCTCCTGCTGCTGGCCATCGTGCCGGTGCTGTCGTACTGGATCGAGAAGCCCAGCGTCAAGGGCGGCAGCGAAGTTCCCCAGTGGGCGGCGGTCGAACTGGCCAAGATGGGCAAGCTCACGATGAAGGAGATCCTCCTGCTGGTCTACGTGGCCGGTGCGCTGGGGCTCTGGATCTTCGGCGATTCCTTCATCAATGCCACCACTGTGGCCCTGGTGGTGATCGGGATGATGCTGGTGACGAAGGTGATCACCTGGGCCGACATGATGCAGAACAAGGACGCCTGGAACACCTACGCCTGGTTCGCCACGCTGGTGGCGCTGGCCGACGGCCTCTCCCGGGTCGGGTTCATCCCCTGGTTCGCGACCACGGTCGGCGCCCACCTGGGTGGATTCACAGTGATGAAGGCTCTGGTGATCCTGCTGATGGTGAACTTCCTGCTGCACTACCTGTTCGCGAGTGTCACCGCCCATGTCACCGCCGTGCTGCCCGTCCTGCTGGCCGTGGGGGCCGCCATCCCGGGCATGCCCGTGGACCGGATGGCCCTCCTGCTCTGCCTCCAGCTCGGCATCATGGGTGTGATCACGCCCTATGGCACAGGACCCAGCCCCGTTTACTTCGGCTCGGGGTTCCTGCCGGGGCCGATCTACTGGAAGATGGGGACCATTTTCGGGCTGGTGTACATGACGGCCTTCTTCCTCATCACCGTGCCCTGGGTGATGTTCCGCTAAGCAAGCAGCGCGGCCAAGGCGATGGAGCAGAGCTTCGTCCTGGCGCTGTCGCCACGGCTGCTGAGGACGCAGGGGACTTGGGCGCCAGCGACGACGGCGGCGACCTCGGCCCCACCGAGCTTGGTGCCAGCCTTGTAGAAGACGTTGCCCGCTTCGATGTTCGGGAAGAGCAGGCAGTCGGCGTCCCCGGCCACCGGACCGGTCATCCCCTTGATGCGGGCCGATTCCAGATCGATGGCGCCATCCAGCGCCATGGGGCCGCCCACCAGGGCGCCGGTGATCTCACCGCGCTCGGCCATCTTGGCCAGCAGGTCGGCCTCCAGGCTGGATCTCAGCTTCGGCTGCACCTGCTCCGAGGCCGACAAGGCGGCCACTTTTGGCTGTTCGATGCCCAGGGCGTGGGCAGTCTTCACCAGGTAGCCGAGGATGGTGGCCTTCTCCTTCAGGGTGGGTTCTGGGATCACGGCCACATCCCCCAGGATGAGGAGCCGGGAAAGGCCCGGGTGCTCCATCACGGCCACATGGCTCAGGAGGGCGCCGGGTGCCAGCAGGCCCAGGTCCTTGTTGAGGATGGCCCGCATGTACTTGTCCGTGGCCACCAGACCCTTCATCAGCAGGTCGGCCTCGCCGGACCGGACCATGGCCACGGCCTGGGCGGCAGCCTCGGTGTCCGTGGCGGCGGAAACCAGGCGGAACCGATTCAGCGGGAAGCCGTGGTCCCGGCAGACCTGGGCCATCAGCGGCTCGTCGCCCACCAGGATGGCCTCCACCAGCCCAGCTTCCACGGCGGCGTTCACCGCTTCCAGCGTGTGGGCGTCGTTGGCCCAGGCCACCACCAGTCGCTTGCGGGGCCTGTTCTTCACGGCAAGCAGCAGGTCGTCAAGGGTGCGGATTCGCATGGCTGAACCTGGAAAAGGGAGCCGGACCCCCGGCGACAGGAGGGTAGCATTGTCGCCATGGCCGTCTCTGTGAGTTACCGCACATACCTCCTCGAGCAGATGGGGCAGATCCGCCCGGTGACCTCCCGGCCCATGTTCGGCGGTCTCTGCTTTTTCGCCGAGGGCCGGGCCTTCGCCCTGGTGGCCGAGGACACCCTCTACTTCAAGGTGGATGACGGCAACCGCCCTGATTTCGCAGCCGCAGGCATGGGTCCCTTCCTGCCTTTCGGAGATCCGGAAAAGCCCATGCAGTACTACCAGCTGCCGGAGGACGTCCTGGAGGATCTGGACCAGCTCGCGGTGTGGATGGCCAAGGCCGTGGCTGTGGCCGCCCGGGCCGCCAAGCCCAAGGCGAAGGCGAAACCCAAGCCTTCCGGGCGGACCAGGGCGACCCGGAAGTAGGCGCCGTGAACCTGGTGCTGCTCTTTCCGGAGGACCTGGTGGCGCCGGACCTTGCCCGGCTCTCCGGCCGCCGGCTCGCCCACGTGCGCGAGATCCACGGGGCCGGGGTTGGCGACGACCTGGCCGTGGGGCTCCTGGGCGGACCGATGGGACGGGGCAGGGTGCTCCGCCTGGATGAAGAACGCCTCGATCTGGCCCTCACCCTGGACCAGGCACCCCCGCCCAAACTGCCCCTCACGCTGGTGATCGCCGTGCCCCGGCCCAAGGTGCTGAACCGCGTGCTGGCCGCCGCTGCCAGTCTCGGCGCCGCACGCATCGTGCTGCTGAACGCGTGGAAGGTGGAAAAGGCCTACTGGTCCAGCCCCCGGATGCAGCCCGAGAACCTGCGCGAGCAGATGATCCTGGGCCTGGAGCAGGCCAGGGACACCGTGCTGCCGGACCTGCGGCTGGCGAGGCTGTTTCGTCCCTTTGTGGAAGATGAACTGCCGGACCTGCTCCAGGGCGGGACCGGCCTGCTGGCCCATCCGGGCACCGGCGAGGCCGCGCCCAAGGTGCTGGTGCCACCCATCACCCTGGCCATCGGTCCCGAGGGCGGCTGGATCGAGGCGGAGGTGCAGAGCCTGCTGCGGGCGGGCCTGAAGCCCCTGGACCTGGGGCCCCGCATCCTCCGCACCGAGACCGCCCTGGCGGCGTTGGTCGGGCGGCTGTTCTGACGGGGCAATCCGCACGAGCTCAGAAGGCTAGTTGGTATTCCCCGTTCCGCATGAGGCCCACCGTGCTGCCATCGGCCAGCGCCAGATCCACGGCCAGGACCTTCACATCCGGCTGCGTCTCGGGGACGTAGACCCGGTCGATGTGGATGACGGCCTCGGGGCTGGAGAACTGGGCGGGACCCACCTGGCCGCCGAAGTGGTCGCTGCGGCCGAAGGCGAGGTGCAGGCCCAGCTTCTCGTCCAGGAGGATCTCGCCGATGGGCTTGACGCCGAACGCTGCCAGCACGCCCAGGCCCAGTTCGGCGAGGTTCCCATAGGCCGGTTCCCTGGCCAGCAGGGCCGCCTCCTCGCGGGATTTCGGGCCTTCGCTGAGCACCTCCAGGGCCTTGTTCGCGACGATGCGGTAGCGCACGATCTCGGTCCCGAACTGCACCGGCATCACGCCGTGAGTCCGGCTGGGATCACCGAGGAACTCGCCTTCGTAGGGCACGATGTACGCCTCGCCCGAAGGCAGGTTGCCCGCCACGCCAGGCGTGGGCAGCAGGCCGCCGGAGGCATGGCCCGTGCGATGGCGGAGGTCTATGTGCAGCTCACAGGGGCCGGACGGGGTGTCGAAGCGAAAATCGGCGCCTTCGGCCCGGTCCAGCAGGTCCTTCAGGAGGTTCACCCGGCGGTTCACCTCGGCGTAGTCCAGGCGCAGGGCAGGGATCATGTCCGCCCGGAAGCCCGGCATGGTGGCGGCGCGAATGGGATACCGTTTCGCGGCCAGCTTCAGGGGCGCCGTGGCGGAGAACCTGGTGATGGCGATGAGGATGGGGTGCGTCTCGTAGATCTCGGCGAAGGGGATGGCAGCCGCAGGATCCAGTGCCGCCACGGAGGGCAGGGGGCCGGGGCTGAGCAGCCAGGCCCGGTCCGGCAGATCGCCGTTGTTGGTGTGGACGTTGGGGTAGACGACCAGGTGGCCGGCCAGCCCCAGCTCGGCGCGGTGCGCGGAAAGTTCCTGCACCCATTCCATGGCGATGGCGCGGCGGGCGGCCCAGTCGGCGTCATCGGGCACCTTGGCATCCGGCAGGTCCACCAGGATGGCCAGGGCAGACTCGCCCGGCTGGGGCTGGAACACCCGCTGCACCAATGCCACCAGTTCCGGGCCACTTAATCTCTCGCTCATGCCGCGCTCCACGGAATCAAGTTGGGTTCAGGCCAGGAACAGCCGGTAGGCCGGGTTGGTGCCCTCGTCCACCCAGGCGTAGCCCAGGTGATCGAGGAAGGCCTGGAACTCGGCGTGATCCTCCGGTGGCACCTGGATGCCTGCGAGCACCCGGCCGTAGTCAGCGCCGTGGTTGCGGTAGTGGAAGAGGGAGATGTTCCAGCCGGCGTTCATGTGGTCCAGGAAGCGCAGCAGGGCGCCGGGCCGCTCGGGGAACTCGAAGCGCAGCACCCGCTCATCCGTGACGGAGGGTGCGCGTCCGCCCACCAGGTGCCGGATGTGCAGCTTGGCCAGCTCATTGTCGCTGAGGTCCTGGGCTTCCAGGCCGTCGGCCCGCAGGTCCGTCAGGAGCTGGTGGGTCTCGGCCCGGTCCGCGACCTGCACCCCCACGAAGATGTGGGCGCGGCTGGGGTCCGCATAGCGGTAGTTGAACTCGGTGATGGACCTCCGGCCGATGCGCTCGCAGAATGCCCGGAAGCTGCCGGGCCGCTCGGGGATGGTGACGGCGAGGATGGCCTCCCGCTGCTCGCCCAGCTCCGCCCGCTCGGCCACGAAGCGCAACCGGTCGAAATTGGTGTTGGCGCCGGAAAGGATGGCCACGAGGCCGCCACGATCGGGGCGGTCCCGGTGTTGTTCGGTCCAGGCCTTGAGCCCCGCCACGGCCAGGGCTCCGGCGGGCTCGAGAATGGAGCGGTTCTCCTGGAACACATCCTTGATCGCGGCGCAGATCTCGTCCGTGCCCACCCGCACCACCTCGTCCACATAGGCCTGGCAGAGGGGGAAGGTGTGCTCACCCACCTGGCTCACGGCCACGCCATCGGCAAAGAGGCCCACGTGGTCCAGCTTCACTCGGTACCCGGCCGCCAGAGAGCGGTAGAGGGCGTCGGCGTCCAGGGGCTCCACTCCGATGATGCGGATGCCAGGCTGCAGGCGCTTCAGGTAGGCGGCAATGCCGGCGATGAGACCCCCACCGCCCACGGGTACGAAGACCGCCTCCATGCCCCTGGGCAGCTGGCGCAACAGCTCCATGCCGATGGTGCCCTGGCCCGCGATGACATCGAGATCATCGTAGGGATGGATGTAGGTCGCGCCGTTCTCGACCTGGAGGGCCTGGGAGTGGGTGAAGGCGCCCTCGAAGCTGTCGCCCTGCAGCACCACTTCGGCCCCCAGGGCCCGCACGGCCTCCACCTTGATGTGGGGGGTGGTGATGGGCATGACGATGGTGGCCCGGCAGCCCAGGCGCCGGGCCGCCAGGGCCACTCCCTGGGCGTGGTTGCCGGCCGAAGCGGCGATAACGCCGCGGCTGCGGGAACCTTCATCCAGGTGGGCGATCTTGTTGTAGGCACCCCGGAGCTTGAAGGAGAAGACCGGCTGCAGGTCCTCCCGCTTGAACCAGACCTGTTCGCCCAGACGCTCCGCCAGCTGGCGCGCCGCCTCCAGGGGAGATTCGATCGCCACGTCATAGACCAGGGCTGTGAGGACGCGTTCCAGCAGGTCCCGGGAAGGGGGAAAAGGGGTGGCTGGGCTCAAGGGTTTCTCCTGCTAAAGAAGAACCCTTGAATGGGCCCGGGTCAACCCTGGGCCTTCTGGGCGAGGACCCTGGCACCGGCCTGCATCCGGGCCACATCTTCCGTGGAGACGGCATTGTTGGGACGCTTTTCGCTCAGGGTGGAGTGGACGAGGTTCGACACTTCCATCCAGAAGCTCCGTCCGGGAACGTAGACTTCCACCAGGGCATCGATGATGCGGGGACGGAGAGGCCAGGGGTTCCGGGCGGACCAGCCGCCGCGGGTCATGGTGACCAGCAGGGCGGATTCCACGGCGGGCAGGGGCTTCTCTGGCGTGTTGTGGGCCTTGGCGAGGGCCTCCAGGGCCACGGTGCAGAGCTCGGGGCTTTTGAGCTCGCTGGCCTTCCCGCACAGGGCGATGGCCCCGCTGGCATTCCCGAGTTCGCGGAGGGCCTCGGCGATGGCCACCTGGATCTGCGGCGCCATGGCGATCTGCAGGAAGCCCAGCAGCGGATCCACAGCCTTTGCTGATCCCACCTGCCCGAGGGTTTTGAAGATGGCCAGCTGGAGTGCCTCCCGCTGTTCCTTTTCCACCAGCCCCAGGAGATCCGGTACCAGCTCCTCCAGCTTGTGCATGGCAATGAAGCGCAGCCCCACCAGGACCTCCCCGGGGTCCGCGTGGTCAAGCATCATCCTGGCTGTCCCTGCGGGATCCGGCAGCTGACCCAGGTGCCAGAGACTCCGCTCGGAGATATCGGTGATGGCATCGCGGCGCAGCTTGAACAGGGCAGGATGGAAGGCCGGATCCTGGCGCTTGCCGAGGGTTTCCATGGCAGCGCCGCGCAGGGCCCCTTCCGGATGGTGCATCAGGAGATCCACCAGATCCTGGTGCTCGGGGGAGACCAACTGGGCGAGGGCAGCGGCGACCCCCGCATTGCCGGTGCCCTGGCGCAGGGGCTCCGCAAGGACCGGGAGGATCCGGTCCGCCTGGATCTTCCCAGAAGCCGCCAGATCGGCCAGGCCCTGGGCTGCGGTCTGGAGGGCGAAATCGAGGCGCCGGGTGCGTTGATGGGCGGCCTCACCCGCCAGGGTGAGGAACTTGGCGAGATGAGCCGGTTTGTCGTCCATGGCGGCCATGAGGGTGTCCACGAGCAGGCTGTCGAGGATCCCGGTACCATCCTTCCGGAGCGCGGCACAGGCCGCCTGCAGCCGCTCCCCCTCTCCGGAGACCAGGTCCGCCACAGCGTCCGGCTGCCTTTCCTTCCAGCGGAGGGAAAGCGTCTGCACGGCCTTCTCCTGCACCTCGGGGCGCGGCAGGACTCGAAAGCTGGTGAGCATGGCCCGGGCCTCATGGTCCTCCATGGCGTCCTGCTGAATGTCTTTCATGTACTCCAGCAGGAAGGTCGCCGCCTCGCTGGACTGGATCAGGCAGATGAGGCGGAGTGCATGGCGGAAGACCAGGGGATCCGGGTGGCTCACACCGGACTTGAGTGGTTCGAGGTTCTCGGGGCCGATGAGCTTGGCCAGCTCATGGGCGCCTTCATTGGCATCCCCGGGATGGGCGCTGCCCTTGAGTAGGCGGGAGAAGTGGTGCTGGAAGGCCTCGGCGGGATCGGATTCACGGAGGACCTGGTCCACGATCTCGCGAAAACCAGGAGTGGCCCGGCTCAGTGACAGGTTGCGCAGGGAGTCCAGGGCCTCCGGGGTCCGGATCCGGCCCAGGGCGCGGGCCCCGGTCTCGAAGAGCTCCAGGCTCTTTTCATGTTTGAGAACCCGGTCGATGATCGGGCTCCACTCGGGCCAGGGATGATAGAAGCTGAACTCCAGGGCGAGCTGTTTCAGACCCACTGGACAGGAGATGCGCAGGACGCGTTCGGCCAGATCCTCGACCGCATCCGGTCCCGCGGCGGCCATGATCTTGAAAAAGGCAAGCTGGTGCTCCCGCCAGGTCGGGTCGAGCCGGTCCAGGAACATCTCGAAGGGGGACTGCTTCATGGCGTGGAGGCTACCTCCCACTCCCCATCGGCACTCAGAGGGATCGTCATGAACCCCGGATCATCGGATCATTCCTCGGGCGACTGCGCTGCCACATGCTCGGCGATGAGGTTTCGCACGAAAGGCGTGATGCCCTGGAATTCCACCCCCACCAGTACGTATCCGCAGGTCTTCCCAGGCACCTTCCCCAGCATCCGCATGACCAGGGCCGACAGGGGCACGGAGGGCAGGTCGGGATGGTCCAGGTAGAAGCCTTCCAGGATGTCCCCCACTTCCATGTAGCGCACGTCGGCCACGGCCACTTCAAGTCCACAGCCCCCGGCGCTGAGGTTCGCCAGACGGCTATTCGTGATCTCCTCGCCCTTGACCTGGAAGCGGACGCCATAGTCCCCGCTGGTGATGCTGATCCGTGGGTACTTTCGCTGATCGATTGGCGCAGACATCGAGGGCATTTCTCCGGGGGATGATCCAGCACCCGGTGAATCCCAGGGGACCATGGAACCTCATCGGCGCCAAGGCTGGCAGACTGGTGTTTTCAATGGGAATAGCCTCGATGGCCAAACAGCGAAGCTGGATTCGACGGATTCTGGTAGTCATGGTCTGGGCCATCGGTGGTTTTCTGGCTCTGAATATCCTCCTGGTGCTGACCTTCCGGTTCGTCCCTGTGCCCGCCTCGGGTCTCATGGTGCAGAGGCGGATCGAAGCCTGGTCAAGCGGCAAGCCCTATGTCTCCCGCCATCGCTGGGTTCCTCTGGAGGACATCTCACCCAGCCTCGGCGCCGCGGTGATCGCCGCGGAGGACCAGAACTTCGCGGAACACTTCGGATTCGACTGGCAGGCCATCGAAAAGGCGGTCCAGCACAATGAGAAGAGTCGCCGCAAGCGGGGCGCCTCCACGGTTTCCCAGCAGACCGCCAAGAATCTTTTCCTCTGGAACAGCCGCTCCTGGACCCGAAAGGGGCTGGAGGCCTGGTTCACGCTGCTGATCGAGGCGGGCTGGTCCAAGAAGCGGATCCTGGAGATCTACCTGAACATCGTCGAATTCGGGGATGGCATCTACGGGGCGGAGGCGGCGGCTCGCACCTACTTTGGCAAGCCCGCAAAGCGCCTGTCGCCTTCCGAAGCGGCCCTCCTGGCGGCGGTCCTGCCCAATCCACGCAAATTCCACGCGAACGCACCCAGCGAGTACATCCGGGGCCGGCAGGCCTGGATCCTCAACCAGATGCGTCATCTGGGTGGCGAGCAGGTGGTCAAGGATCTCGAATCATGACACGTAGGTATTCAAAGGATTGCGCTTGGACCTTCGTCACGATTCCTGACCTGTTGTTCTTTTGAGGTGGGGCGGAGTATAGAATGACTTCAATCTTCCAGGAGGATCCAGCATGAAGCCCCCCGTTCGCGTGGCCGTCACCGGCGCTGCCGGTCAGATCGGATACAGCCTTCTTTTCCGCATCGCCAGTGGGGCGATGCTGGGCAATGACCAGCCCGTGATCCTCCAGCTGCTGGAGATCACGCCGGCCCTGAAGGCCCTGAATGGCGTCGTCATGGAACTCAAGGACTGCGCGTTCCCCCTGTTGGCGGGCGTGGTCACGTCCGACGATCCCATGGTGGCCTTCAAGGACGTGGACTATGCACTGCTGGTGGGAGCGCTGCCCCGCAAGGCGGGCATGGAGCGGGCTGACCTGCTGAACGCCAACGGCGGCATCTTCAAGCCCCAGGGCCATGCCCTCAGCGAAGTGGCCAGCCGCAACGTCAAGGTGCTGGTGGTGGGCAACCCCGCCAACACGAACGCCTTCATCGCCCTGTCCAACGCGCCCAAGCTGAAGGCCACCCAGTTCCACGCCATGGTGCGCCTGGATCACAACCGCGCCATCTCCCAGCTGGCCGAGAAGACGGGCAAGGCGGTCACCTCCATCAAGAAGATGACCATCTGGGGCAACCACAGCGTCACCCAGTTCCCCGACCTCTACCACGCGGAAGTGGAAGGCAAGAGTGCCTACGACTTGGTCAATGACCACGCCTGGTACGAAACCAGCTACATTCCCACCGTGGCCAAGCGCGGCGCCGCCATCATCGAGGCCCGCGGGCTCAGCAGCGCCGCCAGCGCCGCCAGCGCCGCCATCGATCACATGAAGAGCTGGGCGCTCGGCACTCCCGAGGGCGACTGGACCAGCATGGCCTTCGTGTCCGATGGCAGCTACGGCGTTCCCCAGGGCCTGGTCTACGGCTTCCCCGTCACTGTGAAGAACGGCGAAGTCTCCATTGTGCAGGGCCTGGAGATTAACGCCTTCAGCCGCGCCAAGATGGACGCCACCGCCAAGGAACTCGGAGAAGAGCGCGATGCCGTGAAGGAACTCGGGCTCATCTAGCCCCTGGTTACACCCCGAAAACGCAGGGAGGCGACTCCCTGCGTTTTTTTGTTTGCATGCCGAAGTTCCGAGCTTGGGTTTCCAACCCTCCTGTCTTGACAGGAACCTCTGCCAGAGGGACATTGTCGAGTCCTGCAGGGATCCCGATGCCCAGTGTCGCCTTCACGCAGAACCTCCAGCGCCATGTGGCCTGCCCGCCCTGCAGGGTCGCGGGTGCGACGGTGCAGGAGAGCCTGGAGGCCGCCTTCGCGCTCTACCCGCAGGCCCGGGGTTATGTGCTGGACGAGCATGGGTCCCTGCGGTTCCACATGGCCATCTACGTCGATGGCGTTCCGATCCTGGATCGCCATGGCCTCAGCGACCCTGTGACCGAGGCTGGCGAGATCTTCGTGATGCAGGCCCTTTCCGGAGGTTGAGATGTCCGATCACCTGCTGCTCTCCACCCGCAAGGGGCTGTTCTCCGCCCGGCGCCGGGGTGCGGGGGCCTGGGCCCTGGAAGCCGTGTCCTTCCTGGGGGACAACGTCAGCCTCACTCTGGTCGATCCCCGGGATGGCGCCTGGTACGCGGCCCTGGATCATGGTCATTTCGGCGCCAAGCTGCACCGCTCCCGGGATCGGGGTGCCACCTGGCAGGAGATCGGCGTGCCCGCCTATCCCACACCACCCGAGGGGCACGTGGGAAAGGATTTCCTGGGTCGCGAGATCCCCTGGCGCCTGATGCGATTCTGGAGCCTGGCGCCCGGCCTAACCTCCCAGCCCGGCCTGCTGTGGGCGGGCACGCTTCCGGGAGGTCTCTTCTGGAGCGAGGACTGCGGCGACACCTGGCAGATGGTGAAGTCCCTCTGGGAGATGCCCGAGCGCCGGAAGTGGGCCGGGGGCGGCGCCGAGGCCCCCGGCATCCATTCCATCTGCGTGGATCCACGGAACGGCAACCGCGTGGCGGTGGCCATTTCCAGTGGCGGGGTTTGGATCACCGAGGATCGCGGCCAGACCTGGGCCGCCTTCACCAGGGGCATGCGGGCAGACTACGCGCCGCCCGAGCTGGTGGAGGCCCCGGAATCCCAGGACCCCCACCGCATGGTGCAGTGCCCCGGCGCGCCCGACACGTGGTGGATCCAGCACCACAATGGCATCTTCCGCAGTACCGACGATGCCCGCACCTGGACCGAGATCGTGGACGTGAAGCCTTCGGTCTTCGGATTCCCGGTGGTGGTGCATCCCAAGGAACCAGAGACGGCCTGGTTCATCCCCGCCATCAAGGATGAGAAGCGCATCCCCGCAGAGGGTCGAGTGGTGGTGAACCGCACCCGGGACGGAGGCCGCACTTTCGAGACCCTGCACCGCGGCCTGCCGCAGGGCTGGGCCTACGATCTGGTCTACCGTCACGCCCTGGACCTCGATGCCAGGGGCCAGCGCCTGGCTTTCGGCTCCACCACCGGATCCGTATGGATCAGCGAGAATCAGGGCGACGACTGGCTCACCCTCGCCGAGCATCTGCCGCCGGTGCATGCGGTGAGCTTCGCCTAGCGGTGCGTTTTGCTCCGTGGAGTAGCATGAGGCTACCGTGCGGCTGGTGACCTGCGTTCTGCAGAGCCAGCCACTGGAGGACCCCATGACCCGAATGGCACGCATTTGCCTCGCCTTGATGTTAGGCAGTTCCCTTCTCCTGGCCCAACTCCCCAATCCCCTGGGCCTGCCGGATCCCCTGGGCGTATCCAGAAATCCCGGGCCCTCGCGGGAAGGGTCCCGTCCCTCCAGGGAAGGCCGCCGGCCCGAGCGGAGACCCAGGCGGGAGAAGCATCGGGACAACGGCAAGCACAAGGGCCAGGAGAAGCATGAGAACAGGGACCGGGGCGACCACAAGGGGAGCGCAAAGCGATAGGACCCGTGCAGGTGCACCACCAGGGCCGGATAGCAGCGCAGGAAGGCCTCCCTGCGATCCGCAGGAGAACCGGCCGGGAACGGGGGATGGGCCATGCCTCGTGGGCGGCCAGATCGGAATGGGCCTTCGGGTCCCGGAGTCCCTCGTTGGCCTCCGGGAGCCAGGGGCCTGATCCGTCCGGACCTGCCCATCTCAGGCAGGGCCTCTGTCCCGCAGTGCGATGGTGCAACTTTTTCCGCGGCAGAGTGCCCAGAGACCTGCCTCTGCAAGAATGCAGTGGACCCAAGTTCCTGCCGATACGCCAAGCATTGCACTCCCTGAGGATTCCATGATGGATGATGGAAGGACGGATGCTCCCGGCTCTGGCACTCGCCCAGAGCAGGAGCCGCTGAGGGATCCCAACATTGTCCAGAAGCTGCTGGCGATTTCATCGGGTTTGGTCTACATCTACGACCTGGCCGAAGAACGAAACGTCTACGCCAACCGCGACATGCTGACCCTCCTCGGCTACTCAGTCGAGGATGTCCTGGCGCTGGGTTCCAGCCTGCTGCCGACCATCATCCACCCCGAGGACGCCGGGAAGGTGGCCCGGCATCACGCCCAGTTCAACACTTTGCAGGACGACGAGATCCGAACCCTGGACTACCGGGTATGCAGTACGGAAGGGCAGGTCCACTGGTTGCGCAGCCGCGACATCGTGCTGACCCGGGGAGAAGATGGAAGGCCCGTCCGCATCCTGGGCGCTGCCGAGGACATCACCGAACACAAGCTGGCCGAGGCAGCGCTGCTCCAGAGCGAGCGGAAGTTCCGTGCGCTCTTTGAGAGCCTGCAGGAGGGTGTGGTCCTCCACGAGCTCGTGCGGGATGGCACTGGCGAGGTGGTGGACTACCGCATCCTCGAGTTGAACCCAGCCTTCGAGCGGCACACCGGGCAGAAGGCCGCCAGCGCCAGGGGTCGGCTTGCCACCGAGGCCTACGGCACTGACGTGGCACCCTATTTGAAGGAATACAGCGGCGTGGCGATGGGGGGCGACCCGATCGCCTTCGAATCCTATTTCCCTCCGTTGGAGAAGCATTTCCGGGTGTCCGTGGTCTCGCCCAAACACGAGCAGTTCGTCACGGTCTTCGAGGACATCACCGCCTGGAAGCGGGTGGAGGCACAGCTTCGGCACGGGCAGGCCATGCTGGCCCGGACCGAGAGCATCGCCCACATCGGCAGCTGGGAGTGGGAGGTGGCTTCCGACACCGTCACCTGGTCCGACGAGCTCTTCCGCATCCTCCAGCGGGACCCCGCAGCTGGTGCCCTGGCCTACGCGGAGCATCCACAGGTCTATCCCCCCGAGGACATGGCCCGCCTCGACCAGGCCGTCAAGGTCGCCAGTCTCGAAGGCGTGCCGTACGAACTGGAACTGAAGGCCGTCCGGGCCGACGGGGAAGTGAGAATCTGCCTGGCCCGGGGCTTCCCTCGGGTGGGGCCGGACGGGAAGGTGAGCCACCTCTTCGGGTCGCTGCAGGACATCACCGAGCAGAAGTGCGCCGAGCAGACCCTCAGGGCGAGCGAGGAACGGTTCCGTCTGGCCATGGCCGCGACCAGCGACGGCATCTGGGACTGGGATATCGTCTCGGGCGAGGTCTACTACAGCCCGGCCTACACCCGGATGCTGGGCTACGAGCCCGATGAGTTCGCGGCCCGGATCGAGGCCTGGGAAGAGATGGTTCATCCGGCGGATCGAGCGGAAGTCCTCGCTGCCAACGAGGCCTGCATCCGGGGGGCCATTCCCAGCTTCGAAGTGGAATACCGCATGACGACCCGGGAGGGCGCCACCAAGTGGATCCTGGGCCGGGGCAAGGCGATTGCCCGGGATGCCCAAGGCATGGCGCTGCGCCTGGTGGGCACCCACGTGGACATCACCGAACGCAAGCGGGCGGAAGAGGCTCTGAGGGCCAGCGAAGGGCGGTTCCGGACCCTGTTCAACAATTCGCAGGTCGGCATGTTCAGGACCCGGCTGGATGGCAGCGAAATTCTCGAGCTCAATGACAAGTACCTCCAGCTCCTCGGGAAGACCCGCGAGGAAGTGGCCAACCAGCCATCCACCCTCGTATGGGCCGACCCGCAGGCCAGGGTGGAGATGGTGAGACGCCTCCTGGCCGATGGATGCGTGACGGACTTCGAGATGAGCATCCGGCATGCCAACGGGCAGGCCCTCGAGTGTGTCACCTCCATCAAGCTGTTCCGCGATGAAGGCATCCTCGAAGGATCCCTTCAGGACATCAGCGGGAGGAAACGAGCCGAAGAGGAAAAGGCGAAGCTGCAGGCCCAGCTGCTGCAGACCCAGAAAATGGAAAGCCTTGGGACCCTGTCGGGGGGCATCGCCCACGACATGAACAATGTGCTGGGCGCCATTCTTGGCCTGGCCTCGGCCAATCTGGAGATCCAGCCTCCCGGGACTCCGGTCCACCGCGCCTTCGAGACCATCGTCAAGGCGGCTAGCCGAGGCGGGGAGATGGTTCGGAGCCTGCTGGCCTTTGCCCGACAGAGCCCCTCGGAGGACCGCGTTCTGGATGTGAACACTCTGCTTCGGGAGGAGACCCGCCTGCTTGAGCGCACCACCCTCGCCAAGGTGCAACTGGAGGTGGACCTGGAGGCCGGCCTGCATCCCATCCGTGGGGATGCGAGCGCCCTCACCCACGCCTTCATGAACCTTTGTGTCAACGCTGTGGATGCCATGCCTGAGCAGGGAACCCTCACCCTCCGCACCCGGAATGCGGGCCCTGATTGGATCGAGGTCATGGTGGTGGACACTGGCACCGGCATGACCAAGGAGGTTCTCGATCACGCCATGGAGCCCTTCTTCACCACGAAGGAAGTGGGCAAGGGTACAGGACTGGGCCTGTCCATGGTCTACAGCACCGTGAAGGCGCACAGCGGTGATATCGAGGTGGTCAGCAGGCCAGGCCAGGGCACCCAGGTGAGGATGCGGTTCCCGGCCTGTCACACCACCATGGAGCACCTGGAAACCAATGCAGGGCGGGGGTCGGAAACCACTGGACGCACCTTGAATGTGCTGCTGGTGGATGACGATGATCTCATCCAAAGTTCGATGGGAGCCATCCTGCAAGGCATGGGCCACGTGGTGTACACGAGCCCATGCGGCGAACACGCCCTCGATGCGATCGAAGCCGGCTTTGTTCCAGATGTGGTGATCCTCGACATGAACATGCCAGGACTTGGCGGAATCGGAACTCTGCCCCTTATCAGGGGCCTGCTTCCCGTGGTGCCGGTCCTGCTCGCCACTGGACGAACGGACCAGAAGGCCCTCGATCTATCCAAGGCCCACCCTCATGTCACCCTGCTGCCCAAGCCCTTTACGATCGCGGAACTGAAAGAGAGTCTGGAACTAACTGGACTTTGACCCGCGCCCTCACCCCGCCCAGGCGAGATCCCTGGGGGCCTGCTGGGGCGGGGTGGGCTGTCGCTGAGGCCAGGCCAGTGCCCAAGGGAACCCGAAGCCAACGCCGAGGGTGCAGTACGAGTGGGAGGTGAAGGCTTGGCTCAGCTGCACCCGGTGGTGGCGCCGCAAGTCTGGCACTTCATGCAGGCGCCATTGCGGACAAGGGTGAGGTGGCCGCACTCGGGGCAGGGATCGCCGGTGTAGCCCTTCTCCCTGGCTGCCTGGGCGGCGCTGACGGCGGATCGGGCGCCGGAGACGCCCACCAGGACTGGGACCGGAGCGGGGGTCGAGGTGGAGGTGATGCCAGCGGCAGGTGCATCCGGGAAGGGCAGGGGCGTGCCCGTCTGCAGGCTGGGGAGGTTGCTGCCCGCGCCCGGGGCGTTGCTGTTGGGGCGCAGGCCCGTGGCGGCGCTCATGAGCTGTTCGGGTTCCACGTGGGCCAGGTCGTAGCGGCCCAGGTAGCTGATGGCCAGCTCCCGGAACACGAAGTCGATGAGGCTGGTGCTGAGCTTGATGGTGTCGCTGCCCGCCACCATGCCACCGGGTTCGAAACGGGTGAAAAGGAAGGCGTCACAGAACTCTTCCAGAGGCACGCCGTGCTGCAGCCCCATGCTCACGGCGATGGCGAAGCAGTTGAGCACGGCACGGAAGGCGGCGCCCTCCTTGTGGATGTCCAGGAAGATTTCTCCCAGGCTGCCGTCCTCGTATTCACCAGTGCGGAGGTAGAGCTTGGTGCCGCCGATGGTGGCGGCCTGGGTGTAGCCGCCCCGGCGATTGGGCAGGCGGCGGCGGTAGGTGCGCACCAGCTGATTGGTGAGGGCCTGAGCGACCACCGGTGTCTTTCCCGTGGCGGTGGTCTGCTCGTCCAGGAGCGTATCGACGCCATCCAGCAGATCCAGGCTGGTGGCCATGGCCTGGCTCATCTTGGAGCCGTCGCGGTAGAGGGCCACGGCCTTGAGCATGAGCTGCCAGCTGGCCTCGTAGATGCCGCCGATCTCGGTCACGGTGGCTTCCGCCGGCAGGTTGATGGTCTTGCTGATGGCGCCGCTGAGGAAGGGCTGGGCCGCACCCATCATGCGCAGGTGGCCCATGGGGGCAATGTAGCGGCGGCCCGTGCGGCCGCAGCGGTTGGCGCAGTCGAAGATGGGGAGGTGCTCGTCCTTCAGGTGCGGCGCGCCTTCCACGGTCATGCTGCCGCACAGGGCCAGCAGGAAGGCCTCCACCTGCTCGGGGCTGAAGTCGTTCTTCAGACGGTCCACATCGATGGCGTAGGCGGGATCGAAGGCCGTGGGGAGCTTCTGCTCCACCAGGGCGATCTCCTCTTCGGCCCAGCCATGGCCTTTCAGCATGGAGCGGGTGATGCCGGGGGTCTCGTCCGTGATCTGGAGCCAGCCCACCACGTGCTTCTCGATGTCCTGGATCTGGGTGGGCGAGTAGCCCAGGCGGGCCAGGGCCTCGGGGATGGCGCGGTTCACCAGCTTGAAGTAGCCGCCGCCGGCCAGCTTCTTGAACTTGACCAGGGCGAAGTCCGGTTCGACGCCAGTGGTGTCGCAATCCATCAGGAGGCCGATGGTGCCTGTGGGCGCCAGCACGCTGACCTGGGCATTGCGGAAGCCCCACTGCTCGCCGTAGGTGAGGGCCGTGTCCCAGCTTTCGCGGGCGGCCTCGACGATGCGCTTGGGGACCCCGGCGCCGTGCAGGCCCTGGGGCCGGATGGAGAGCTGCTCGTATTCAGAACCCGGCGCGCTGTAGGCGGCGCGGCGGTGGTTGCGGATGACCCGCAGCATGTGGGCGGCGTTCTTCTGGTAGCCAGGGAAGGGGCCCAGCTCCCGGGCCATCTCCGCACTGGCGGCGTAGGCGTCGCCCGTGAGGATGGCGGTGAGCGCGGCGCACCACTGGGTGCCCTCCACGCTGTCGTAGGGGATGCCCATGCGCATGAGCATGGCGCCCAGGTTGGCGTAGCCCAGACCCAGGGTGCGGAACTCGTAGCTGAGCTTGGCGATGGACTCGCTGGGGAACTGGGCCATGAGCACGCTGACTTCCAGCACCACGGTCCAGAGGCGGATGGCGTGGCGGTAGCCCGCGAGATCGAAACCACCGTCCTCCGTAAGGAAGGTGCACAGGTTCAGGGAGGCCAGGTTGCAGGCCGTGTCGTCCAGGAACATGTACTCGGAGCAGGGGTTGCTCGCGTTGATGGGACCATCTTCGGGGCAGGTGTGCCAGTCGTTGATGGTGGTGTTGAACTGGATCCCGGGATCGGCGCAGGCCCAGGCGGCGCGGTTCACCTTTTCCCAGAGGTTGCGGGCCCGCAGGGTCTTGCTGGACTTGCCGTCGATGCGGCGCTTCAGATCCCAGTCGCCATCCATCTCCAGGGCGCGCATGAAGGCATCCGGCACCCGCACAGAGTTGTTGGAGTTCATGCCGCCCACGGTGAGGTAGCCCTCGCCGTCCCAGGAGGTGTCATAGCCCGCGAGATCCCGGGAGAAATCGCCCTCGGCCAGACGGCCCAGGCACTGGGTGAGGAAGGCGGCGGGCACACCCTCACGCTTGGCCTTGGCCAGAGCTTTGAGCAGCGCCTCATTGGTCTTGGGATCGGCGTCCCGGGTGGTGGAGCCCTCCACGGTCTTGCAGATGGCATCCCAGTGGCGGCGGATCAGGGCGCTGCCCGCGGCCAGCATGGCCACCTTGCGTTCTTCGGTCACCTTCCAGTCGATGAAGGCTTCGATATCGGGGTGGTCCAGGTCCAGGCAGACCATCTTGGCCGCGCGGCGGGTGGTGCCGCCGCTCTTGATGGCGCCCGCAGCGCGGTCGCCCACGGCCAGGAAGCTCATGAGACCCGAGCTGCGGCCGCCACCGGAGAGGGGCTCCTCGGAGCCGCGCACCTTCGAGAAGTTGGTGCCCGTGCCGGAACCGTACTTGAAGATGCGGGCCTCTCGGGTCCACAAGTCCATGATGCCGCCCTGGTTCACCAGGTCGTCCGCCACGCTCTGGATGAAGCAGGCATGGGGTTGGGGCCGCTCATAGGCTGACGTGGACTTCATCATCTCGCCGGTCTTTGGATCCACGTAGCTGTGGCCCTGGGCGGGGCCGCTGATGCCGTAGGCGTAGTGCAGGCCTGTGTTGAACCACTGCGGCGAATTGGGCGCGCACATCTGGTTGGCGAGCATGTAGGTGAGCTCGTCGTAGAAGCCCTGCGCATCCTCGGCCGTATCGAAGTAGCCGTGGGTCTCGCCCCAGTGGCGCCAGCAGCCCGCCAGGCGGTGGAAGACCTGCCGGGCGTCCTTCTCCCCGCTGTTCTGGTCGTCGATGCCCTTCCGGCGGAAGTATTTCTGGGCCAGGATGTCCACCGCCACCTGGGACCAGGTTTCCGGCACCATCACGTCCTTCGCCTCGAAGACCACCGTGCCGTCGAGCTTGGAGATTCGGCTGGTCCTGGGTACGAACGGGATCCCTTCCAAGGGATCGTGACCTGCCTTCGTGAAGTGGCGGGCGATCTTCATGTGGCTGTCCTGGGCTGAATGGGGGGAGGGGGGATTTTCGAACGCGATGGCTTTCCCGTGAGGCGTACAAAACCTTCCCCAGGAACACTGGGGACGAGTGGTCTGACCTCTATAGGTTGTGCCGGAAGAAAAGGATGGCCCCAAGATGTAGGGGTGTCAAGGGGCGGGGAGCGGATTTTTCAGGCGGTTTAAAAGGTCAGGGGAATCAAGTGTTTTCAGGGCCGGCGCGGCGGGGCGGGTCCCCGGACCTTGGCACAGGGCCGCCGATCGCGGTTAGGCTGGATTCAAGCCGGGCCCCATGCATCGGGGTGCGATGAACCGGGTCAGATCGGAAGAAGCAGCCCTAAGTCGTTCCCCCGAGTGCCGTGGCAAGCCCGGCCCTTTCGCGCCTGGGGCGCAAAAGGGCCAGCCCGCCATCACTCAGCCTGCGCCTTCGGCTTGGCTTCGCGAATCGGCACTGGCATGAGCTCCTCGCTGGGTCCCTCCTCCTCCGGGAGCCAGCCGGTTCCGAACCCCTCAAGGTTTTGGATCGGACTACTCTGATGTCCCAAGGGCGGCAGGCTGGCCGCGCCCCCTGTGCCTGGGCGGGTTTGATGAGGAGACCACGATGACCAAGATCACCCCCTTCCTGATGTTCAACGACCAGCTCGAGGCTGCGATCGCGTTCTACACGGCGACCTTCCCGGACTCAGAGGTCAAGCACCTGTCCCGGACAGGCCAGGACGGCCCCATCCTTTCCGCCCAGTTCTTCATCGGCGGCCAGGCCTTCATGGGCTACAACGGCGGGCCTTACTTCAAGTTCTCGGAAGGCTTTTCGCTATTCGTGGATTGCGAGGACCAGTCCGAGGTCGACCGCTACTGGGACAAACTGCTCGGGGCCGGAGCAAGGCCCTCCCAATGCGGCTGGATCACCGATCCCTTTGGCATCACCTGGCAAATCGTTTCCCGGCGATTCATGGAGCTGATCGCCGACAAGAACCCGAAGAAGGTTCAGGCAGTCATGGCGGCGATGATGGACATGGTGAAGCTGGACGTGGCCGCGCTGGAGGAGGCCTACGAGGGGGCCTAGCCAGGACGGATGGCAGGGTTCAGGTCTCAGGAGCCTGCCCGGCACACCGAATACAGTGCACACCCCGCACAGGTGCTGCGTTTCCGAACCCCTGGGCAATCCCCCAGGATGCCCAGGTGGCTCAGCGCGAAGTCGTACCGCAGCGGGTCCGCGGGATCCAGCCGCCGCAGAGATTCCGTGATCTCCCGGGCCATCTTCCCGTCGGGAGTGGCACGAGCGGTGAGCCCGATATAGCGGGAGACCCGCGCCACATGGGTATCCAGCGGGATGATCAGCTGGTGCGACGGATAGTGCTCCCAGAGCCCGAGGTCAGGCCAGGCGGAGCGCACCATCCACCGGAGGAACATGCGCCAGCGCTTGCATGCGGCGCCTTCCAGGGGATCGGGCAGGGTGAAGCGGGTCCCATGGGAGGCCGGCAGCTCAGCCCGCAGACGCTGCACCGCACGCGATAGCGCCGCATCGCAATCCTCGCCTGCGGCGGGCAGCAGGTGTCCTTCGAGGCCCAGGCCACTTTCCCCATCCAGCCGCTTCCAGGCCAGGAGCCAGGCCACCAGGTCGCTGCTGGTGTGGAATCGCCAGGTCCAGCCTGCCAGGGCGTGGGTGAGTTTCTTCCGGGCCTGCACCTCCTGATGACTCCGCAGCCATTCGGCTGGCCGGGGTCCCAGCGGGGCCAGGATGCTCCGCACGGCCTTGATCATGGGGTCCACCCGCCCGTAGGCCAGGTGGGCGGCCACGAAGGCGGCGACCTCCTGGTCCAGGGGCGAATCGTACGCGATCACCAGGCTCAGCGGGTCTTTTTCCAGGGCCAGGGCCGTGTCGTATTGGGCACAGAGGCTGTCCAGACGGGACTTGAGGGTGGAAATGGCGGTCCCCATGAAACCCAGTGTCCCAGGGTAGGCTGCCCATCACGGCGAAAAACTGCTGCTGGATGCCTAAAATGGCTATGTAAACAAAGGCATTGCCAGTAGTCTCGTTGATGGTGGCCCGTGGCCCCTATGGAGAAACATCCGCACATGATGACCCTGCGTGGCCTTGGCAATCTTGCGAAGATCCTTGAAGAAGCAGCAAAGCCCGATTCCGTTCTGCGGGAAGACCGTGAGAAGCCCAAGCCCAAGGTTCTCAAAAAGGGAGAGAAGACCGGCAACACGCGGGTCATCGATCCCAAGCGGAAGGTTTGGTACGAAAAGCGCCTGAAGGAAATCACCACCAAGACCGTGACCCCAGAGGTCCAGGCCTCGGGCCCCGTGAGTGCCCCCGTGGTTTCCCCCGCACCCGCCCTGGCCAAGCACGTGGCCTCTAAGCTGGGTGGCTCCCTGCTGCAGACCCTGGCCGCCGCCAAGGATGCCAAGCCCAAGGCCGAAGGCCAGAAGCAGCGCTCCGAAGCCTGGCGCCGCAAGCCGGGCGAATCGATTTTCTAGACGCCGGGCTTCAGACTTCAGACTCAATCAGAGGCAGCCCTAGCGGGCCGCTTCTTTGTTTCTCACGCGGGACGGAACGCCCCGCGCCATTAGCTTCCGCAGATCGTGGGCGTCTGATCCCGGTACTTCCGACGGATCCAGGTCGCAGCGAGGGGCCTTTCCAGCCGCCCCAGGCGGAGGTCCCCGACCGTGAGCAGGGCCAAGTCCAGAACCGGGGTGGCGTCCTCCAGAGAGCCATCGGAGAGTCGGGAGGGCAAGTCTGAACGGGGAATGGCGTGGAGGCCGTCCCCCAGCCGCACCAGCACCGCTTGGGGGTCCTCGAGGGTCAGGCCCAGCCGCGCGGTGAGTTGCCTCACCCCGCGCAGCATGCCATCAATGGCGCAGCCGGATGGCTGGGTGGCCAGCGTGGGTTCGGCCACGGCCAGGATGCGGGATTCCAGCAGCGCCCAGGCGCCCTGGTAGTGGACTCCCTTGTGATGCCAATGCCCCAGCAGGGCATCCATCTCCGGTGCGAGGACGGACGCCTCTGTGGGGTGCGCAAGGGCCAGCAGCCACAGGCGGGCATCATCAGGCAGAGTGGCAAAGGCTGACAGGGACATGGAGACTCCGGGTGTTCCTCAAGGCTATGGGATGCCATCCAGCTGGCTTCCATTCCATCCTGGACCACGTCCTGTCCAGGCTTCCGTGACAATAGTGGAGGCCACTCTCGCGTATGGTGGAAGACGATGCGAGACACGGCGATCCTCCTCCTGAACCTCGGTGGTCCGGTGAATCTGGGTCAGGTGGAACCCTTCCTGCGAGCCCTTTTCGGCGATCGGGATCTCATCAAGCTCCCGGGACCAGCCTGGCTGCAGCCACCCCTGGCCAGGCTGATCGCGCGGTTGAGGGCCCCCAGCGCCAAGGGTCGGTATGCCGAGATCGGAGGCGGTTCCCCGTTGCTGAAGGAGAGTGCCGCCCAGGCCTCGGCGCTGCGGATGGCCCTGCGTGCCGCAGGTCGGGACGAGGCTGTGAAGCTCTGCTTCCGCTGCACCGCGCCCCGGGCCAAAGGCCTGCTGCAGGCGCTGAAACGCCAGGGCATCCGGAAGCTGGTTCCGGTGACCCTCTATCCCCATGATTGCCACGCCACCACCGGCTCGAGCCTGCGGGAACTGGCGCTCGAAGCCGCCAAGGCCGGCATGGCCATCCTTCCAGGTGTGAACCACTACGCCACCGATCCTGACTACCTGGACGCGCTGGAGCGGCCCCTTCGCGCGGCCCTGAAGGAGCTGCCTGGCGCCACGGTGATCTTCAGCGCTCACAGTCTGCCCGTGCGGCAGATCGAGGCGGGCGATCCCTACGAGCAGGAGATCCACGCCACCCGCGATGCTCTGATGGCACGCATCGGCGAGATCCCTGGGGGCTTCCTTCTGGCCTACCAGAGCCGCACAGGTCCGATCCGCTGGCTGGAGCCGCCCCTGCAGTCCGTGCTGGAAACCATGGGAGGCAAGGACGTCATCATCGTGCCCATGAGCTTCGTGACCGAGCACATCGAGACCCTGCATGAGCTGGACATCGAATACCGCCATGTGGCCGACAAGGTGGGCATCCGCACCTACCGCCGGGTGGCCGCTCCCGGTACCGATCCTGCCTTTATCCGCTGCCTCACGCGGCGCGTCCTGGAGATCCTCCCATGAGCACCCTGATTCTCGGCGGAGGTGTGACCGGGCTGGCGGCGGCCTGGCACCTGCAGCAGCGCGGCGAGGCCGTGGAAGTGTGGGAGGCGGCCGACAGCATCGGTGGCTGGATGAAGACGCTGCCCTGGGAGGGTGGCCACTACGAAACCGGTCCCCAGGGCGTGCTGTGGCAGAAGGGCACGACGGTGGATCGTTTGTTTTCCGCCATCGGCTTGCCCTTCAAGTCGCCTGGAACTGGTGCCCGCTGGGTGGGGAAGGGCGGGCGGCTCATCCCGGTTCCCGCCTCGCCTCCGGCGCTGATGTTCTCCTCCCTGATGTCCCTGGGTGCGAAGCTGCGGATGATGGGAGAACCCTTCATGCCGGTGCGGGATGGGGAACCGGAAGAGGGTCTTTCCGCCTTCATCGAACGCCGCCTCGGCAGGGGCGTGGCCACCGAGCTGCTGCCGGCCATGGTGGCTGGAGTGCTGGCCGCCCCCGCAGAAATCCTATCGGTGGATGCCATCCCCAAATTGCGCCAGTGGGAGGCCACCGGCAGCCTGGTGAACGGCATCCGCAAGAGCGGTGTGAGCCACATGGTGGTGCCCGAAGGCGGCATGGGCCAGCTGCCCATCTGCCTCGCCTCCAAGCTGGCCAAGGTGCATACCAGCCTCCGCGCTGAGCGGCTGGAGGTTCTGCCCGGCAATCGCTGGCGAGTGACCGGAGGCGGTGAATCCCGGGACACCGATCGGGTGGTGCTGGCGCTGCCGGCCTTCGAAGCGGCTGCCCTGCTGGGTCCTGTGGCCAGCCAGAGCGCCGAGGCCCTGGCGGCCATTCCCTACACCTCCGTGGACCTGTGGCACAGCCGGCACACTCCGCTGCCGGCACTGAAGGACAGCTTCGGCTTCCTCATCCATCCCCCTGAGGGCCGCGGGTATCTGGGGTCGCTGGTGCCTTCCTGGATGGATCCCCAGAGTGCGCCGGCAGGGTTCATGCAGCTCCGCAGCTTCATCGGCGGGGCCTTCGGGAAGCCGGCGGATCTCGATTCCTGGGAGGGGATCTTCGCCCGGCTGAAGCACTGGATTCCCGAGCTCAGCGATGCCGCCAGCGTCCGCCACGAGCGGGCCGACCGCGCCATCCCGCGGCCCGAGCTGGGCCATCGCGCCCGGGTCCAGGCAGCAGTGGGCGGCCTGCCCGCCGGTGTGGACTGGCTCAGCAACGCGCGGTTCGGGCCGGGGGTGCGCGATATCCTCGAAGGGCTTGAGAGCTGGAACTGAGGCACCGCCTCCAGGCCCTCTGCGCTCCGTGACAGGGAGTTGCTTCCGGCTCAGAATGGGCCTAGTCCCTCCAGAGGAGTTCCCATGCGCCACTTCCTGCTTGCCGCCATGCTCCTTCCAGCCCTGCTCTCGGCCCAGACCACTGCCATCCGTCCCCACGCAGAGCTCAAGACCGGCACTGCCGTAGAAAAAATGGAGATCGCAGGTGAGGCCACTGGATTCAAGGTCGCCGCTGGAACCCGGATCTACGTCTGGGCGAAGGTCATGGGTGCCGCCAACACCACTGTGACCTTTGTGTTCAACAAGGGTGACAAGACCTCCAAACAGGAACTGAAGGTGCCCCGCTCACCCTACCGCACCCATGCCTACCGGACCTTCCGCAAGGGGGACGAAGGCGAATGGACGGTGCGGCTCCTCGGCGACCAGGACGCTGAACTAGGTGCGGCCACCTTCATGGTCGAGCTGCAGTAGGGCCATCCGGCGGTGACTGCCTGACCGTTTCAAATCCCTGGAGTAATCATGTTCCCTTTCGCGCTGCTCGATGGCCCGCTGCCCGTGGGTGTCTCCATGTGGAAGATCGCGCAGCCCTGGTGGGAGTTCGTTTTGCGCGGGCTGGTGGTGTATGGGTTCCTGTTGATCACCCTCCGCCTGACCGGGAAGCGGCAAGTGGGCCAGCTGGCACCCTTCGATCTGGTGCTGCTGCTGGTGCTGAGCAACGCGGTGCAAAACAGCATGAACGCCGGCGACAACACCGTGGCGTCGGGCTTCATCCTGGTGGGCACTCTGCTGGCGGTGAATGGCCTCATGGGCTGGATCACCTGGCGCAGCAAGCGCGTTGAAATCCTGATCGAAGGCCGGCCCCAGATCCTGGTCCACAACGGGGCCCTGGATGAAGCCGTGCTGGCCAAGGAGCGGATCACGCGCCATGAGCTAATGGCCGCGGTCCGACAGGCGGGTCTCTCCGATATCGCGGATGTGAGGGTCGCCATCCTGGAGACCAATGGGCGCATCAATGTCATCGCGAAAGCGCCAGAGAAGGCTTGACGAGACGAATAAAAAGCGAACACTGATGACATGCACCCACTGCCGCTGCCATCGGATACGCCGCCTCTCTTCAAGGACCTGTTCGTGGAACCGGAGGAGGCCCGCAGCATCCTCCGCCCCCAGAAGGACGAGCGGTACGGTTTCGGGTTCGCCCTCAGCCCCTATCGCGGCTGCGGCCATGGCTGCCGCTACTGCTACGTCCGCGAGTACCCCAACGCCCTGCACAAACCCGAGGACTGGGGCGGCTGGGTGGCTCCCAAGCTGAATGCGCCGGAGCTGCTCTGGTCCCAGCGCTACAAGCTCCACCAGGCGCGGGTCTTCATGGCCTCGGCCACGGATCCCTACCAGCCCCTGGAGCGGCAGTATCGCCTGAGCCGCCGCTGCCTGGAAGTCCTGCTGCTCTGCCCCACCACCGAGGTGATCGTCCACACTCGCTCGCCCCTGGTGCTCCAGGATCTGGACCTCCTGAAAGCCTTCGGCGACCGGCTCTCGGTGGGCCTTTCCATCCCCACCGACGACGACACTGTTCGCCAAATGGTGGAACCCCACGCCCCGCCGATCCCCAGCCGCTGGGCCGCCGCGGAACGCCTGGCGGCGGCCGGCATCCAGGTCACCATCGGGGTGGCACCCCTCCTCGCGGTGCACGATGCCCAGGCCTTCGCCCGGCGGGCCAAGGCCAGCGGTGCGGCGAACGCATGGGTGGGCGGGCTCCGCCTGCTGAAGCAGGATCCCTTCTACAGAATTCTGGCAGACCACGGCTGGTTGAAGGTGCTGGACACCAACTACAAGGAGGGCATCCGGGCCGCCTTCCAGGAGGCCTTCCCGCCGAGGAAACGCAAGCGCGAAGCCAGGGTGGAGACCGCGTCAGCGCACACTCCTGCCGTCGTCATCCAGCCAGGTCTGTTTGATCGGGTGGGCTAGCTGGAACCTGCCTCGCCCCAATCACCGCACTCGCTGAAAATCACTGGCCAAGGTATTTTTATGGAGAAACACCGAAGTCGAGGAAGTATCACTGCTGCCTTCGTGTTCCCTCTACCTCGATTCCTGAAGGCAAGTCGGAATGACGCGGCTGCCTGCCTTGTGGGAGACTGAAACTTCCATGACGACCCTCGCCCTCAAGTACCGCCCCCGCCTGCTGTCCGACCTCGTGGGGCAAGAGGGGAGCGTCAAGGCCCTGGCCAATGCCCTCAAACGGGCCAAGGAAAGCGGGAAGATTCACCAGGCCTACCTATTTGCTGGCGTGCGCGGCACGGGCAAGACCAGCACCGCCCGCATCCTGGCCCGGGCACTGAACTGCGCCGAGGGCCCCACCGCCACTCCTTGTGGCGTCTGTGATCCCTGCCGGGCCGCGGAGCAGCCGGATAGCAGCCTGGACATCGTCGAGATCGACGCGGCGAGCCGCGCTTCCGTGGCCGACGCCCGGGCCCTGCGGGAGCAGGTGCAGACCCGGCCTGCCTTCTGCCGCTACCGGATCTACATCATCGATGAAGTGCACATGCTCAGCACCGAGGCCTTCAACGCGCTGCTGAAGGTCATCGAGGAGCCGCCGCCCCACGCGATCTTCGTGCTGGCCACCACCGAGCTGCAGGATGTCCCCGACACCATCAAGAGCCGGGTGCAGATCTTTCCCTTCCGGCTGATCCCCGTGGGGCTCATCGAAGGCCGCCTCAGGCATGTCTGCGAGCAGGAGGGGGTCGAAGCCGAGGGCGGCAGCCTGCGGCTCGTGGCCGAGGCCGGGCAGGGCTCCATGCGCGATGCCCTCACCATCCTCGATCGCGTCATCGCCGCCGGTGACGGGAAGGTCTACGAAGAGGCCGTCCGCGAGCAGCTGGGCATCGTCAGCGCCCACCTGGTGCAGGGGGTCATGTCCTCCCTGGCCATCGGGGACACGGCGGCCCTGGTGGAATCCTGCCGGGAGCTGGCCGAGCAGGGTGCTGACTGGGCCACCTTCTGGCGGGAGCTGGTGCTGGCCTTCCGGGATCGCCTTGAACAGGAGGCCCGGGCCGCCCGGGGTCCCCAGGAGCTGCTCCGCTGGGCCCGGATGCTCAACCTGCTGCTGAGTCGCGAACGGGACCTGCGGGACAGCAGCCTGCCCCGGGTGGTGGTGGAACTGGCCCTCATCACCGCCTCTCAGCTGCCCCATCTGGCGCCCCTGGATGCCCTGGTATCGGGGGGGAGCGCACCAAGACCACCGATTCCGCCGCCAGGGCCTCCGCCGAGCCTGCCAAACCCTCTGAGGGCCCCCCAGGCCGCGCCGGCGCCTGAGGGGCCTCGCCGGCCGGCGCCCGCAGCGCCTCCTCCTGCACCCGCCCGCCCCGCGGCTCCGGCGCCATATTTCGTGCCGGATTCGCCCGCGAAGCTGCGCGCAGCATGCAGCGAAGCCCTGCGCCAGGTGCCCGGTCTGCGAGCGCTGGCCACAGCGCCCCAGATGGCCTCGGAACTGCGCTGGGAAGCACCGGTGCTGCGCTTCCGGTTCCCGGCCAACGTGCGCCAGACTCTGCAGGATTTCGAGCACGAGAAGGCCAGTCCCCACTTGCTGGCCGCCCTGGCCGGAGTGCTCCCCGGCCTGGAGGCCTTGGACATCCTTTTCGATGAAGAGGAGCCGGGGAAAGCTGAGCGTCCGGAGGACCGTCTTCGCCGGGAACCTGCCTTCCAGGCCCTTTTACGCCTGAGCGGCGGTGAAGTGCAGGAGATCCGCCGCGAAGGTTAGTCCCGCGATCACCCGTTCTGGGTGGATTCAGCCGCCCGACACCGGCGGCATGAGGGCCACCTCGTCGCCATCCACCAGGGGCGCGGAGCGATCCGTGAAGCACTGGTTCACGGCCAGCAGGGCATCCTTGGGCAGAGCGGCGAACCGGGCATCGGTCAGCAGGTCGGCCAGAGTTGGCGCCACCGGCAAGGACACCTCGCTGAACCCCAGCAGGGCACGATACCGGGCGAAGCATTTCACCATGATCATGCGGGCCTCCTTCCCACAGCCTAGGGTCTGTTTTCAAAGTGGATGTGAGCCGCGACGGGTCCAGCCGCGTGATCCAGCAAGGCAGTGGCCGCAGGGCGATGTGGTGCATCGTTCAAGGCCGCTAACGCAGCTGGGCGCGCGGCTGGCCCCGTCCCGGAGGGCAAGGGGCGGCGCCCGGCGCGATACTGCGTCAAGCTCCTCGTCAATAGTACCGCTATTGCCATCGTCGCTTTCCTTGTCTCGCTTGGGCGGCGCCCCTTGCGCGGCCGCACCCCACTCTGAAAATAGACCCTAGTCCATGGTCCAGGTGTAGCGGATCTCCCCTGACAGGCCGGTGCTGGTGCCCTTGGTCTCGCCGAACTGGAGGATGAGGTTGCCGAAGCGCCACTCCATCTGTCCAGAGGTGATGCTCAGTTCGCTGCTCTTCTTGTGCGAGATGACGAATGCACTCTGGGGTCCCAGCAGGTTGAGGTTCTTCCCAAGGGTGACCTCGGTTTCCGTGTTGCCAAGGGTCGTGGAGCGCACCGCCACGTTCACCCGGTCCAGCCCCAGGGTGCGCCGCAGCTGATCCTGGAAGGGCGCGAAGGCAAGGGTGGAGATGAGGCCGTAGCTGGCGCTCGCGATCCCCTGGGTAATGGCTCCCTGGGTTGCACCCGAGGAGGCCCCGGCGGTGCCCACGTTGGCCACGTTGCCCGGATTGATCAGGATGGCCACGATCTCATCCTGGCGCAGGCTGGGCGTGGAACTGGGCACGATGTTCAGGTTGCTGAGGGTGCCACGGATGTCGAGATTCACCGTATAGCCGGGGATGGAACTGATGTTGCCCCTGAGATTGATTAAAGGATCCAGGGGCCGGGATTCGGAGAAGGTGAGGGTTCCGGCCTCCACCACCATGTCCCCCGCCGGGAAGATGTTCGTGACCCGGCCTCCGGGCTGAAAGAGCATGGTGCCCTTGGGAATGGGGTGGGCGAGTGTGCCCAGCACCTGGAAGGGACCGTCCGTGCGGCCCTCCAGCTTCAGCAGGTTGGTATCGAAACGCCAGGGGGTGCGGAGATCCAGGTCCAGATCCAGACGGATCCTTTCCAGAGGATCGTCCAGGTCCAGACCCGACAGCCCCCCGCTTTCGTTGAGGGCGTTGCGCAGGATCAGGTCCGCCAGTTTCACTTCGGTCTGGTAGTTCAGGCGGTCTGCGTGAAGCCTCCCCTTCAGCACGCCGCCTTCCTCGGTGCCATTGAGGGTGGCTTGGAGGCTGCCCTGGAGGTCCAGACCTTCCGGGACATCCCTCAACTGGAAGTTCGCCAGCGAGGCCTGGATGGCATAGCGATCGATTCCCCCCAGTCGCCAGGACATGGCGCCACTGGCTTTGAGCTCACCGTGCGCCAAGGTGCCCTGCACCGGATGGTCTTCAGAAACCGTCAGGGTCCGGTCCTTCAGCACCACTTCGGCCTGGATGTCTTCCGCACCCTGGTAGCCCCGGAGGCTCATCTGGCCTTTTTCCAGAGAGAGCTTTCCATCCAACAGGGGGTCCAGGTAGGTGCCGTGGGCCAGGATATCGAACCGGCTCGTGCCCTGGACGCTGAGGCCTGAAAGCATGCTGTAGTCATCCACTTCCATGACGCGGTCCAGGATGGACTTCATGTGGGCCAGGTCAGCGGTGCCCTGGGCCCGGATGGCCATGGCTTCCGCCCCAAGGAAGGGAACCTGGCCCGACAACCGGATGTGAGCCGCTTGAGGTGTGTTCGCCCCTTGAGCTCCCCGGCCACCCCCCTCCAGAGCCATGTCCACGGCCATGCCGCGGGCATTGCCCTGGAGAGAGGACGGTCCGGCCTGATGCAGTTCAAAGGCTCCGAACTCGGCGGCCAGTTGATCGAGAGAGCCTTTCCAGACCAGGTCCCGGCCCTTCCTCCAGCGTCCCTGGACGGTGGCAGACAGGCGCAGGTCCTCCAGAAGGTCATCGGTCAGACCCCGGGCCAAAAGGTCCGTGTGGGCACTTTCGGGGGATATGTTCAATTGCAGGTTCCCGGCCAGGTCCAGCCCTTCCTGCCGGACCTGGAATTCGACCAACGGCGTCTTGAGGTTCGTCATGCCGAGGTGTCCATCCAGGTGGCCACGGTCCAGGCTGGCCGCTCCTTCGATCCCTTCGACACTCCGGTCACTGAAGAATATGCGGCCGCGGGTGAACTGGATCCGTCCGCCTGGCAGATCGAGACCCCCGAAGGGGGAGGTGATGGGACCCAGCAGGCGAGCCTCCACTTGAGCCTGGATCCGGGGTCCCGGCAGGGCGATCAACTGGGAGTCCAGCCGTCCTCCCAGCTCCACCCACCAGGTTCTATGTTCAAAATCCATGTCGGCCTGCCCGGTCAGGGCTAGGGCGCCCTCCGGTGGGGTATCGCCCCGGCCCAGCAGGTCGAGACGTTCGCCAATCCGGACATCGGACAGCTTCAACCGGAGGGAGGGCAGGTCCATCCAAAAATCACTGGAAACCGCTGGAACTGTGATTCCGTAAACGTCGCTTGATTCGGCTTGTGCCGCTCCAGTCATGACCAGGTGATCATAGGGTCCCACAAGTCTGACCCAGCCACTGCCAGTCCCCTCCAGGGGCAGGTCATGACCCACGGAGTCTTTCAGGTCGGCGGCTTTCAGGCCTTCCGCCACAGGCAGCCGGAAGGCTGTGTAGCACATGTCCATCTGGGGCTGTCCAGGGGCGGTGTGGGCCCAGGTGAGCCAGAGATCACCGCCGCCACGGCCCTCGCCCTTGATGAGGACAATATCCTTGACGCGGAGGTCGCTCCCTCGGATCTCAACGACTTTGGCCTGGAGATGATCAGCCCTGGCTCCATGCCAACGGGGCCGATCCACTTCGAGGTTGCCGTCCAGGACAAGGCCATTACTCCTGCTCCAGCGGACCTTGGCCTCCCCAATGGTCTGTCCATCCATGTCCAGGCTCACCACTTTCCAGGCCTTCAGGACCTGGGCCACCTGGCTCGCGTCGACCTGAATCCGGCCTTCACCCTCCATCTGAACCAGGCTCCGGGGACCCAGGCTGGCCCATCCACTGCCATCCAGCTTCAGAGAATCGAGGTCCAGGCGAAGTCGCTCCAGCACAGCCCGGCCCTTGTCGAGACTGGCATCGAGCCCGCCGGCATCGTGTCCATGCTGGGAGAAGCCGGCCTTCAGGGAAGCCTGCCACCCATCCAGACGACCGAGTGCATCTCTTGCACGGATGGACTTCACCTGGGCCTGGATGGTGCCACGGGCATCTTGAAAGGTCGGCAGCCGGAGCGCCCGCCCAAGTGCGTCCAGGTCGAGGTTGCGCCCTTGGACCGTGAACTCGATGGGTGTCTTTCGAGACCAATGTCCTTGGGCCACCAGTTCGCCCTGGGTCGAATTCCATTGCAGCCGATCCAATCTGCCGTGATCCAGCCCCCCGGTGGCCCTGAGGTCCAGATCGCCTGGAAGGAATCCATTCATCCCAGGCGACAGATCCTGTCCATCCGCAGCCAGGGTCCAGTTCGGGTGGGTCAGGGAGCCTTGAACGGAGCCCTTGAGATTCACCCGGCCCCCGATCGGCCGGCCGGTGGAGCCGCCCCAATGCGATGCCTGTCCGAGATCCAGAAGTCCAGTGAGCTGGGCTTCCAATCGTTCGGCGGCCGGTCCTTTCGCGGCCTCGTAACCGCCCTTGAAGCGGACCTGGCTCTCACCCAGACGGAGGTAGCCTTCCCGGATGGCCAGGGCCTGCTCGGAGACTTCCCCATTCAGGTCGAATCTCCCCTTCTCGAGGCCCTCGGGACCCTTCACTGTCAGCTGGGGACCAGCCAGGTCCACCCGGACATGGTTGGGTCCGAGCCCGGTGGCCTTCATGCTGAAGGCATACTGCAGTTCCGGAATTCCCCGCATGGCGACGGGTACCAGGAGGTTTCCGTCAGTGAGGCTGAAGAGATCGAGCTGGACCTGGGGCAGGGGGCCGGTCCGGGGTGCATGGCTCTTGAGGTGGAGCGCTGCCAGGCCAGCCTCCGTCAGGCGCACCTGCGGATGCTCGATCCGGATGGCGTGCAGGTGCTGGTTCGGTCCCAGGAAGGACCACACATCGGCCTGGATCTCCATGCGGCGGATGGTGAGCAGGTCGTCGCCCAGCCGGACGTCTTTCAGCACCAGGGTGCCCAGGGTGGGGTGGAATTCCATGTACCCGATGGCAAGGGACAGTCCCGTTTCCTCCCGCACCAGCCGATCGAGCCGTCGCGCCACCCACTGCAGGGCCGCCGGCCGATTGAGCAGCCATGGGCCCAGGGTGAGTGCGGTGGCGCCGGCCACGACTCCGTAGGAGATCCGACGCACCCACCTTCGGCCCCAGAGCTGCCGAACCGCTTCCTTGGTGGGGTGCCACATGGCTAGTTTTTCTCGCCGCAGTTCGGGCAGACCAGGGCCATTCGGGGCAACTGCCGGTAGCAGAAGCGGCAGAGTCGCGATTGGGTGGCCGCACGCAGGGTGGGATGGGGCCCGGAGTTCGAACTGGACAGCACGGCGGTACCAAGGGGTCGAGTCTCCCGGGCCACATTCTCCTTCAGGCGACGCAGGGCCTCCAGAAGGGCCTGGGCGGAGAGATACCGCTCACCCAGGTTGACCGCCAGGGCCTTCATCACCACCTCTGAGAAGGCTTTCGGGACAATGGGATTCCGCAGGTGGGGCGCCACAATGGGCTGGCTGGTGAAGGCCTGGGCGATCTTCAACGGGTCCGCATCGTAGAACGGCACGGTGCCCGTGAGCATCTCGTAGAGGGTGATGCCCAGGGACCAGAGATCCGACTGGAACACCGCCCGGCCCCGGAAGTGCTCCGGAGCCATGTAGGGTGGCGACCCGATGCGGGTGGGCGCATAGGGGACATGCTGCATCTCCAGCACGCGGGAGGTGCCAAAATCCGTGACCTTGGCCACGCCATCCCGGTTCACCAGGATGTTGGCCGGCCGCAGATCCCGATGCAGGATCTGGTGCCCATGGGCGAAGGCGATGGCACTGCACACGTCCAGGCCGATCTCCAGGGCCCGGGTGGGCGGGAGGCTGCGCTCCCGGCGGATGTAGCGGTCGAGGCCCTCGCCCTCGATGTACTCCAGCACCATGAAGAAGATCCCGTTCTTCCGTTCCACGGTGATGAGCTCGACGATGTTCGGATGCTTCAGACCCGCCATGATGCGCGGCTCCTTGAGCAGATCCACGATTTCTTCCTGCTGCTGGTGGGGCACCTTCAGGGCCACCTTGCGGTTCACCCACGTGTCCATGGCCAGGTACACGGCGCCAAACCCGCCCGAACCGAGGCGGTCCAGGATCTGGTATTTGCCCAGGGTCTGGTCCTTGGAAAGCACTGTCATCAGCTCCGAAGCTAGGCGTTCAGGATGACCGAAAAAGCCCCGCGATTGCGGGGCTTTTTCGCCTTGAAGGGACCGGGTTCAGCCGAGGAATGCTTTCAGCGTTTTGGAGTAGCGCGGATGGCGAATCTTACGCAGCGCCTTCGACTCGATCTGCCGGATGCGCTCGCGGGTGACGGCAAACTCGCTGCCGACTTCCTCAAGGGTGTGCTCGGAACCGTCGTCGCCCACGCCGAAGCGCATGCGGAGGACGCGCTCTTCGCGCTCGCTGAGGGTGTTGAGGACGTTGCGGACGGTTTCCTTGAGGCGCTGCTGCACGACCTGCTCCACGGGGGAGACCACGGTCTTGTCCTCGATGAAATCCCCAAGGTGGGAATCCTCTTCCTCGCCGATGGGCGTTTCCAGGGAGATGGGCTCCTGGGCGATCTTCATCACCTTGCGGACCTTGCCCACGGGCATGTCCATGGCATGGGCGATCTCCTCGCTGGAGGGTTCCCGGCCCAGTTTCTGCACCAGCTCCCGCTGGGTGCGGATGAGCTTGTTGATGGTCTCGATCATGTGCACGGGGATGCGGATGGTGCGCGCCTGGTCCGCGATGGCGCGGGTGATGGCCTGCCGGATCCACCAGGTGGCGTAGGTGGAGAACTTGAAGCCGCGGCTGTATTCGAACTTGTCCACGGCCTTCATGAGCCCGATGTTGCCCTCCTGGATGAGATCCAGGAACTGCAGGCCGCGGTTGGTGTACCGCTTGGCGATGCTGACCACGAGGCGGAGGTTGGCTTCGATGAGCTCGGCCTTGGCGGCCCGGCTGATGCTCTCGGCGCCCTTCAGCATGTTGAAGTCCTTGTGGAACTGCTCGCTGGTGGTCTCGTACTTGATGAAGAACTCGGCCAGGGTCTTCTCGATGTGAGTCAGCTCGTCCTTGTACTTGTCCTTCAGCTTGGCGAAGGCGGGGTTCTTGAGCCGGTCCCGCAGCTCGCGGCACTTGCGCTCGCCGGCCATCACCTGGCTGTGCTGGTGGGTGATGCGGTCGATGAGCCGGGTGACGGCCAGGCTGTTGAGGCCCAGCTTGCGGATCTGGCGGGACAGCCGGCCCCGGGCCACGAGGATCTCCCGCCAGAGCTTGCGCTTCTTGGGCAGGGTCTTGGTGCCGGCATCGACGTTGACCTTGAGTTCCAGGAGATCCTGCAGGACCTGATCGTAGACCAGCAGCTTCTCGAACTGGTGGTGCACGTGCTGGGTGGCCGAGGTGCTCTCGGCATCCTCGTCGTCATCCACTTCGTCGGACAGACCCACGACCTCTCGGATCTTGCCGGGGTTCTCCTTCAGCATGCGGCCGATGTCGATGAGCAGGCTGGCGGCCAGCCGGGACCGGGACAGGGCGCGCATGACGCTGCGCACACCGACTTCGATGCGCTTGGCGATCTCGACTTCGTCTTCGCGTTTGAGGAGGGGCACCGTGCCCATTTCCTTGAGGTACATGCGAACCGGGTCGTTGAATTTGTCGCTGTCAGGGCTGTCGATCTCGACCTCGAGATCCTTGTCGCCCTTGCCACCGCCCTCCACCAGCACGAATTCCGGTTCGATGGCCTCGCGGTTGGCCTGAGCTTCGGCCTCCGTGGCTCCGATGCCCACACCCAGACGTGCGAACAGCCCCAGCATGATCTCCAGATCCACGGGATTGGAGGCAGTGTTGGGAAGGAAGTCATTGAGCTGGTCTACCAGCAGGAATCCGTTTTTCCTGCCGATGGAAATCAGGGCCTTGGTCAGGGTGTAGTAGCTGTCGCGATGCGGCGTTGGAACCATTCGGACCTCAAAGAGCGCTGCGAACGTCGGACCGGGGGACCCGGTGGCCGAGGGATGTGCAGATCTCGGCCAATGTACCGGCCGAGTCCGGAACTTTTCAGTATACGGACTATGCAGATCCATGCAAGAGCTTAGGTTCCAAACACAGTCAGCGAGGGCCCCGGCGGCGGCGCGACAGTTCTTTCTGTCTGCCCAGCAGGTCATTCTGCCTGGCCATGACCCGGTTCATCAGGGCCGGGTCCACCACGGTGCTGGGATCCTGCAGCAGGCGGTTGTTGGCCTGGATCTCCCGGTCCACGTAGCGGGCCTCGAGTTTCACGAACAGGGACTCTGCGTCGCGCCCGGCTTCATCCTGCCGGCTGGCGCGGGCCTCCAGATGGCGAAGGGCCGCCATCGCCCCTTCGGGGAGCAGGGCCCCATCACCCTCGGCGTCGAGCAGGGCCTGCAGGAGTGGTGCACCATCCAGGCTTTCCCACCAGGCGGGCGGGATCTCCTGGACGCGCCGCCAGTGTCCTGCGGTGCTCAAGAGCAAGAGGCTGCGGATGAGTTCATCGAGCACCGGCGGGATCGAAGCCACGGGGCTGGCCTCCTCGGAAGCCTGGGTGGGCGCCTGGCGTCCCCTCACGGCCCGGTCCAGCTCCTGGATCGGCACTTGGAGCTGATGGGCCAGGCTGGAAAAGAGGTCCCGGCTTTCGGTGGTGCGGGGTAGGTAGGGCAGGAAATCCAGCAGGTCCTTGAAGGCGCCCATGCGGTCCGTGATGCGGCGGAGATCCTTGCCCTCCATGGCCCGGTCCACCATGAAGGCGGTCCAGTCCGGCGCCGCCCGCAGCAGCTCCCGGAAGGCCTCGCCGCCCAGCTTCAGACACCAGGTGTCGGGGTCTTCGCCCTGGGGGAGTTCCAGCAGGCGGACCTCGAAGCCCAGGGGCAGGGCCATGCGCAGGCTCTTTTCCATGGCCCGTCGTCCCGCAGCATCACCGTCGAAGCAGAGGATGACCCGTCGCGTGAAGCGGCCCAGGGCCTTGAGGTGCTCTTCGGTGAGGGCCGTGCCCAGGGGCGCCACCGCCTGGTGGATGCCGTGCTGGTGGAGCTGCAGCACGTCGAAATACCCTTCCACCACCAGGGCCCCGTCTTTCATAGCGCCCTTGGCCCGGTGGAAGCCGAAGAGGGTGCCACCCTTGTGGAAGAGGGGCGTGTCCCTGGTGTTGAGATACTTCGGTTGTCCTTCACCCATGATGCGCCCGCCGAAGGCCACCACTCGGCCCCGGGCATCGTGGATGGGGATGGTGAGGCGGTTACGCAGAAAGTCGATCTGGGTGCCTCGCTCGCTGCGGCTGGCCAAGCCCGTCTGCTCCAGCAGTTCGCCAGAGAAGTTCAGGCCCCGTAAATGGTTCACCAGTGAATCCCAGGCATCCGGCGCCACGCCAAACCCGGCTTCGGCCAGGAAGGGTCCCTCATACCCACGGTTCTGCAGGTAGGTCCGGGCCGCCTCGTTGCGGGCCAACTGGGCCTCGAAAAAGGCCTGGGCCGCGTCCAGAGCGGACCGCATGCGGGTTTCGAGATCCACTTCGGCCGAAGGTCTTTCTCGGCGCTGGGGCAGGTCGATGCCCGCGGCCCGGGCCAGCTGTTCCAGAGCTTCGGGGAAGCTCATGCCCTCCCGTTCCATGAGCCAGGCGAAGGCGTCACCGTGCTTGCCGCAGCCGAAGCAGTGGTAGAAGCCCCGGTTGGGCACCACCTGGAAGCTGGGGCTGCGTTCGGCGTGGAAGGGGCAGAGACCCACGTGGGCCGAGCCCTGTTTGCGCAGCTTCACCGCCGAGCCGACCAGGGCCAGCAGGTCCGTGGCATCCCGGACCCGATCGACGATCTCGCGGTCACGCATGCTGTGAGAATCCCTTCGAGGGTGATGGACCTACTCGGCCTTGTGGAAGACTTCGTCGGTAGCGGTCAACACCCAGGCGCCGCTCTTGCGCTCGAAGGTGGCGTGACGGGGCTTGGTCTGGCCCACCCTGACATCCTGGTGCATGGCGGCGAAGAGGGGGAACTGGGCCGTGGGTTTCTCCAGGCGGATCTCATAGATCACGCGGGCGCCTTCCCGGGTGGGCTCCATCTTGATGGCCCGCACGAAGACCGCCTCGGCGGCCGGCATGGAAAAGCCCTGGGGGGCGGCCTTGATGGCCTTGGGGGCGCCGGGCTTCAGGCGGAAGGTGAAGGTCTCCATGGCGCCTTCAGTCTTCACGGAGCTCTCGAACCAGCCGGACTTGTCGAGGTTCTCCTTGAGGGTCGCGAGCCTCAGGAAGGCCGGGGTGCCTTTCTCGGCCGAAGCCTTTTCCGGGACCGTGACGGGGACCACCACAGGGTAGGCCGGACGGATCATATCCTCGGCCTTTCTGCGGTCCAGCTTGGAACCGCAGGCAAGAGTGAGGAGAAGGATGGGGACGAGCAGAGCGGTGCGCATGATGATTTCCTTTTCAGTTCGAAAGGTTGGTGGCACAAGGGCACGCCCGTCACACAACCTAGCAGTATCCTATCAAGCTTCTGCCGGATGGGAGACCCCGTGAATCCAGGTTACCTAGACCACCTCAACCGCGAAATCCAGGGCCTCAAGGAGGCCGGACTGTACAAGACCGAACGGGTCATCACTTCAGCCCAGCAACCGCGGATGCGGGCCAACGGCCGGGACGTCATCTGCCTTTGCGCCAACAACTACCTGGGCCTGGCGAACCACCCGGAGGTGATCGCGGCCGCCAAGGCGGTGATGGACGGCCACGGCTTCGGCATGGCTTCTGTTCGCTTTATCTGCGGCACCCAGGACATCCACCGGGAACTGGAACAGAAGCTGGCGGCGTTCCTGGGTTTCGAGGACACCCAGCTGTATTCCAGCTGTTTCGACGCCAACGGCGCCATCTTCGAGGGGCTGCTGGGGGAGGAGGACGCCATCATCAGCGACGCCCTGAACCACGCCTCCATCATCGACGGCATCCGCCTGTGCAAGGCCAAGCGCTTCCGCTATGCCAACTCCGACATGGCCGACCTGGAAGCCCAGCTCAAGGCCGCCGAGGCCGATGGGGCGCGGTTCAAGCTGGTGGTGACCGACGGCGTGTTCAGCATGGATGGCTACATCGCCAAGCTGGCTGAGATCTGCGACCTGGCGGAGAAGCACGGCGCCATGGTCATGGTGGACGACAGCCATGCGGTGGGGTTCATGGGCGCGAACGGCCGCGGCACCCACGAGCACTGCGGGGTCCTGGGCCGGGTGGACTTCATGACCGGCACCTTCGGCAAGGCCCTGGGTGGCGCCTCCGGCGGCTACATCGCCGGCAAGCAGGTGGCCATCGACTGGCTGCGGCAGAAGGCCCGACCCTATCTCTTCTCGAACTCGGTGGCCCCGAGCATCGTGGCTGCGACCTTGAAGGTGCTGGACCTGCTCAAGAACAGCCAGGGCCTCATCCAGCAGGTGCATGGGAATGCCAAGTACTTCCGCTCCGGCATGGAACAGGCCGGCTTCAAGCTGCTCCCGGGGGAGCATCCCATCGTGCCGGTCATGCTCTACGAGGCTCCCCTGGCCCAGGAGTTCGCCAAGCGATTGCTGGACGAGGGCGTCTACGTCATCGGCTTCTTCTTCCCCGTGGTACCGAAGGGACTGGCCCGCATCCGCACCCAGATGAGCGCCGCCCACACCCGGGCTGACCTCGATCACGCCATCGCGGCATTCACCAAGGTGGGACGAGAGCTGGGCGTGGTCAGCTAGAAGGCCTGAATCCACCCTTGCCTCGACGCTTGCATCGGTTCAAGGTGTCCTGGGATCCCCAGGAGAAGTGTTGACGTTTGAGCCCCCGCGCGAGCCCTCGGCCCTGGATACGGCCGAGTTCCCCTTTGAGGAGATTCTCCACAGGCTGGAGCTGGGCCGGCTGCAAGTTCAGGCCACCGAAGAGGGCTCCCGCCTCATCGTGACCCATGCCAGCGCGCCCCAGGAGGAACGGCGGATCGCCGAGCAGGCACTGGCCGGAGAGGAGCGCCGCTCCTTCCGTCCCTTGAATCTGCCCACACTCTTTCCGGAAAAGGGCCCCATCCTCGTGCTTTTGGTGGGTGGGTTCGCCACGGATGCGTCACTTCGCCAGCATGTTCCCTTCTGGGAAGACGATACCCACGGGGGCTTCCTTGTCTGGCAGGCCCTGGGGCGGGCTGGTCTGCTGCACAAGCGGGATGTGGACCTGGCCCTGGGCCGCGGGGGATTCTGGGACCCGGAGCCCCCGCGCACCCTGGGCCTCGCCATGACCTACACCGGCTTCCGGCCGGAGAAGGGGCCAGTAGATTTCGATCACGTGGTGCATCCCTGGAACCTCAACCGCCTGCACACCTTGGTGGAGGCCTGCTGGAGCCGCTCCATGGACCGCCTCAAGATCGTGACCCTGGGCGAAGCCGCCCGCTTCATGATGTGCGCCATCGCCTTCGACCTGCCCGGCATCCCGGTGCTGTCGCTCCCCGAGCCCACCCAGGACCGGCTGTCCCGCAACATGGGGCATGACTCGGCCGCGGGCCTCTGGCTGGAGTGGGCCGGCGACCTTTTGGCCATCGGTCGGAGTTGAACGGCTGACCCACCTCAGCCCGGTCGCGCCTCTGATTTGGTGGGCCGCCGGGGCCCGCCGGTAGCCACCAGCACCTGCGCCGCCAGGAGCAGCAGCCCCAGGTCCCGCAGGAAGGACCAGCGCATGTCGGCGAGGCGCTCGGCCTCGGTCTTCGGGACGGCGCTTCCAAAGCAGCCGCAGTCCACGGGATGGCGCCGGACCAGATTGATGCCGAGGGCGAGGCAGAAGGACAGCAGCAGCGCCCCGATCCAGAGTGTGGCGGCCCGGAGCCAGAAGCCCAGGCAGAGCGCCAGGCCGCAGAACAGTTCCAGCCAGGGCAGGGTGAGGGCCATTGGATTCAGGCTCCAGGCGGGGAACAACTCATAGGCCCAGATGGCCTTGGCGAAGCCCGGCGGGTCCGCGATCTTGGGCACAGCGGCCACGATGAAGACCAGACCAAGGATGAGTCGTGCCGCGAGGGTGGCTCGGGGGTGCCGCAGCCAGTGCAGAGACCGGGACTTCATGGCTGGCCTGTCTCGATGGGGCGTTTCTGCGCCACCCAGTCGGGGTAGCCATCCCGGTAGATGAGCAGGTGGAAGTAGCCCTGGTCGAGCAGCTTCGCGGCCAGGAGGTGGGAATCCCGGCAGTCGCCCCCGCTGCAGTAGATGACAATGGGATCTTCGGACCCCGGGTGGCGCGACGCCTTGAAGGCAATGAGCCGGTCGTCGAGGTCCGCTTCCCAGACAGGCGTGGGCCAGGCCCCCTGGATGTGCCCTTGGGCAAACTCAGCACTGCGGCGGGCGTCGAGGAAGGGCACCCCATCCCGGTAGGCCCTCCAGGCTTCGGTCCCCCCGATCTCCTGGATGGGACTGGAAGCCGCGGACTCGGTGAGCTTGGGTGGTGGCGGCGGGGCTGCCAGCGGTGGCGTCATGGGTGCAGCATGACCCATGGGAGGACGTGTCCTCGACGTGTCCAGGTTGGGCGGTGGGGCGGGAATTGCGGGAGGGGGGGCCGGGGCAGGTCGCTCTGCCCTGGGAGGCAGGGGAGCCAGGGCTACTCGAACGCCGAACCAGGCCAGCCGCCTGGCCGGGGAGGCCAGGATATTGGCGACCAGGGCCGCCAGGCCTGCCAGCCCCGCCAGGAACGCGAGGTTGAGGGCCAGGGCTCGAAGCTGGGGTGGCATGGGCCGGGTCTGGGTCACAGCACGATATACCGGTAGGTCCCGGGATTCTGTTCCTTGAGGAGCAGCTGGATCGTCCAGCGACCATCGGGAAAGCGCTCGTACATCGTGGCGCTCATGACGGACTCTTTCAGCCACTGGCGGACCTCGTCATAGCCCTCGAACTCGGGCGGCTCCCAGGCGGGTGCGGCCTGCAGGTGGCGGCCTGAGCCGGGCTTGATGTGCTCCATGAGATGGGTCAGCCCCGTCGCCGGATCCTGTTGCTGCCCGAGGGATGGGTTCTTGGTGGACTTTTCCGGCCGCACCGGACTGGTGGACTTTGCCTGCGCCGCTGGATGAGGTGCCAAGGCGTCCTCGGCCCCGGGGGCCAGGGACTGGATGAGCCAGCGGAGGGAGTTCTCGCTTTCGGGATCGAGGGCCTTGGAGAAAGAGATGGCCAGGCCGCACTTGTCGGTGCGCACCACGGTGCCCCGGGCCACGACCCGCCGCCCCGCTTCGGCATCCGCCAGGAGGATGGCCACGCCACAATGGCTGCCCACCGGCAGATGGGCCGGGCCGCTGAGGAGGATGCCCCCCATGCTGAGGTTGATGGCGCGAGGGTAGGCGATGATGCGGTCATCGGCGACCAGCTTCACCTGGTAGCCGATGGGGATGCGCTGGAATTGCCTCTCCTCGGGAACTGGAGTCATGGTGTGGGTTCCTGTGGCCACATGATACCGCGGCTGCCGAGAGACCGAGGAGGTCAGGCCTTGTAGCCCTGGTCGTGGATGTCCATGACCGCCCGGCCCGAGGGATCGGCCATCTTGGCGAAGGAGGCGTCCCAGCGCAGGGCGGTTTCCGTGCTGCAGGCCACACTGCGCTCGAAGGGCACACAGTTCACGGCGGTGGCGGTGGGGAAGTGGTGTTCGAAGATCTGCCGGTAGAAGTAGGCTTCCTTGGTTTCCGGTGTCTTCACCGGGAAGCGCTCCGAAGCCCCCGCCATCATGCTGTCGCTGATCTCCCGCTCGGCCGTGGCCTTCAAGGCGTTGATCCAGGCATAGCCGACCCCATCGGAGAACTGCTCCTTCTGCCGCCAGAGCACTTCGTCGGGAATGAAACCATCGAAGGCCTGGCGCAGGGGGAACTTCTCGATGGGCCGGGGCCGTGCGGCATTCCGCGGGAGCTTGACGGAAGGGTCCATCCGCATGGCCACGTCGAGAAACTCGCGATCCAGGAAGGGCACTCGCGCTTCGACGCCCCAGGCGGCGCTGGACTTGTTGGCCCGGGCGCAGTCGTAGAGGTGCAGCTTCTGGAGCTTCCGCACGAGTTCCGCGTGGAGTTCAGGACCGTCCGGGGCCTTGTGGAAGTAGAGGTAGCCACCGAAAATTTCGTCCGCCCCTTCGCCGGACAGCACCATCTTGATGCCCATGGCGTGGATCTTCCGCATGAGGAGATACATGGGGGTCGAGGCCCGGATGGTGGTGACGTCGAAGGTCTCGACGTGGTAGATCACGTCGGAGAGGGCATCCAGTCCTTCCTGCACGGTGAAGTGGATCTCGTGGTGGACCGCGCCGATGTGCTCGGCCACTTTCCGGGCCGGGGCCAGATCCGGCGCGCCCTCCAGGCCCACCGCGAAGGAGTGGAGCCGGGGCCACCAGGCCGGGGCCGCATCACCTTCCTCGACTCGCTTTTCGCTGAACTTGGCTGCGATGGCCGAGATGAGGGAGGAGTCCACGCCGCCGGAAATCAGCACGCCGTAGGGCACATCGCACATGAGCTGCCGGTGCACGGCGGCCTCCAGGGCCGCGCGCAGCTTGACGGGATCATAGGGCTCGGAGGGGACCTGGCCAGGCTCGGCCCAGTCGGGCTCGTAGTAGCGCTGGAAGCCCTTTTCGGACTCGTGGGCCAGGTAGTAGGTGCCCGGCGGCACCTCGCGGATCCGCTCGCAGTGACCCACCAGGGACTTCATCTCGGAGGCCACGTAGAGGTGCTCCTGACGGTCCCAGCCCACGTAGAGGGGGATGACGCCGATGGGATCCCGGGCGATGAGGTAGGTCTCGCGCTTGGGATCGTAGAGGACGAACCCGAAGATCCCGTTCATGCGGTTGAGGAAATCCTTGGGCTGAAACTCATCATAGAGGTACAGGATCACCTCGCAGTCGGAGGCGGTCTGGAAGTCGTGGGTCCCCTTCAGTCCTTGGCGCAGGTCCACGTGATTGTAGATCTCGCCATTGACCGCCAGCACTGTGCCTTGCAAGGTGTCGACCAGGGGCTGGGCGCCGTGCTCCACATCCACGATGGACAGGCGTTCGTGCACCAGGATCGCCCGGTCATCACTGTAGATGCCGCTCCAGTCCGGGCCCCGATGGCGAATCTTCCGGGCCATGGCCAGGGCCTGGCGGCGGAGTTCGGTCATGTTCGACCGTGCCGGGTCCAGGTTGAGGATGCTGAGGATGCCGCACATGGATGCTCCAAAAGGAAAGAACCCCGATCCGCTTTCGCGAATCGGGGTGGTCCGGGGTGTCAGGATTCTTAGGAGAGACCCTTACCGGCCCACGCGCGATCCGCGCGGGGGAACCGATTGGGATTGCGGTTGGGCCGCTGGGAGAAGAGAGTCATGTCCACGTCTGGCTGTCATGATACCGACCCTGTTCACAGATCGTCAAATCCTTTCCCTTCACCTAGGTCTCCTATTCCGAGCGGTGGTGAAATGATGGCCTGGAGGCGTCCATGAAAGCCTTGCTCAAGACCAAGCGCGAAGAAGGCATCTGGATGGGGGAGGTCCCCATGCCCGAAGTGGGACCCAACGATGTGCTCATCCGGGTCCACAAAAGCGCGATCTGCGGAACGGATGTGCACATCTACAACTGGGACGCCTGGGCCCAGAAGACCATCCCCGTGCCCATGGTGGTGGGCCACGAATACTACGGCGTCATCGAGCAGGTGGGTGATGAAGTGGAAGGCTACCAGCCAGGGGACCGGGTGAGCGGCGAAGGCCACATCACCTGCGGCCACTGCCGGAACTGTCGGGCAGGCAAGCGCCACCTCTGCCGCAACACGGTGGGCGTGGGCGTGAATCGCACCGGCTCCTTCGCCGAGTACCTCAGCATCCCCGCCTTCAACGTGTTCAAGGTGCCAGACAAGGTGTCGGACGAGGCGGCATCCATCTTCGATCCCTACGGCAACGCGGCGCACACGGCCCTCAGCTTCGACATGGTGGGGGAGGACGTGCTCATCACCGGCGCCGGCCCCATCGGCATCATGGCCGTGGCCATCGCCCGCCACGTGGGCGCCCGGAATGTGGTGATCACGGACGTGAACGAGTACCGCCTGAACCTGGCCCGGAAGATGGGCGCCACCCTGGCCGTGAACCCCATGCAGCAGAGCCTGCCTGAGGTGATGCAGGAACTCCGCATGACCGAGGGGTTTGACGTGGGCCTGGAGATGAGTGGCAACCGCAACGCCTTCGAATCCATGCTGGAGGCAATGCACCACGGTGGCCGCGTCGCCCTGCTGGGCATCCTGCCCAGTGACTGCGCCGTGGACTGGAGCCAGGTGATCTTCAAGGGGCTGATCCTGAAGGGCATCTACGGCCGCGAGATGTTCGAGACCTGGTACAAGATGGCCGCCATGATCCAGAGCGGCCTGGACATCACCCCTGTGATCACCCACCGTTTCGGCATTGATGACTTCCAGAAAGGCTTTGACGCCATGCGGAGCGGGCAGAGCGGGAAGGTGATCCTGGACTGGGGCGTTAAATAGATCGGCTCTGATCAGGAGATCGACCCATTCCGGCCTGATTCCCTCCTCGCCGGGGCCCGACTGCGCAGAGCCCCCCGGGCTCTGCTTCGTCACCCGGCGGTCGGGAGGTGCAAGATGGCCGCCATG
>CAISFO010000008.1 GCA_903884655.1 uncultured Holophagaceae bacterium | reverse complement strand
TCGGCATGTGGCCTTCCCACCGAAATCATCGGCTTCGGTGGTGGACACATTCTGTCGCATCTGAAAAACCTTGAGGCATCACCTACACTTTGTGGTGTGCCGATGCCTGGCCATTAGGCTGAGGGTCGCCGATAATCAGGCAAAGTTAAAACTGAAACCGCAGCTGTCGCAGATGGCGCGGATCAAAAAACAGATCCGTTCATGAGCTGCGCCATCTAGGGTTTCAATTTCCTTTAAACCTTCCGCAGGATCAGGCAACCATTGGTCCCGCCGAAGCCGAAGCCGTTGTTCATGGCGTACTCGGCATCGAAGGTGCCCGCCACATTCGGCGTGACATCCAGCTGGCACTCGGGGTCCTGGTTGTCCACGTTGATGGTGGGCGGGATCTTGCCAGTCTTCACCGCCAAGGCCGCCACGATGGTCTCGATGCCGCCCGCGGCGCCCAGAAGGTGGCCGTGCATGGACTTGGAGCTGCTGACCTTGATCTTCTTGGCATGCTCGCCGAAGACCCTCTGGATGGCCAGGCACTCCAGCTTGTCGCCCACGGGCGTGCTGGTGCCGTGCATGTTCACGTAGCCCACCTGATCAGGCGAGATGTCCGCATCCTTCAGGGCGGCTCGCATCACCCGCTGGCCACCCTCGCCTTCCGGCGCCGGGGTGGTGATGTGGTTGGCGTCCCCGCTCATGCCGTAGCCGGCGACTTCGGCGTAGATCTTGGCACCCCGGGCCACGGCCAGATCGTATTCCTCGAGGATGACGATGCCCGCACCCTCGGACATGACGAAACCGTCCCGGTCCACATCGAAGGGACGGGAGGCCCGCTCAGGCTCATCGTTCCGGGTGCTCAACGCACGCATGGCGGCGAAACCGCCCACGCCAAGCTGGTTGATCACGGAGTCGCTGCCCCCGGCCATCATGCGGTCCGCATAGCCGAAGGAGATCAGTCGGGCCGCGTCACCGATGGCGTGGGCGCCCGTGGCACAGGCTGTGGCCACAGCGCTGTTCGGGCCCTGAAGGCCGTACTTGATGCTGGCCTGGCCGCTGGCCAGGTTGACGATGAGGCTGGGGATGAAGAAGGGGCTGGTGCGGCGGGGGCCGCGGTAGCCGCTGGCTTCGTCCCAGATGGTGCTGAGACCGCCGATGCCGCTGCCGATGTAGGTGCCGAACATCTCGCGCTCGGCCTTGGTCAGTTCAACCTGGTCGAGGCCTGCGTCCACCCAGGCCTCATGGGCCGCGCCCAGGGCGTAGTGGATGAAGATGTCCATCTTCTTCTGTTCTTTCTTGTCGATGAACAGATCGGGGTTGAACCCCTTCACCTGTCCCGCGATCTTGCAGGTGAAATCAGAGGTATCGAAACGGTCGATGAGGCTGATGCCGCTCTTCCCCGCCAGCAGGTTGGCCCAGGTCTCCGGGACGGTGAGCCCGCAGGGGTTGACAGTCCCCATGCCGGTGATGACGACGCGACGGCGCTGGACAGTCCTGTTCATGGTTCACCTCGGGTAGGATCGGGAAAACAAACATGCCGCAGGGCCATGGGGGGCGCTGCGGCACGTCACGATCGCGATGGATCAGACCTTCGCGTGCTTCTCGATGTAGGCGATCGCATCGCCCACGGTGCGGATCTTCTCCTGCTCGCTCTCGGGGATCTCAAGGCTGAAGGCTTCTTCAATGGCCATGATGATCTCGACGGTGTCGAGGCTGTCAGCTCCGAGGTCGTCCACGAAGTGGCTGGACTCAGAGATGGAATCTTCGGGCTTGGCCAACTGCTCAGCGATAATCGCTATGACCTTCTTGCGCACATCAGCCATCGGGGCTCCTCCAAACGAACCTGGAAACCGTAACACACCCAGGGCCTATTTTCCAAACCCCGGGTAGGGCTTCAGGTGCAACTCTTGAAAAACAGATGAATTGCACTGGCACACCAGTCATGGAGGATGGATCCATGCCCCGCCCCAAGACCCTTGAGGTACCTGAGCATGGCTGGCCCTTGGGCTGGAGCCCGAGCCTCACGGAGTTCCGGATCCATCTGGCCGTGGAGCGAGGATTGTCCACGAACACAGCCACCGGCTACCTGTCGGACCTGAACCACCTGGCGGCCTGGGCCTGCGGACAGCAGATCACCGCGGAAGCGCTCACCCGCGATCACCTCTCGGCCTTCCTCGTCAACCAGCAGGGCCAGGGCAAGGCTCCTCGCAGCCTGTCCCGCATGAGCTCCAGCCTGCGGGCCTTCCTGACCTTCCTGCGCATGGAGGGGGGCGGCGGGGCCGGGCCAGAGTCCGTGGTGAAATCGCCAAGACCACCGCGCATCCTCCCACGCACCCTGGGGGAAAGCCAGGTGGTGGCCCTGCTGAACGCACCGGATACCGCCACGCCCCTGGGTGTGCGGGACCGCGCCTGGCTGGAGCTGGCTTATGCCTCGGGGCTTCGCGTCTCCGAACTGGCGGAACTCCCGGCCCTGTCCGTGTTTCTCGACGAAGGCTTCCTCAAGGTGATGGGCAAGGGCAAGAAGGAACGCCTGATCCCCTTCGGGGCTGGCGCCGAGCATTGGATCCGGGCCTGGCTGGTCCTGCGCCCTGGTTTCAAGCCCAGGGGTGGCGAACTCTTCGTGGGTCAGCGGGGCGAGGGCCTCTCCCGGCAGCACCTGTGGCGGCTACTAAAGGGCTACGCGCGGACCGCTGGCCTGCGGGCTGAGGCCGTCAGCCCCCATGTCCTCCGACACGCGTTCGCCACCCACCTCCTGGACCACGGCGCCGACCTGAGGGCGGTCCAGGCCATGCTCGGCCACGCCGACATCAGCACGACGCAGATCTATACCCATGTCCACCAGGCCCGCTTGCGGGCCCTCTACGACCAGATGCACCCGCGCTCCAGTCCTTGACCTTGGCGATCTGCGCTGGGCGAAACGGACTACCCCCCGATCGGACGCGCCATCTAGGCGCGTCCTCCCGCTCCTCGCTTCGCTCGCTCGCGGAGGGGGCCCCGTTGCCACCCACCTCCTGGACCACGGCGCCGACCTTAGGGCGGTCCAGGCCATGCTCGGCCACGCCGACATCAGCACGACGCAGATCTATACCCATGTCCACCAGGCCCGCTTGCGGGCCCTCTACGACCAGATGCACCCGCGCAGTGGTGCCTGATCCCGTCAAAGCTGGGTGAGCAGGACCCCCCCCATGACCAGGATCGCCCCCACTACGAAGGCCGGCGTCACCACCTGTCCATAGAACATCCAGGCCAGCATGGCGGTGGCCACGGGCTGGGCATTGGTGGCGATGGCCACCCGGCTGGGCTCCTTCATGGACAGGGCGTGGAACCAGAGCAGGTACGAGGCCACACTGGTGACCAGGCCGAGGTACATCAGGGCCACCCAGGCCATGGGGGGCACCGTTGCCACCACCAGCTTCGGCAGGCCCAAGAGGCCCAGGGGCGCGAAGATCGCCAGGCCGAACAGGATGGAAAGGGTGGTCGCCCGCTGGGCGCCGTGCTTCTGCACCAGGGGGCGGCTCAGCACCGTGTAGCCGGCCCAGGCCGCCACCGCCACCAGCACCATCAGGTCGCCCAGGATCCAGCGGGGTGGAAGCGCTCCCGAGGCTTTGCCCGAGAGCACCACCACGACGCCCGCAAAGGCCAGCACCAGGCCGCCCAGCTTGCGAGGTGCGGGCCTCTCTTGTCCTCTGGCCCAGGCCAGCAACAGCACAAAGGTTGGCGTCAACCCATAGAGCAGGGCCGCATGGGAAGGCAGGGTCAGGGCCAACCCACCCAGAAAGGCGATCTGGTTCACCGCCACCCCCAGAAAGCCCACCCAGGCATACGCGCGCCAATCCGCCTTCGCCACTGGCCAGAGCTCGAGGCCGCGGATCCGCGCCAGCACCAGGAACCCGGTACCGGCGATGAGGAACCGCATCAGTCCAAGGGCGAAGGTGGGAATGGCGTCCGTGGCCGTCTTGCCCATCAGGTAGGTACCAGCCGAGATGAGGGTGTGGAGGCCCATGACGACAGCGAAGCGGAGGTTGCGCGATCCCATGGCTTCAGCTTGGCCGAACGGCGGCCTGGCCGAGTCGCAGAATTGTGAGGTGGACCACTTCGGCAGGATTGAGCGATGATGAGCCAGGAGCCTCACACCCATGGCCGTATCCAAGACCCCTCGCAAGAAGCCTGTGACCGTCGCCGTGGAACCGGAGAAATCCGCTCCGAAGGAGAAGGCCGCTCCGGTCAAGAAGGCCGCGACCAAGAAGCCCGAAGCTGCCGAACCCAAGACAAAGGACACGGCCAAGAAACCCGCCAGGCCCCGGGCCGCCAAGGCCTCGGTCGTGACCGAGACCCCCACTCCAGAGGCCGTGGCCCCGGTCCAGGTGGAAGCAGAAACCCTTGCACCCAAAGTTCCGGTGCTCCCGGAACTCACGCCGCTGGCCCAGTCGATCCTCGCCGCCATGTGCGAAGGGCGGGCCGTAGAGTTCATCTTCGCTGACGCCAATGCCAACGCGCCCCGCACCTTCGAGCCCCGGCATCTCACCTTCGACGCCCTGACCCAGGCCTGGTATGTGTGGGGCTGGGACCGCCGCTACAATGCCGAGCGCCACCACCGGGTGGATCTGCTGGCCGAGGTGAACGACGTGGAGGGCGTGGGCCGGGCCGCCCAGGGCCCCTACACCGAAGGCACCCCTGCGAACCTCATCGGCGGCTGGCTCGGTGGGGATCCCATCGCCGTGAAGGCGAGCCTCATGAAGCAGTGGGTCTTCGCCGTGAAGCAGGCTCCACCCGCCTTCCCGAACTTCAAGCTGGAGGAACAGGGCGATGGCCAGGCCCTGGTCTCCTTCACCGCCACCGACCTCCGGGCCATCGCCCGCTGGATCATGCAATTCGGCGATGGCGTCCAGGTGCTGGAACCAGCCCGCCTGGTGGATCGCATCAAGCAGGTGGGCTCGGTCTGGGCCGGACGGGAGCGTCAGGCCGCCAGTCTCCCCGCCCCCAAGGCCTCACCGAGGCCGGAGCCCGTGCCTGAACCCCGCCGCCAGGAGGCCCGGCCCCATCGTGAAGCCCGACCCGAGCGGGAACCCCGCCAGGAGCGGGAGCGGGAGGAAGCGCCAAAGGGCAAGGGCGCCAAGGTGGAGGTCATCCGCTTCGACCGGCTCTAGCCCATCGCCGGATCGCAGGGCGGCCAGCACAGCGAGGCTTCGGCGAGGAGGCTTCGCCGCACCCCACCTTGAACCACCAGGCCCTGGGTTCAGTGGGAGCGGGATTCCACTAGCTCCACCAGCGCCTCGGCCATGGTCTGCCCTTTTATCGGTGGTGTCTCCACCACGGTTCCCACCGGGTTCAGGCCCCCTCCAGGCTGGGTGGCGAAGAGGAAGAAGGTGGGCACCCGGACCACCTTCTGGGGCTTACAGCCCTTGGGCCAGGTCCCGACTGCCAGGTTCCGGGCTACACCGATGTAGTGGACCTCGATGAATGGGTTGGACACCGCCTCCAGGGCCAGCAGGGTTGGCAGCTGGCGATGGCTGTCCCCGCACCAGGAGCCGAAGACCGCCACCAGCGTGAAGGGGCGCCGGACGGCCTTCCAACGGGCCTTGAGATCATCCGACAATGCCACCTTGGCCAGATTGTCCCGGAACTTGCCCCGGTTCCTCAGAATCGCCTCTGCGTTGGTCTCGCCCAGCAGCATGGGTGGCCTGCGGCGAACCTCGCCGGACTTTTGCCCAGCGTCGACAGAGGCCGCGGCCAATGGTTGCGGAGCCAGAAGCAGGCTCCCAAGGGCCAGACAGGCAAGGTTCATGGGGTTCTCCACGAACGAGTCTAGCTTCACCCATAAACTTGACTCATTCGCTCAAGAATACTAGGCTGAACCCTGGAGTCCCTTGTGAAGATCTCGGCAAGAGGCAGGTACAGCATGCAGGCCCTGTTCGACCTGGCGCACCACAGCCACGGTCAGCCTGTGCCTTTGCACGTGATCGCCGAACGCCAGAAGCTTTCCCTGCCCTTCCTCGAACAGATCTTCAACAAGCTCAAGAAGGCCGGCGTGGTGGCAAGCGTGCGCGGCCCCAGGGGCGGGTACGTCCTCACTCGGCCCTGCGACCAGGTGAGCGTGGGCGAGGTGCTGCGCCTTACGGACAGCAGCTTCTACGCCGCCGCCAAGGAGGACCCGAGGTCCGCCAACAAGGCCCTCATGGCGGACGAGCGCATGAGCAAGCTGCTCTGGAACCGACTCTCCGACCACATCTCCGCCTTCATGGAGAAGGTCACCTTCGCCGACCTCTGCTCCGAGACCGCCAGCAATTCCTGTCCCGACTGCACCTGCCCAGAATATGTGAAGGATGTCCAGGGCCAGCTCGTGCGGGGCGAACGCAAGGCCTGCGGCGTGATGTGAAGGGTCTGAATTCCAGTGAGCAATCCCTGCGCCCTGCCCAGTCTGGCCCACCCGCCCACCGAAGCTGATCTCAAGAGTCTGCCGCGGCTGGAGAAGAAGCTCGCGCGCCGCCTGGGTGAGACCAACGCGGCCTACAACCTCATCGAGGATGGCGATCGCATCCTTGTGGCCGTCAGCGGCGGCAAGGACTCCTGGGCCCTGCTGGACATCCTGGAACGGCTGCGCAAGCGGGCCCCGGTCAGTTTCACCGTCGAGGCCGCCACGGTGGATCCGGGCTTCCCCCAGTTCAACCCCGATCCCATCGCCGAGGTCTGCGAGCGCCTGGGTGTACCGCATCACGTGATTCCCGCCCCCATCGACAAGATGGTGCGCAGCAAACCCGAAGAGCTGCCCTGCATCATCTGCTCCCGGCTGCGGCGCGGAGTCCTCTACTCCTTCGCCAAGCAGCATGGCTTCACCAAGCTCGCCCTGGGCCACCACCTGGACGACCTCATCGAAACGCTGCTGATCAACCTGTTCTTCGAAGGTCGCCTCAGCACCATGCCCCTGCGGCTGGTGAGCGACGACGGCGCCAACACCGTGATCCGTCCCCTTGGCACTTGTGAGGAGAAGGATCTGCAGCGCTACGCCTGGCTGCGGGGCTTCCCCATCGTGCCCTGCGGCTGTCCCCTCTGTGGCTGCTCCAGCCTGGAGAGTCGCCGCAAGCAGGTGAAGGAGTTGATCGCTTCCATGGAAGGCAGCATCCCCCAGCTCAAGGCCTCCATGCTCGGCGCCATGGGCAACGTGAAGCTGAGCCACCTCCTCGACCTGGACTTGGGCGCCAGGCATGCCAAGGGTGTGGACGAGGCCGTGGAGAGGCTGGGCTAGGACAAGCTCAGCCACAATCCCTTGAGGTAGAACCCCTCGGGGTGGTTCAGCGCATAGGGATGGTCCGCGGGCTGCCCGAGGTGCGCCAGCACGCGGGCTTCGCGGCCAGCTTCCAGCAGCGCGGTCCACACGGCCTCCTGGAAGCGGGTGCGGTCCAGGTGCTGGCTGCAGGAGAAGCACCAGAGCATCCCGCCTGGTGCCGTGGCCCGGGCGCCGAGGCGGAAGACGTCCTTGTAGGCCTTGAAGGCCTTGTCCACGTCCTTGCGCTGCTTGGCGAAGGCGGGCGGGTCCACGATGACGCGGTCCCAGCCCAGGGGCTCCAGTTGCCGCATCAGCTCGAAGGCATCGCCTTCCAGGCGGAGGTGTGTCGCAGGATCCAGCCCGTTGGCGGCCCAGTCGCGCTCGGCCTGGTCCAGGGCCGGAGCGCTGATGTCCAGAGTGGCCACTTCAGCCGCTCCGCCCAGCCCTGCGTGGATGCTGAAGCCACCGGTGTAGCCGAAGGCGTTCAGCACGCGCTTCCCGTTCGATACGCGGCCGAGTTGAAGCCGGTGCTCCCGCTGGTCCAGGAAGAAGCCCGTCTTCTGGCCCCGCAGCAGATCCACAGTCAGTTGCGCCGCGCCTTCGTTCACAGTGACCGGGCCCGCCAGACTGCCCTTGAGCAGGCGGTTCACGGGGTCCAGGCCCTCGTCCCGGCGACCCGATTGGCTGCGCTCCACGAAGGCTGTGATGCCTTCGCGCTTGCCGATCTCGAACAGGATGGGCCACCAGGTCTCCCGCAGGAGTTCGAGCCCCGCCGTGCCCACCTGGAGGACGAGCGCGAGGGCATAGCGGTCCACCACCAGGCCCGGCAGGCCGTCCCCCTCGCCAAAGACCCAGCGGCAGCCGCCCCTGGGACCCCACAGGCCCAGGTCCTTCCGCAGGGCCAGGGCCGACTCGAAACGCTCGCGGAAAAAGGCCTCGTCCAGCGGTGCGTCCTCGAAGCGGAAGATCCTCGCCGCCAGAGGATTCGCGGGACTGGCCGTCCCCACGCCCAGCACCTGGCCGGAATCATCCGCAAGCCGCACCACATGGGATTCCGAAGGCTTCGCCAGGGCGCCCGAGAAGACCCAGGGATGGCGCTTGGAGATCAGCGTTTCCTTGCCGGGTTTCAGGCGAAGCAGCGGGTAGGGCCAACGGGGAGTAGTCATCCCACCAGGGTAGCTGGTCCCGGGGACCTAGTGGATCAGCGCCAGCAGCACCTGGGCCAGGACGATCTTGAGAATGGTGGCCAGGGGATAGACCGTGGCGAAGCCCACGTTCGGCAGGTCGTTGCCCGTGTGGTGGGTGGCATAGCCCAGCACTACGGGCTGGGTGTGGGTGCCCGCCAGGATTCCGAACATGACGTTGAGGGGGATGCGGAACAGCTTGTAGCCCAGCACCATGGTCAGCGAGTCCGCCACGAAACAGACCAGGAAAGCCGCGCCCAGGAAAAGCGGCAGCACCGATGCGTCCTTGGACAGGATGGCCCGGAATCCCTCCCCGGACAGCACGCCGATGCCCGCCGCGAACAGCACCAGGCCGAACTGCCGAATCGTGTGGTTGGCACTGTAGGGGAAGTTCCACACCAGGGGACCGATGCGGTGGAAACGCCCGAGGACCAGGGCCACGACCAGGGGACCTCCGGCGAAGCCCAGCTTGAAGATGAGGCCCTGGCCCAGGGGGATGGGCACTTGACCCAAGGCGAGCCCGGCCGCCAGGCCCATGGCGAAGGTGAGGAAGCTCACCTCGCTGAGGGCCCGGTAGCTGTCGCCAAAGAAGTCCTCGATGGCCTCGATGTTGTCCCGGCGCGTCGTCACGCGCACCCGGTCGCCCAGTTCCAGGACCGTGTCGCCGTCTGGCACGAACCACAGGTCACCCCGGCGGACCCGAGTGACGATGGCCTGGTGCTTGTTCACGAGGTCGAGCTTCCCGAGGGGCACGCCCACCACGTCCCAACGGGACACGAAGACCCGGGTGGCGTCCAGGGCGCTCTGGTCCCGGTCCAGCTCGACATGGCTGCGTTCCCCGATGAGGGCCTCCACCTGCGCCAGGTCATCCGCCGATCCCACCACCGTCACCAGATCGTCCAGCTTGAGCCGGAAGTCAGGTGTGGGCAGGAGCAGCTCGGCCTTGCGGAGCACCCGACCCAGCACCACGTGGAGGTTCCCGGCGGCGCAGAGGTCGCGCTTGGTCATGGCTTCGGCCTCGGGCTTGGTCACCCGCACCGTCCAGACCTCCAGCTTCTGGTGGCCGGTCTGGTAGTCCTTGAGGCCGTCCGCCTCCTCCCGCAGGTTCACCCGGAAGACCTTGGCGCTCACCAAGATGATGAGCATGGGCACCAGCACACCAATGGGATAGGCGATGGCCGAGGCCACGGTGGGCTGGGCCAGCTCCACGGGGCCCACACCCGTCATGGTCTTCACCCGTTCGATGACGCCGGCCAGGGCCGGCATGTTGGTGAAGCTGCCGGTGAGCAGCCCGGCCGCGTACCGGGCATTGAACCCCATGAGGCGGGCCAGCAGCACCACAAAGGCCGTGGAGGTCAGCATCACGAGGAGCACGACGGCGTTCTTCTTCATGCCCTCGCGGCTGAAGGCGGCCCAGAAGCTGTGGGAAATGGACAGGCCCATGGCGTACACGAACACCGCGAGCCCCAGTTCGTAGACCAGCTTCATCTCCTTGGAAATGTCCTTCTTCAGGCCTGGATCCAGTCCCGGGGCCATCACCAGGGCACCCAGGGCGATGCCGGCGAAGAGGATGCTGGCGATGCCGAAGGAGGCGCCAGCCACGCGAATCTTGCTGATGGGATAGCCCAGGGCCACGACGGCGAACAGCATCAGGAGCGGGTTGTGGGCAAAGAAGAAGAGGATCTGCTCGATCATGCTTGCTGCGCCTCTCAGGGTCTGCCGCTGCTTCAGGTCAATCGCTTGATGGCCGCCACCAGGGCCTCCACCTCGCTGGGCTGCGTGTCCGGCAGCATCGAGAACCGAAGCACCGATCGCGCATCATCCAAAGCATACCCAAGGGTCGTGATTGCATGACTGGGTTTCACTGAGCCGCTATGGCAGGCACTGCCGGTACTCACGGCGAATCCTGCCAGGTCGAGAGAGGCCTGCATAGCCTCGCCATTGCGGCCGCGGATCAGCACGCAGCTTGTGTTTGGCAGGCGGAGGGCGCCCTGCCCGATGATCTCGATGTCCTGGTTCCAGGCCGTGATTTCCCGTTCGAAGGCATCCCTCAAGGGCCCGAGGGAGGCATTCATGGCTTGACGCTCCGTCAAGTGCCGCACCGCCACCGCCAGGCCCAGGATGGCGGGCAGATCCTCGGTCCCTCCCCGGCGTCGGCGCTCCTGGGGACCCTCCATGACAGCTTCCCAGGGCAGGCCGGAGCGCATCCACAGCAGGGCCGCGCCCCGAGGGCCGCCCATCTTGTGGCCGCTGAACACGGCTGCGTCGCAATCCGCCAGGTCCACAGGCACCTTGCCCCAGGCCTGGGCGCAGTCCTTGATCCGCACCGCGGACAGCACCGCCGGCATCGGGTACAGGATGCCGGTTTCATTGTTGGCGGCCATCTGCACCACGGTCGCGCACCCGATGGGCAGGTCCGGCAGCCAGGCCACCCGCGACCAGTCTTGCAGCGGGTTCAGGCAGGCGCTGTGCTCCCCCGGGAACACCGCCGCCGCCCGATCGCCCAGGGCCGCCTGAAGGCCTCGGATCAGCAGGTGCAAAGCCTCCGTGGCGCTCGCGCAAAAGACCAGCTCGCCCGCCGCGACGTCCAGCGTCGCCGCGATCTCCCGCCGGGCCTCTTCGAGATGGTAACGGGCCCGCTGGCCTTCCCGGTGAGTGCTGGTGGGATTCCCCCAGTCTTCCGACAGGGCCCGACGCACCGCCTCCACGGCTTCCGGGTGGGGTGGAGCCGAGGCATTGGCGTCGAAATAGTGGCGCAGCATGGGACCAATGTACCCTGAGGTCATGCCCAGAACCCTGGAAGGCAAGCTCGTTGTCGCCATTTCCTCCCGCGCCCTCTTCGATTTCGAGGAGGAGAACCGCTTCTTCGAGGCCTCCGACGACCGGGCCTACATGGCCCTCCAGCTCTCGCGACTGGACGTGCCCGCCAAGCCTGGCGTGGCCTATCCGCTCGTGAAGAAGTTGCTCGCCTTCAACACCGCAGAGGCGGCCCGCGTAGCCGTGGTGATCCTGTCCCGCAATGATCCCGTGAGCGGCCTGCGCGTCTTCCGCAGCGCCCAGGAATCCAAGCTGCAGCTGGAGCGCGGGGTGTTCACGCGGGGCCGCAATCCCTATCCCTACCTGACCTCCCTGGGGGCGAACCTGTTCCTCTCCGCCAAGGAAGAGGACGTGCGGGCCGCTCTCAACGCGGGCTTCGCCGCGGCGCGGGTCTACCCCGACAGCGCCATGGCGGCGGATCGCCACCCGGAGGAGATCCGCATCGCCTTCGATGGCGACGCCGTGCTCTTCAGCGACGAGGCGGAGCGTGTGTACGCGAAGGAGGGCCTGGCGGCCTTCCAGGCCCACGAGATCGAGCACGCCGGCAGGCCCCTGCCCCCGGGGCCCTTCAAGCCCCTGCTGGAGGCGCTGCGGCCGCTGCAGGACATGGCGGCGGGTGCCCCCATGCGCATCCGCACGGCCCTGGTCACGGCCCGCAGCGCCCCGGCCCACGAGCGGGCCATCCGCACCCTCATGGCCTGGAACATCCAGGTGGACGAGGCCATGTTCCTGGGGGGCCTCGAGAAGGCCGACTTCCTGAAGGAATTCGAGCCGGACTTCTTCTTCGACGACCAGACCGGCTACTGCGACACGGCTGCTCGCGTGGGGCCCACCGGCCACGTGGTCAGCGGTGTGAAGAACGAGCCCCTGAAATAGATCCTTTGCCATTCCATTGACGAAGTGTCCATTCCGGACCGTGCGGGGATGTGAATGTCCCGCCACTGCTAGACTTGGGCGTTCCGGAGGACCCATGTCCCGCAGGCTGGTGGAATGTGTGCCGAACATCTCGGAGGGCCGGGATGCCGCGAAAATCCGGCAGGTGACGGACGCCATCGCCGCAGTGCCTGGGGTCCGCCTCCTGGACGTGGATCCCGGGGCCGACACGAACCGCACTGTGATCACCTTTGTGGGCGAACCTGAAGCTGTCCTGGAAGGCGCCTTCCGCTGCATCGCCGAGGCGGCCAAGGTCATCGACATGGCCCAGCACCATGGCGCGCACCCCCGCATGGGCGCCACGGATGTGGTGCCCTTCGTGCCGGTGGAAGGCGTGTCCATGGAGGATTGCGCCGACCTGGCCCGCCTACTGGGCCAGCGCGTGGCCCACGAGTTGGTCATTCCCGTCTTTCTCTACGAAGCCGCCGCCTCCCGTCCTGAACGCCGCAACCTGGCTGAGGTGCGCCGAGGCGAATACGAGGGACTGGCGAAGAAGCTTCAGGATCCCCAGTGGCAGCCGGACTTCCCGGCTCCCCACAATCCCGGGGCCGGGGCCACCATCATCGGGGCCCGGGAGTTCCTCGTGGCGTACAACATCACCCTGAATTCCGGCGACAAGGACCACGCCACGGACATCGCCTTCGAGCTGCGGGAGAAGGGCCGAGTGGCCCGGCGCGGTCGGGTGCGGCCCTTCTACCAGACGGGCGAGTTGCTGTTCTATGCCGACGATTCCTTTCCCTGCGGCAACTGCGATTTCACCGGAACGACCTTCCAGGAAACCGTGGACCACTGCACCTCGGCGCATGGCTATGACCTGCCTGAGCTCCTGCGCTTGAACGACGTGGAGCCAACGCATCCCGTGGGACAGAAGGTGCGGCGTCGGGGCCTCTTCAGCCACTGCAAGGCCATCGGCTGGTACGTGGACACCTACCGCCGGGCCCAGATCAGCGTGAACCTCACGGACTACCAGCAGACCGCCCCGCACACCGTGCTGGAATCGGCTCGACGCCTGGCCGCCGACCGGGGGCTGGTGGTGACCGGCAGCGAGATCGTGGGGCTGGTGCCCTTCCAGTGCCTGCTCGCCTCGGGCCGCCACTACCTGCAGGCCATGGGCAAGTCCACGGGTGTGCCGGTAGCCGACATCCTGCAGACGGCGGTGTTCTCCATGGGTCTGGGGGACGTGTCGCCCTTCGATCCGGAGAAGAAAATTCTGGGGCTGCCCTCCCACGATCCGAAGGCCCTCGTGTCCATGCCGGTCCACGCCTTCACCGACGAAGTCAGCCGGGACACCCCCGCCCCGGGCGGCGGCTCCATTGCCGCCCTGGCCGGCAGCCTTGGCGCGGCCCTGGCCAGCATGGTGGCCAACCTGGCCCAGGGGGGGCCGGATTCTGAAAAGGACGCGAGGCTCATTGCCCTGGCCGAGCAGGCCCAGGTCATCAAGGATCAGCTGATGGTGGCCGTGGACCAGGACACCAACGCCTTCAATGCCTTCATGGAAGCCCGGCGCCTCCCTCAGGGCACTCCCGAACAGAAGGCCACCCGCCAGGCAGCCATGCAGGCCGGGCTCAAGGTGGCCATTGACGTGCCCCTGCTGACCGCCAGCGCCAGCCTCGCGGCCCTGGAGCTGGCCGGCGAGGCTGCCCGCCTGGGCAAGGTGGCCTCCATTTCGGACGCCGCCGTGGGCGCCCAGATGGCCTATGCCGGGGTGCGCGGCGGCATTTGGAACGTGGTCATCAACCTCAAGGACATCCTCGATGCCGCCTACGTGGCCGATATGCAGGCAAAGTGTTCCGACCTCCTGGCGAAGGCCGGAACAACCCTGACGCAGATCACAACCTCCGTGGACCAGAAGCTGATGGAGCGGCTACAGAAGGGGAGAGGCTGACCCCTACTCGTAGATGCCCGCCCCGATGACCATTCCATCGAACAGTTCGACGTACGAAGCTTTTTTCATGACCTTGTTGCCCTGGGCCGGATTGAGCTCCTTGTACTCGATCCACCCGCTGCCTTTTTCCTTTACCAGCTTCGTCCAGTCCTGGATCCAGGGCTTTCCGTCGGGATCCTTGGAGGTCCACCGGTTCAAGCCGACCACTTCCCGTCGCGCCCCGTGGGCCAGGACCTTGCCTTCCAGGTCGTAGACGAAGATGTAGAGGTCATTGTTCTGGCCCTTGTTGAAGTGGAACTGGCCTTTGACCCCGGAAACCTCCTCCAGGAACTTGTCTTTGGGGTTCTTCTTGGCAAAGGCTTGGGCCTGCTTCACGAAGGCCTTGGCCTGGTCGCGGGTCTGGGCGGCCAGGGGCATCGCCACCAGCGCCGCCAGCGCCATCACTGCCCATGTTTTTCGCATCTGTTCCTCCGCCGTTCCGTCATGGAACCTGTACTTCCTTAGCGGATGAATGGGCCCCATTCATGAAAAGCGCCCAAGGCGGAGACTTGGTCATCACAATTCATCTCGAAACCGAGGCCCGCCGAAAGAGTACGTTCAAGCTGATTTCTGATCGGCGATGGATGGTGCTCTATGAGACGCAAGGGTCTTGCCTTGAAATTCTTCCTGCCGGTGACGATGTCACTGGCCGTCATTCTTGGCCTCGTAATCTGGGGCGCCAGCGCCTACCAGACCGCCCAGGCCGAGAAGGCCTTCGAGGAGCACCTGACCTCCCTGGCGGTCTCGTCAAGATCCATGTTCCATGCCGACGCCGAAGACTACTGCCGCAGTCGCGGCATGAGCTTCCACCGGGTGCTGGAATCGCACTTCTCCAAGGACCCGGCCGCCGAAGCCTTCGAGCGGACCAGCATGGGCCAATTCCGCAGCACGCCGACCCTGGAGTACCGGGTGGGGCGGTTCACCAATGCCGCGGGAGAGCCGCGCATCTATGTCATGAGCCCAGGTCGGCTGAAGGATTCGTGCATCACGTGCCACACGGCCTTCGGAATGGGCGCCTTCGATGGCCGCAAGGAGGGGGAGCTGGTGGCCGCCTTCGGCGTCTCCATGTCCACGGCCAGCCTCTACAAAACCGAGCAGAAGATCCAGATCATGTCAGTCCTGGGAGGCTTGGCCCTCCTGGTGGCCATCAGCGCCATCATGGCCCAACGCGTCAAGACCGCCATCCTGAATCCCCTCGACCACCTCTCCGGGGCGATCAGCAGAGTGGCGACGGGAGACATGACCGTGGTGGCCCCCATTGAAAGCGAGGACGAGATCGGCCAGTTGGCACGGACCTTCAACGGCATGGTGTCGGACCTCAACCAGGCCCTCGGGAACATGGGGCTGGCCTCGGAGCAGGTGGCCTCCGGCAGCACTCAGCTGGCTGCCAGCGCCGAGCAGATGAGCCAGACCGTCCAGGAAACCGCCCGGGTCGGCGAGGAACTGCGCCAGGCTGGCCGGGATGTGCTGGAGGCCTTGCGCCAGCTGGATGCCAATGTCGAGTCGATGGCTGACCACACCCGGCAGACCGGGGAAAAGACCGATGCCGCCGTCACGGACACGGACCGGGGCGCCGAAACCGGTCGGGGCACCTCCCATGGCATGGAAGGCATCCAGGAAGCCACCTCCCGGATCGTTCGCGCTGTGAAGGTAATCCAGAACCTTGCCCGGCAGACCAACCTGCTGTCCCTCAATGCCGCCATCGAGGCCGCCAGGGCTGGTGCCCAGGGCAAGGGCTTCGCGGTGGTCGCCGAGGAAGTTCGTGTGCTTGCCGAACGCAGCGGGCAGAGCGCCAAGGAAATCGAACAGACCATCCATGCCATGCAGGACGCCGTGACCGAAGGCGCCTCCAGCGTGGACCTGACCCTGCATCACCTCGAAGCGATCCGGACCAGCATCTCCCAGGTGTCAGGCAGCATTCACGAAATCGATTCCCTCAGCCAGGGACAGGCCGAGACCAGCCAGGCGGTGGGACGCCTGATGAACCAGACGGCCGACCGGCTGGACCAGAACGCCGCCGCCACCCACCAGCTGTCCGCCACGGTGCACGAGGTCGCCAAGACCTCCGACGACCTGGCCCGGGTGGCCGAGGGCCTCAAGGAAACCGTGCGGCGGTTCAAGCTGCGATAATCCGGGACCGCCCTGGAACCCCAGGGCGGCACCAGGACGACCATGGCAGCGCCGAACGGGGGATACCGATACCTGGAGCAGATCCGCGCGGCCGAATCCGGGCGGACCGTGCAGGCTCACCTGGCCCTCCGCCATCCCCTGGCCTCGGAGGCGGAATGGCTGGAACGGATGGCGGCCGGGCAGGTTCTGCTGGAGGACCGGCCGGCCCGCCGGGATGACCGGCTCCAGGCCGGGCAGCAGCTGGCGTGGCTGAGGCCCCCTTGGGTCGAGCCGGAAGTCCCTCTGGGCACCGCCATCCTCTACCAGGATCCGGATCTGCTGGCCGTGGCCAAACCCAGTGGACTGCCCACCCTGCCCGGAGGCGGTGAATTCCTGGAGCACACCCTCCTGGCCCTGGTGCGGCGGCGGTTTCCTGAGGCCAGTCCCATGCACCGGCTGGGGCGGGCCACTTCGGGCATCGTGCTCTTCGCCCCCACCGCCAGCACCGGCAAGGCGCTCCAGGGCGCCTTCCAGGGGCCGGGGACCCGCAAAGTGTACCGGGCGCTATGCAGTGGAGACGTGGAGGCCGATGCCTTCGAGATCGCCGCCCCCATTGGCGAAGTCCCCTATGCCCCCCTCGGGAGCCTCCATGCTGCCCACCCAGAAGGCCGACCCTCCCTGAGCCTGGTGAACGTGGTGGAGCGTCGCCCAGAGGCCACCCTCCTCGACGTGGAGATTCGCACAGGGCGCCCCCACCAGATCCGCATCCACCTGGCCTGGGCCGGTCATCCTCTGGTGGGTGATCCCCTCTATGGACCTGGGGGGATCCCGCTGCCCGGGTCCACTGCGCTTCCAGGCGATCCGGGGTACCTTCTGCACGCCCATCGCCTCGACCTCAACCATCCCCGTACCGGCGAGCGGATCAAACTCACCTGCCAGCCACCACCGCGGCTGAGATTCTCCGGTCTTTGAGGCTTCCCGTCATACGAAGAGGGAGACCGCACAGTAGACCAAAAGCAGACCCATCGTGTACCCCACCAACCGGTGGTTCTCGGTCATGAAGCGCCGGAACACCGAGCCGAACAGGGCCCAGCAGCTCGTCGCCACAAAAGCCACGAAGGCAAGCGCCGCGGCAAAAGCCACAAAGATGGCAGCCGAATGGTAGTAGGGCACCAGGAAGGTTGAGGCCACGGTCAGCCCGTAGAGGATCGCCTTGGGGTTCAGGAACTGGAGCAGCAGGCCCGACAGGAAGGTGTTCTGTGCTGCGGTGGAAGCATCACCAGGGGAACTGGTGGCTGTCTTCCAGGCCAGCCAGAGGATGTAGCACGCCCCGATGACCGTCATGACCGGTTTAATGGTCGGAATCGCCCGGTACAGCGCAACAGAAAAGGCCACGGAAAGGCCGATCATCAGGAAGAAACCCGCCCCCACACCAAGGGTGAAGCGCAGGCTGCGCTTGAACCCATGGCGGCTGGCGTTCGCCATGGCCATGATGTTGTTCGGGCCGGGGGTGAAGGTGGTGACCAGCACGAACGAAAGGAACGCCAACCCATTCGGCACGAAGCACCTCCTCCGCGAGGGTCCAGGGGCGCCGGACCGACTTCCTGTATCATATACTTTTTGTGCATTATAGTGCACAATTTCATCCCCGAGGAAATCCCATGGAGAACCTGAGCCACTGCATTGGCGAGAACCTCAAGCGGCTGCGCGCTGAACAGGCCTTGAGTCTGGATGGCGTGGCGAAGCTGTCGGGCGTGAGCAAGAGCATGCTGGGCCAGGTCGAACGGGGCGAAGTGAGCCCGACGGTGTCCACGCTCTGGCGGATCGCCAACGGCCTGAAGGTCTCCTTCTCTTCCCTGGTGAAACGCTCCCAGGATGACCCTGAGGTCATCCCTCGGGATGAGGTCGGGCCGCTGATCGAGGATGGAGGCAAGGTGCGCAACTACCCCATCTTCCCCTTCGATGCCGAGCGCAGCTTCGAAATGTATCGGGTCGAGATCGATCCGGGAGGCTACCTTCCCGCAGAAGGACACAACACCGGTGCCCAGGAATTCATCACGCTGCACAGTGGTCAGCTGGCGATCAGGGTGGGCGAAGCCGAGCACACCCTCGACCCGGGGGACTCCATCCGCTTCAAGGCGGACGTACCCCACTCCTATCACAACCCTGGCGGTGATCTTGCCCGCATGAGCATGGTGATCTATTACGCGCGGTCCAGCTGACTCCACCGGGGCAACCGCTGGGACTGGCAAGCCGCCGGCTAGTTGTGCACGCCCGGCGCCTCGCGCCCCATGCGCTCCACGTATTCGGGGTACGAGCCGCTGAACACCACGGGGCCTTCGTGCTCTTCGCCGCCCATTTCCAGCACCCGGTTCGCGAGGCCGCGCAGGAAGGTGCGGTCGTGGGACACGAAGAGCATGGTGCCTTCGAAGTCCTTCAGGGCTTCGATGAGCATCTCCTTGGTGGCCAGGTCCAGGTGGTTGGTGGGCTCGTCCAGTACGAGGAAATTCGGGGGATTGAACAGCATTCGCGCCATGACCAAGCGGGACTTCTCGCCCCCGGACAGGGCCCTGACCCGCTTGTCCACGTCATCGCCGGAGAACTGGAAGGCGCCCAGCAGGTTGCGCAGCACGCCCAGACCCTCCATGGGGAAGTCCTGCTGCATCTGCTCGATGACGGTGAGTTCCGGATCCAGCAGATCCAGGGCCTGCTGGGAGAAATATCCCAGGCCCAGGCTGGCACCCAGGCGCACGGTGCCCGCATCGGGCTGGATGGCACCGGCCACCATCTTCAGCAAGGTGGACTTGCCGGCGCCGTTCTTGCCCATCACGCACCAGCGCTCGCCCCGTCGGATATGGAAGCCGAACTGGTCGTAGATCCTGCGTTTACCGTAGGCCTTGCACACACCTTCCAACATCGCCACGTCATCGCCGGAGCGACCCGGGATTCGGAAGTCCCACTTCACCACCTTTCGCTTCTTGGGCAGCTCGATGCGCTCGATCTTGTCCAGGGCCTTCACGCGGCTCTGCACCTGGGCGGCCTTGGCGGCGTGGGCGGAAAACCGCTCGATGAAGCGCATCTCCTTGGTGAGCTTGGCCTGCTGGCGGGTGTAGGCGGCCTCCTGGTTGGCATCCCGCTGCTCCCGCTCCTTCACGTAGAAGTCGTAGTTGCCGGCGTAGGTGACGATATCGCCGCCGTCGATCTCCAGCACCTTGGTCACTACGCGGTTCATGAAATCGCGATCGTGGCTGGTCATCAGCAGGGTGGCGGGCACCGCCTTCAGGAAATTCTCCAGCCAGAGGATGGACTCGATGTCCAGGTGATTGGTGGGCTCATCCATGAGCAGCACATCGAAGTTGCCCAGCAGCACCTTCGCCATGGACACGCGCATCTTCCAGCCCCCGGACAGCGCTCCGACATCGCCATCGATCTGCTCGTCTTCGAAGCCCAGACCGTGGAGGCAGGCCCGGGCCTTGGCTTCCAGCTCGTAGCCCCCCGAGTGCTGGTACTCCTCCTGCACGTGTCCAAAACGTTCCAGGATGGCCTCCAGCTCGTCGCCGCGCTCCGGGTCGGCCATGGCGTGCTCGAGGTCCAGCAGCTCGTGATGCAGGTCGCCCAGCCTGCCGCTGCCGGCGATGGCCTCGTCCAGGACAGGCCGACCGGTCATCTCATCCACTTCCTGGCGGAAATAGCCGAGGGTCAGCTTCTTGGGCAGGGTGACGGAGCCGTCATCCGGCGCCTCTTCCCCCATGATCATGCGGAACAACGTCGACTTCCCTGCCCCGTTGGGTCCCACCAGGCCCACCTTCTCGCCGGGGTTGAGCTGGAAATCCGCCTCGATGAACAGGATCTGTCGACCGTACTGCTTGCTGACGTTGGAAAAGGAGATCATGGGAATCCGATGCGCAGAATGGGTCGCCCGGAAGGCCTGGGCGGCGGAAGATCCAGAGACAGGGGACCGAGGTCGCGGAAAGCAGGATCCTCAAGCCTTAGGTGCCACCAGGGTACCACAGGGACCCCCGCCGCCCGGAAGCAGCTGCGTGTCTGGCTGTTCCCAAGGGAGTCAGGCCGAAGGCACTGTCCGTGGACCGTGCATCAGCTCGATCACTGCCTGGTTCAATCGGAGTCTCGTCTCGTGGCGCTCGAAGGCCCGGGTCAGGTACCGGGCCCGCACCTCCATGCCACTGGATCCCGCGCTCACCTGGACGCCGGGGACAGCCGAGAAGGCCTTCACCCTGTAGCGGGCGGCGGTCTCCTGCCATTCGGCCTCGGCGAGCTTCGCGTTGGCCGTGGTCTGCACCTCGACCAGCTTCTGCACCCCGTCGATGATCTGGTAGGGATCCTGCCCCGCGGGGATGACGATGCTGAGTTCGTCCCACATCCACTTGCCCGACGTGGAGAAATTGAAGAAGTGGCCTTCGATTGCGAAGTTGTTGACGAAGGACACACGACGTCCCGTGGGATGGCCCGCGTCGCTCCAGCTGCCGGTCTCCAGGATCACCGTGCGCAGCAGGCCGATCTCGACCACTTCGCCTCCGACCCCCCGGATCTCCACCCAGTCCCCCAGGCGAATCCCGTTCTTCCCCATGAGAATGAACCAGCCGAAGAAGGCCACGATGAAGTCCTTGAGGGCCACCGTGAGGCCCGCGCCGGCCAGGCCGAAGACCGTGGTGGCCTGGGCAGGCATGCCCACGATCAGGAAACCAATGACCAGCACCGCGACCACGCGGATGACCACCTTCAGCACCGACTTCGAGGCTCCAGCGGAGATCCTTTCAGCCGTCGTGCCGTGACGGAGGGTGCGATCGATGAGCAGGCCGAGCAGGTAGGCGGCCAGGACCACTCCGAGCATGACGAGGCCCTGGGCCAGGAGGTGATGCAGGGCCGCATTGCGGTACCCATCAGCAAGGACCAGCCAGGCCCCATAGGTCTCTCCCAGGGCCTGCTGGTCCTGGATCCGGCGAGCCATCGTGGACAACCGGCGCTGCACATCGCCGAACTGTTTGAGGGAGGAAACGGCCGCTTTGGCTTCCTCCCGATCCAGCCCGCGGTTCGAGGCTCCCTTCATGAGGGTCGAGGCCGTGCTGCGGGCGGCTTCCCGCTCGTCCTTCTCCTGTTTTGCCTGCGCCTCGATTTCCCCGCGGCGCTTGGACAGCAAGTGTTCCTTGGACTGGGCCTCAGCCTGGGCATGTTCCAGGCGGAGGCATTTGTCCCGCTGGGCCCGCCATTCCAGCAGCCTTCCCACCAGGCTTCCGGACTGGAAGGCTGCGGCAGGCTTGGCATTCATGGCCTGGGATGAGTCCCGGTCGGCGGCTTCGTGGGCTTCCTTCAGACGCCGGATCTTGGCCTGGGGGTCCCCACCAGCCTGGGCCAGGTCGTTCGAGGCAGTTTCCAGCTCGTCCTTGTCCAGTTCCAGCTGGGCCCGAGTGATCTCGATCTGGCTTTCCAAAGCGTCCTTCTTGGATTCCGGGGCCGCAGCGAGCAGCCGGGCGAGTCTGGCGGCTTCCTGCTCGCCTGCTTCCACTGCCTTCTGGGCCTTCGCCTTGGCCTCGAGCAGCTCCTTCACTTCCGCGGACTTCGGCACAGACGCAGTGGCAGCCCGGCGGAGCGCGTCCGAGAAGGCCAGGTCCACCGAGTGGTTGCCCAGCCGTTCGGCCTGCAGGGCCAGCTGCCTTTCCTCGAAGGTTGCGGCCAGCGGGACCAGGCTTCGCGCGGTGAGCATGGGCGACTGGTCGATGAGCCGCTCGGGCACAGGGGCGGCCCTGCGGAGGCCGTGCTTCGCCTTCGGATTGGCGACCTCCTGGCCCGGGGGTGCTGGCGGGGCCTCCCGAGTCCACATCCAGGCGGCCCCGGCCCCGGCAGTCAAGGCCAACAGGATGGCGGCAGGAATCCAGGAGCGAGCGTTCATGAATTCAGACAACCACAACTTCGCCGGGAACGCAAAAACCCCGGGGGGCGACCCCGGGGTTCTTGGTCAATCATGCACCGGATCAGCTCTTCTTCGGAGCTTCCTTGGGGGCTTCCTTGGTCGTGTCCTTCTTCTTCCCGCACTCGGGGCAGTCCTTGCAGGAGGCAGCCTTGCTCTTGGCACAGCAGGCCATGCCACATGCTTCCTTCTTGGGCTCGGGCTTCTTCTCCTCGGCGGCAAAGGCCACCAGGGCAAAGGAACTTACCAGGGCCAGGGCCAGGAACTTCTTCATGGAATCCTCCGGTTGAGTGGGACACAAACCCACCCAGGTACGATACTCCCCGAAGCCGCCCCCCCCAAGGCGAAAGGGGGACTCAGCTGCCGAACATGTTCTTCATCACCATAAGGGCCATGGAGGGGCTGTGGGCCAGGCGTCGCTTCAGGTAGTGCACGGCGTACTTCCAGTCCTCCGCGAAGGGGACATAGAGCCGCATGATCTGCCCCCGCTTGACCACCTCCTGCTGCAGTTCATTGCGGGGAACGCCCAGGAGCATCTGGAACTCGTAGGCATCCCTGGCGACGCCCTGCTGGTCCAGGTAGGCCATGCAGCGGCGCACCAGAGGCTCGTCATGGGTGGCGATCTCCGGGTAGTGGCCGTGGTCGAGCAGCTGCTGCACCTGGTGAAAGAGCTTGTCTTTCATCTTGTCCTTCTCCTGGAGGGACACGTCAGGAGGCTCGTTGTAGATGCCGATGCAGATCCGCACCTTGCAGCGCTTGGTGTGGAGGTTCTTGATGTCATCACCCGTTCGGAAGAGGCGGCTCTGCAGCACGATGCCGAAGTTGTCGAAGTCATTCCGGATGGCCTTGAACATCCGAAGGGTGACGTCGGTGAAGTGGTGGTCCTCCATGTCTAGGGTGATGTGCAGCCCATGGGCGGCGGCGGCTTCAACAATGCGCCTCAGGTTGTCCTGGCAGTAGGCTTCACTCTCATTGATGCCCAGGGAAGTCGGCTTGAGGCTGATGCTGGCGTAGGGGCGGTCCTTGAGGGCCTCGATCATGCGGAGGTACACCTGCACCGTGGCTTCCACATCCTCACGGCTGAACACTTCTTCGGCCAGCAGATCCACCGTGGAGTAGAGGCCCAGTCTCGCGTGGAGGTCATCGGCCTTGGCCACGCCGCTGGAGATCCCCTTCCCGGCGATGTAGGGTGCTGCGAAAACCCTGACCAGTGGACCCGGCATGAGATCGACGACGGTGCGTTTCAAGTCCACTGCGAACCTCCTATTCCAACCGCGATTGGTGACCCGCCCATAGGGATTGACGGGGCGCTACAAATATAGCTGCCCGGCCATCCCCGCATGGCCATCGTCAGGAAATTTTGACGAGTTGACAGGCGGATCAATCCGAAACGGTGAAATGGCAGGGGCAACCTGGCCCCAGGCCCCTCAGGAATGAGTGGCCTGGTCCGAATTCCCCTTGCCGGGCATGCGGTCGTCCAGGCCATAGGAATCGACCCGCCCTTCCGACACATGCACATGCCAGTCATGCCGATGGGCAGGGTTTCCGTGCATGTTGTTGGTCCAGGTCTGGTAGGCGAGGGTCTTGCCGGTTTCGTCCTCCTTGACGGAAAGCGGAGGTCCCAGGGCCTCCATCAAGCTCGCTTCCGACATCCCAAGGGACACCCGGTAAAGCACCGGTTCCGGCTTGAGGCATCCGGCAAGGCCCAACACGAGGAGCAGCATCCCAGCCTGGATCACGGATTTCATGGGCCTGCCTTTTTGGTTTGTTGTGACAAACATAGGCTCCCCAGGACCTACCGCCATGAATTGGTCCGCCTCCCCCTGACGCCAGAAACAACGATCCATGGCAAGTGGGGTGGGTATTCGATGGCCGGTGAACCGGAAGGGCTCGACCAATGGCATCGTCCTGGGTAGCCCAGGTCCTTTCCTCAACCAGGCAATTGTTGAGACCCAGTCACGACGTGGCCTTGAAGCCACCGGTGAACGATCGGGTGCCCCCCCAGAGCCCAGCCAATGCAAACCAAATTCCCAGCAGCAACGGCTAGAACCTGCCCTGCCCATCAACTCCGGGGAGGCTGGGATTGGGCTGCCGCGTGCTCGGTCTGGCAGGTGGGACAATGCCCCCGGCAGGTCCAGGAACAAGGCAGCGCGCGGGGCTCTGCGTTCGGCGGCGAGGCCAGGTTGGAGGAGGAAGCGGCCATGCCGGCAGTTTATCACCCAAGAGCACTCGGTACCCGGTGCCGCCACCGCTAAAGGAACTACTGCACCCTAATTCTTTTGGGGAACCCTTGGGGGGTTTCCGGCACTTAATCTCACTGACACCCATTGAACCCATACCCCTAACCAGGAGGCCCTATGCCGCAGGGGAATGCCCATGTGCCAACTGGCGGCAAAGCCGTCGAACGGACCACGGCGGAGGCCTGCCTGGCCATCGCCCAGCGCGTGGCCCGGGCCCACTACCTGGCCGATGACCGGATCGGTTGGTCCGCGGCCGCTCAGGTGGCCCGGTGCATCGAAGAGGAACTGCTGGGCAGGCAAGGCAACCTGCGCGTGGACGGGATGTACAGCAGCGGCCTGGCGGCCCCCGGCGGCCATCGATACAAAAACCGCGCAGATTAAGGATCTGCGCGGCCTCTGCTTTGGTGGTCCCTCCCGGACTCGAACCGGGGACCCTCTGATTAAGAGTCAGATGCTCTAACCAGCTGAGCTAAGGGACCACGAGAAGGAAAGTCTATCAGGGAAGAATGGGAACGCAAGAGTCCGTTATGCACCCGCTTCTAGAGGGTCGGCAGCTTCATGGCAGCGCGCACGTCGGCCATGGTTTCCGCAGCCACGGCCCGGGCCCGGGCGCTGCCGTCCCTGAGCACCTCCTGGATGTTCTCGGGGCGGGCGAGGTTGGCTTCGATCTTCTCCCGCACGGGCTCGACGCGGCGGGTGATGGCCTCGGCCACCCGCTTCTTGCAGTCGAAGCAGCCGATGCCGGCCCGGCGGCACTCGGTGTCCACCAGCTGGATGGTGGTGTCCTCACTGAAGAGCTTGTGGAACTCGAAGACCGGGCAGATGTCGGGATTTCCCACATCGGTCTTGCGCACGCGCGCCGGATCCGAGGCCATCTGCCGAGTGCACTTCTCCAGGATCTCGGCGTTGGTGTCCCGCAGGTAGATGCAGTTGCCGTAGCTCTTGGACATCTTGCGGCCATCCAGGCCCGGCACCTTGGGCGTCTTGGTGAGGACGGCCTCGGGCTCGGGAAACACGTCCCGCTGGTAGAGGAAGTTGAAGCGACGGACGATCTCCCGGGCCAGCTCGAGATGGAACAGCTGATCCTCGCCCACCGGCACCTTGTGGGCCTTGTAGATGATGATGTCGGCGGTCTGCAGCAGCGGGTAGCCCAGGAAGCCGTAGCTGCCCAGGTCCGCCACGGCGTTCTGCAGCTTCTCCTTGTAGGTGGGCACGCGCTCCAGCCAGGACAGCGGCGTCACCATGGACAGCAGCAGGTGCAGCTCCGCGTGTTCCTTCACCAGGCTCTGCACGAAGATCGTGGCCTGGTTGGGATCCAGCCCTGCGGCCAGGTAGGTGGCCGTCAATTCCTGAGTGGCGGGCCAGATTTCATCCACGGATTCGTACTTCGAAGTCAGCGCATGCCAATCCGCGATCATGTAGAAGGCCTCGCCCTGGCCCTGCAGGCGTGTGAAGTTGTCCAGGGCCCCCACCAGATGGCCGATGTGCTGGGAACCCGAGGGCTGGATGCCGGAAAGGACGCGACTCATAAAAATCAGGCTCCAAGAAAGAGGCGGGCGATGAATTCAATGCCCGTGAGGACCACCATGAAGACGGGGCCGATGACATAACCCAGCACACCCGTGAGCGCCAGGACGATCAGCACGCCGCCCATCCAGGGCTGGATGCGGTCGAACTTGGGCAGCAGGCGCCAGGGCAGCATGCCCCGCAGAATGCCAGCGCCGTCTAGGGGTCCCATGGGCAGCAGATTGAAGAGGGCGAGGCTGATGTTGATGAGCACCAGGCGCCCGGTAAGGGCGAGTGACATTGTCATGGCCGTTCCCAGCCCCAGGGCCTGGAGGTTCTCCACCTTCCGGGCAAACAGCGCACTGGCGAAGAGGCGCATTTCCAAGGGGGCTCCAGGCCCCACGACCTTGACCAGAATCAGGAGAACCGCCAAGAAGATCACCGTCAACACGAGGTTCGAGGCCGGCCCGGCCGCGGCCACCAGGGCGTAGCCGGTCCTCTGGTTGAAGCGGCGGGTGAGGTTGCGCACATCCACAGGCACGGGCTTGGCCCAGCCAATGAAGGGGAAGCCCGTGGTCATGCCCAGCAGAGGGAAAATGAACGTTCCCAGAAGATCCATATGGGCCAAGGGATTCAGCGTCATCCGCCCCAGCCGGGCCGCAGTATCGTCCTCCAGCCAGTAGGCTGCCGTGGCATGGCTGGCCTCGTGGACGCTGAGGCTGAACAGCAGAGCCACGTAGCTGACGAGGATGGTGGGGATGGAGATGCTGTCGAACACCCGGACTCCGGCAATATTCCAGTGTACAGGCTGCCGACCGATAACTGGAGAAGGCCCGCAGAGGTGGCGCCTGCTTTTGCCATGTTTTCCAAGCCCTGGAGCCCGGCATGTATCTCAAAGCGAACTCGCCCCATGCCACCGCCGCCGGGAAGAGTGTCATCGGGTTCAATCTGGTGAACGGGAAGGAGGTCGAAGGCGACCTGTCCCTGATCCAGGCCAAGTCCGCCGCGGACCACCGGGACCTGGTGGGCATGTTCCCGGACAGCGGCGAGAAGGACGTGGCCCGGGCCGCAAAGGCTGCCGCCGATGCTTTCAAGGGCTGGTCAGTCACCAGCGTGGCCACACGGGAGGCCCTGGCGCAGCGCACGGCCGGAATCCTGAAGGCCCACCGGGACAAGCTCGCCCGTGTAGTCACCCGGGAGGTCGGCATGACGCCCCGGGAGGCTCAGGCTGAGGTCCAGGGAGCCATCGACGCTTGTGTCTTTTTCATCGCCGAAACCCGGCGGCTGAAGGTTCGCAAGCTTGGCGGCGGCATCCTGGCCCATGGCCGCCCAGTGGGCGTATGCGGACTCCTCGCCACTGGCAGTTCACCCTTGGCCGCCCCCTTCCGGAAGATCCTCCCCGCCATCCTCTGCGGCAACACGGTGGTCTGGAAACCCAGCGAAAACGCGCCCACCTCGGCCTACCTGCTGGTGCGGGCCATGATCGAGGCAGGTCTTCCGCCAGGTGTCGTGAACACCGTCAACGGCCGGGGCAGGGCGGGCTGCGGCAAGCACATCCTCGCGGGCCTCGACAAGGGGCACTTCCAGTCCTTCAGCTTCGTGGGCTCCGCCGCCCTGGGGCGGACCGTGGGCGAGCTGTGCGGCCGCAACCTGATCCTGCCGAGCCTGGACCTGGCCCAGAAGGGCGTCATGGTGGTCATGCCAGACGCGAACCTCGATCTCGCCGTCGAGGATGCCCTGCAGGGGGCCTTTGCCCAGGCCGGGCAGGGCTCCATCGGTTTGGCCAACATCCTGCTCCATGAAGCCTGCTCGGCGCGCTTCCGGCAGCAGTTTCTGGACCGGGTGCAGAGTCTCGAGGTTGGGAACCCCATGAGTGACCCGGACGTGGCCTTCGGCCCCATGATCAATGCCCGCACAGCCACGGCCTTCCGCGAGCACTGGGACCTGGGTCGAACCGAGGGCGCCAGGTTGCTGGTGGGCGGCGACCAGTGGAACGAAGAGAACCGGACCTCCCACGTGAAGGGGAACATCGGCCACGGCCTCTACATGCAGCCCTGTGTCTGGGAAGGCGTGCAGCCCAGCATGGCCCTCTTCCAGAACCAGGTGCAGGGCCCCACGGTGAACCTGTCGGTCTTTGCGGAGGTCACCGACACCCTGACCTGGCTCCAGGGCTCCCCTCGGGGCGCCGTCACCAGCCTCTATACCCAGGACCGGGCCTGCATCGGGCGGTTCCAGCGCGAATGCCCCTCGGACATCCACACCCTCAACGCCAGCCCCAACCATCCCAGGTCCCGCATGGGCTTCACCGGCCAGGGTACTCACCCCGGCGGACAGCCCGTCCTGGCCGGGTTCATTCGCTGGCAGACCACGAACGTGGAGGACCTTGTGGAACCCGAGGCCACAGAAATCCTGGCGCCAGGACCAGCCCTCCGGACCGACTGGGACAGCCTGTAGGAATGTTCAGAACCCGAGTCCGGCCAGGGCCGCACCCAGGTCGCCAAGCTCCCCACCAAGGGCGAGGCGCAGGAGGAATTCCGTGTTGCCCTCGCCACCCTTGATGGGACTCATGGCCAGAGCCTGAGGGCGCAGTTCCGTGGCCGCGAAGAAGGCCCAGATGTCCACCAGCACCCGCCGGTGGACGGCCGGATCCCGCACGATGCCCCCGGCACCGACGTCGTCGCGCCCAGCCTCGAACTGGGGCTTCACCAGCAGGACGGCCTCCGCACCGGGCAGCAGGCTGGGCAGCACCGGCGGGATGACCAGCCGCAGGGAGATGAAGCTCAGGTCGCCCACCAGGAGGTGGCAGCACTCGGGAATGCGGGTGGACTCCCAGGTCCGCAGGTTCACCTGCTCCATGGAAACCACGCGGGGATCGCTGCGCAGCTTCCAGTGCAGCTGGTTGGTGCCCACGTCCACGGCGTAGACTTTCGAAGCACCCCGCTGAAGCAGACAGTCCGTGAAGCCGCCCGTACTGGCGCCGGCGTCGAAGCAGACCAGCCCGGCCGGATCGAGGCCCCACAGATCCAGGGCCCCGGCCAGCTTCAGTCCACCCCGGCTCACGAACGGCAGCGTGTCACCCCGCAGGCGGATGCCAACGGCCTCATCCACCGCAGTGCCGGCCTTGGTGACGGGGCGGTCCTCCACCAGCACCTCGCCCGCCAGGATGCGTGCCTGGGCCTTGGCCCGGGTCTCGCAGAGCCCGCGCTGCACCAGGAGCTGATCGAGGCGGCATTTCGGCATGTCACCAGCAGAGCACAGGACCCCGACAGCGCCAACCGCTGAAACCGGGGCGATCATCCCCGGTGGACAGCAGGTGGGTGTGGGAGCAGGCTCGACCTGCACCGCAGTCGTGGTGGTTGAGGGGTGGGCTCGTGTCGGGCAAGGAAGACGAAGGCGACTCATTGCGGAACCTGGCTGAGGTCTATCCCACGCTCAAGGAGCTGAGACTGGCCAAACCAGAGGCTGCGGTGAAGTTCCTGGCCTGCACCAAACATCAATCCGAGAACTGGCCCACCTCCTCGCTGATCGACGGCTACCTCGACGCCCTTCCCTAAGCCACCCCTGGCCAAGGTTCTCATGGCGAGGAAAACGCACAGGGTGCGGTCTCCCGGGGCGGGACCGGCCCAGGACAGGCATCTTAATGCCTGCGGGAACGGTCTCCAGGGGGCCCGCAATCAGGATTTCCTGTGGCGTCCCCTCCCCGTCCGCCATCGCCTGGTCACCCCGCCCCCTGAGCTTTCCTGGCACGGGCCGCCCGCTGCTGTTGCGCCAGCTCCTTCCGGTAGGCGCCCACGTTCCGGTTGTGGTCGCCCAGGCTGGGGGCGAACCTGTGGCCACCCTGCCCCGTGGCCACGAAATAGAGGTCCTTCGTCACTTGCGGTGCCTTGGCGGCCTCGATGGCCGCAGCGCTTGGAATGGCGATGGGAGTGGGGGGCAGGCCGCTCACGGAGTAGGTATTGAAGCGGTGAAGCCTCCGGATATCCGGCGCCAGGGGGGCGCTGAACCGCAGGTCCCCGCTGAGCCAGCGGGCATAGAGACTGGTGGGGTCGCACTGGAGGCGCATGCCAAGGTCCAGGCGTTTCTTGTAGACGCCTGCCACCTTCGCCTGTTCCTCCGGCAGCTTGGTTTCCTTCTCCACCAGGCTGGCGAGGATCAGGGTCTTGTACGGCGACAGCACGCCGCCCTCGAGCTCAGGTCGGACCTGGTTCCGAAAGGCCTCCACAAGCATGAGCATGACTTCTTCGGGCTCGAGGGCATGGTGCAGCCTGAAGGTCGCTGGCGCGATCAGTCCCTCCAGGGTTTCAGCCTGCTCGAACCCCGCCGTCCTGGCCAGCCTCGGACTCTTCCACAGGATCCAGAAGGCCTCCTCTGGCACGAACGCCTTCAAACGCTTCTGCACGGACCAGGCATGGGCACCCTCCGGAATGGTCACCAGCGTGTAGTGGATCTCGGCCCGGCGCAGCTTGCCCGCCACGTCCGCCAGGCTGGCCCGGGCCGTGAAGGTGTACTCACCGCGAATGAGTTGCAGCTTGCGGGCCCGGGCCCAGAGCTTGAACAGTGAGGCCGAGCGGATGACGCCCTCGCGCTCGAGCTGGTCCGCCACTTGGTTGATGCTCGTGCCCTTCTTCACCAGGACCGTGGCCTCCTGCTGGAGGGGCCCCTGCCCCTTCCAGGCCCACCAGCCTCCCAGGCCCGGCAGAATGGCCAGGAACGCGATGGCCAGGAAGAGCCGGAGGGAGATCGGGGAACGCGCCATGCCTTCAGAATGCCGTGGCTCAGGGCTTCCGACCACCGGAGAGGTGGGGCGTGGGGCACTGGCCTCCGCAGCCTTTCTTCGCCACCCGGGAGGTGCCTGCTCCCCCCGGACCGGCAGCAGCCCGGTTGCTGAATTGACATCCTGTAAAGGTGCGCGGGCCCAATATGGACCGCCTCATGAGCCTGGCTCTTTCATGGCAGGACCAGTCGGGTCACGCCGGTTTGCAGGTCTGATGCGGACAGAGTGGAGCCCGCGGGACCCCCGGCATCCGGTTTCAACCCGTCGAAGGGCACTGTGCCGATCCCTCTCCGGGATCTGGACTTGGCGGAGGGCGCCGAGGGAAGGACTATCCTGGCCAAAAGCCGCCCTACAGCACCAAACCCGGTGGCCCAGCTTGAAGGAGCTCCAATGACCCACGTCGTTGTTCTGGGGGCAGGTCGCGTCGGCGGCGCCATGGCCAGGGACCTAGCCCTGGATTTCAAGGTTACGGTGGCCGACTGTTCCGAGGCAGCCCTGGCCCGGATGGCCGCCGGGGGCCTCTCCATCCGGCGCGCTGACCTGTCGCTGCCGGAAGGCGTGAAGCAGGCGGCGGCGGATGCCGACCTGGTGGTGGGAGCCGTCCCAGGATTCATGGGGTTCGCCACCGCCAAGGCCGTCCTGGAGGCGGGGAAGCCCCTGGTGGACATCTCCTTCTTCGACGAGGACTGCTTTGAGCTGGACGCCCTGGCGAAGGCCCAGGACCTCACGGCCATCGTGGACTGCGGCATTGCGCCGGGCTGCCACAACATGATCCTGGGCGATGCCGCCCGCCAATGGGATCGCATCACCGCCTTCGAATGCCTGGAGGGCGGACTGCCCGTGGTCCGTACCTGGCCCTACGAGTACAAGGCCGGCTTCAGCCCCATCGACGTCATCGAGGAGTACACCCGGCCCACCCGCTACGTGAAGGCCGGTCAAGTGGTGGTCTTCCCGGCCCTGTCCGAGCCAGAGCTCATCGACTTCCCGGAACTCGGCACCCTGGAGTCCTTCAACACCGACGGCCTGCGCAGCCTCATCAAGAGCTTTCCGCAGATCCCCGACATGAAGGAGAAGACCCTCCGCTACCCCGGCCACATCGAAAAGATGCGCATGCTGCGGGAGTCAGGCTTCTTCAGGAAGGACACCATTCGCGTGGCAGGCGTGGAAGTCAGTCCCCTGGATGTGACCACAGCCTTGCTTTTCCCCATGTGGTTCATGGAAGAGGGCGACGAAGACTTCACCGTCATGCGGGTCACGGTGGAAGGCGAAAAGGACGGCAGGAAGATCCGCAAGGTACTGAACCTCCTGGACCGGTACGACCGGGCGACCCGGACCACTTCCATGGCCCGCACCACGGGCTACACCTGCACGGCCGCCGTGCGCCTGGTGGCCCAGGGCGGCTATACCCGCAAGGGCATCAGCCCGCCCGAATTCGTAGGTCAGGAGCCCGGCGCCTGGGACTTCATCCGCGCCGACCTGGCGAAACGCGGGGTCGTGTTCACCGGGGGAGACTCAGCCCTCTAGTTCCCGGTGCCGGACCGTCAGGGCCGCCACAGCACCCCGAAGCCGATGCGCCAGCATCTCCACCAGCGCCACGGACCGGTGCTGGCCGCCGGTGCAGCCGATGGCAAGCGTATGGTAGGCCCGGCCCTCCTGCTGGACCAGGGGCAGGGACCAGCGCAGCCAGGACTCAGCCCGTTCCAGGAACTCCCGGTAGTCCGGGGACTCCAGCAGGTACTCCTGGACGGGCCAGTCGCGGCCGGTGAGGGGTTTCAGGGCCTCGACGTAGAAGGGGTTGGGCAGGAAACGGGCGTCCAGGATCACGTCCGCGTCTGCCGGAACGCCACGCTTGAAGCCGAAACTCAGGAGCCGCACGGCGGTGTTGCGAGAGGGCACCTGGGGCACGAGGGAGGCGATCCGCAGGCGGAGCTCCGACAGGCTGAGCTGACTCGTATCGATGATCGTGCTGGCCAGGGCCCGGATGGGCGCGAGCAGTTCCCGTTCCTTGCGGATGCCTTCCTCGGCCGTGCCTTGCTGGGCCAGATGATGGGGGCGCCGGGTCTCGGAGAAGCGGCGCAACAGCACCGCCTCCGAGGCCTCCACGAACACCACCTGCACAGGAACCTGGACATGATTAAGGCGGTCCAGCAGGGGTGCGAAATCGTCGACGAAATCCGGCTGGCGGCTGTCCATGCCGACCACCAGCCGTTCGCGGTTGGGTTGCAGCTTGGCTTCCAGTTCGAGCAGGGGCCCGAGGAGGCGAGGCGGCACGTTGTCCAGGGCCGTGCAGCCACTGTCCTCCAGGGCGCCCAGCACCGAGTGCCGCCCTGCGCCCGAGTAGCCAGTGACAACGATGAGTTCCATGGTCCTAGTGTGCAGCAGGCGCGAAGGCGCTGGCCCAGGAAAATCACGGGGGCCCTGCGACCCCCGGGAACCTTCACGGATGGAACCGCCTGAGGCGGTCAGTCTTCCAGGCCGCCGGCAGTGAACCTCAGGACCCGCTGGATGCCTTCTGGCAGGTTGCCCTGCTCATCGGGACCCAGCTCGATGGTCTCGGAGGGACCCCGGAAGAAGTCCTCGTCCGGCATGTAGGCCGGCTGTGGCTCCACACGGTACAAGTAGGAGATGATCTCATCCTCGTAGCCGAAACGCATCTGCTCGAAGTACTCGTAACTCTCGCGCTTGTACTCCACCAGTGGATCCTTCTGGCCGTAGCCACGGAAGCCGATGGCCTCCTTCAGGTGATCCATGACCAGCAGATGGCGCTTCCAGGCTGCGTCAATGATCTGGAGGATGGACCAGCGCTCGTAGCTGCGCATCCCCTCGCCACCCAGGCGCTCGTCCTTGCCCTCGTAGTAGCGCTGTACCAGGGCGCCCAGCGCTTCGCTGGCCTGGGCCTGAACCATCTGCCCGATGGCATCCACCTCCTCGCCGGTCAGGGTGAAGAGCTGCTCCACGCGCTCCCGGAAGCCGGCCAGGTCCCGCTCGCCCTTGTCGGGCAGGAAGTCGTTGGCGATGCCCTCGGCGATCTCGGCGGCCACCCGCAGCACGTAGTCCTTGGTGTTGCCTTTCAGCATCTCGGTGCGAAGTCCGTAAAAGAAGATGCGCTGCTTGTTCATGACGTCGTCGTACTCGAGCAGGTGCTTGCGGATCTCGAAGTGGTGGGCTTCCACACGCTTCTGGCTGCGCTCGATGGCGCGCGTGACCATGCCTGCTTCGATGGGTTCGTCGTCGTTCATGCCCATGGCGCCCATGAGGTTCTTGATGCGGTCGCCTCCGAAGATCCGCATCAGGTCGTCCTCGAGGGACAGGTAGAAGCGGCTGGAGCCGGGGTCGCCCTGGCGTCCGGCCCGGCCCCGGAGCTGATTGTCGATGCGGCGGCTTTCGTGGCGCTCCGTGCCCAGGATGTGCAGACCTCCCAGGGAGACAACTTCCACATGCTCGGCAGCGGTCTGCTCCCGCATCTGCTCCACCAGGGCAGAGAACTCGGGGGTTTCGAAGCCCTCCTCGTCATACAGGGTCAGGTTCTTCTTCTTGGCCTCGAGACGGGCCAGGCCTTCGGGATTGCCACCGAGGATGATGTCGGTGCCACGGCCGGCCATGTTGGTGGCGATGGTGACGGCCCCCTTGCGGCCAGCCTGGGCGATGATTTCCGCTTCCCGCTCATGGTGCTTGGCGTTCAGCACCACGTGGGGAATGCGGGCGGCCTTGAGGGCGTCGGCCAGGTCCTCGCTGCTGTCGATGCTCGCAGTCCCCACCAGCATGGGCTGGCCCTTGGTGTGCAGCTCCCGGATCTCTTCCACAATGGCCTTCTTCTTCCCGGCGCGGGTCGAATAGACGGTGTCCGCGAAATCCTTGCGGATCATGGGCATGTTGGTGGGCACCACCAGCACGTCCAGCTTGTAGATGGAGTGCAACTCCGTCGCTTCCGTCTCGGCCGTGCCGGTCATGCCGGCCAGGGAACGGTACATGCGGAAGAAATTCTGGAAGGTCACGGTGGCGAGGGTCTGGTTCTCGGCGTTGACTTCCACGCCCTCCTTCGCCTCGATGGCCTGGTGCAGGCCGTTGGACCAGCGGCGGCCCGGCATGGCGCGTCCCGTGAACTCGTCCACGATGACCACCTCCATGCCCTTGCCATCCTCCTTGGGGCGGACCATGTAATCCACATCCAGCTTGTAGAGGTTGTGGGCGAGGAGCGCCTGGTTGAGGCCGTGCAGGGTCTCGATGCTGGTCGGCTCGTAGAGGTTGGTCACGCCGAGCAGGTGTTCGGCGTGGTGGATGCCTTCATCGGTCAGGGTGACCTGGCGGTCCTTCTCATCGACCTTGAAATGGGTTTCCGGTTTGAGCTTGGGGATGATGGCGTCGATGCGGAAGTACTTGGAAGTATCCTCCTCACTGCTGCCCGCGATGATGAGTGGTGTGCGGGCCTCATCAATGAGGATGCTGTCGACCTCGTCCACGATGGCGTAGTTGAAGCCGCGCTGGGTGAACTCCTCCAGGTCCCACTTCATGTTGTCGCGCAGGTAGTCGAAGCCCAGCTCGTTGTTGGTCGCGTAGGTGATGTCACAGGCATAGGCATCCCGCCGCTGCTGGTCGTCGAGCCCGTGCTGGATGATGCCGACGCTGAGGCCCAGCCATGTGTAGAGACGGCCCATCCACTCGGCATCACGCCGGGCCAGGTAGTCGTTGACCGTGACCAGGTGCGCGCCCTTGCCCGCCAGGGCGTTCAGGTAGAGCGGCAGCGTGGCGGTGAGGGTCTTGCCTTCACCGGTGCGCATCTCGGCGACCTTGCCTTCGTGCAGGGCCATCCCGCCCACGAGCTGCACATCGAAGTGGCGCATCTTGAGGACGCGCCGGCTGGCCTCGCGGGCCACCGCGAACGCCTCGGGCAGGATGTCCTCCAGGGTTGCGCCGCTGGCCAGCTTCTCCTTGAAGTAGGGGGTCTTGGCCTTCAGTGCCTCATCATTGAGGGCGGTGAGGGCTGGCTCGAAATCATTAATGGCCTTGACCCTCGACCACAGACGCTTCAGCTCCCGGTCGTTCTTGGAACCGATGAGTTTCTTGAGGAGGTTGTCGAGCATGCAGCCGTCCAGTCGCGTAAACCGTTGATTGTAGCGCGGTGGATCCCCATTTCCCAGCGCCAGCACTCAAGTCCAAGCATCCGTGGTTGCCGAAGTTACCCGCGCAGGTCAGACTGGTCGTTTGGATTCTGGAGGTACCAATGGCCATTGAGCGCACCTTTGCCATCGTCAAGCCCGACGCCGTCAAGGACGGCCATGTGGGAGAAATCATCAGCAGCATCGAGCAGAGCGGGCTGAAGGTCGTGGGCCTCAAACTCACCCGGCTGAACCCTGCCATCTGCCAGGGCTTCTACCACGAGCATGTGGGCAAGGGCTTCTACGCGGAATTGGAGACCTTCATGTGCGAGGGCCCGGTGGTGATCATGGTGCTGGAAGGCGAGAATGCCATCCTGCGCTGGCGGGAGCTCATGGGCGCCACCAACCCCGCCAACGCCGCCGAAGGGACCCTCCGCAAGCGCTTCGGCGCCAGCATCGGCCGCAACGCCACCCATGGCAGCGACAAGCCCGAAAGCGCGAAGTTCGAGGTCAGCTACTTCTTCAACGCGTTTGAACAGCACTGACCTTCCGGGGGAAGCCCCTCGCGAAAATCGGCGCCAAGGCGCCGATTTTCGTTGGAGCGGCAAAAAATTGGAACCTCAACCTTCCAGGATCGCCTGAAGGGCGGACTGGCAGAGACGGCGGACACCCGGAAGCAGATCCGCACTGACCAGTCCCTTGTCGCTGAACCACTGGCCCCCTGGTGGTGGGGGAGGCAGCAGGTCCTCCGGAGCCTTGGTCCTGAGCAGGTGACTCAGGTAGAGCCGCTGCTGGCCCTCGAGGCCCTCCAGCCGCAGCAGCCAGGGCGTTGGCAACCGGCTGGTGCGCTCATCGAACACCACGGGCAGGACGGACTTGTCCACGAACCGGAAGGGCATGCCCCAGGCGGCCTCGATCTGCGCATTCAGCAGGGACGTCGGCAGGAACCCTGGTGACCAGGGAATCTGGGCCGGCATGAGCAGACCCCGGTGGGGGCTGTGAGGGGAAGGCACCAGCAGGACGAAGGGCGTCTGCTGGCCATGGACCAGCACCCCTTCGATGAAGGTGGTGAGGTGGATCCGGCCTTCAGCCATCAGCGCCCTCCCGCGGTTTCCAGCTCCAGCATGATCCGGTCCCGTGCCACGGAAACCTCCGCCACGGCGGCTTCAGGCTTGAGTTTGACCACTTCCTTGGTGCGGCGGTCGCGAAGTTCCACGATGCCATCCTTGAGCCCCTTGGCGCCGACCGTCATGCGCAGTGGGAACCCCAGCAGGTCTGCATCCTTGAACTTGGCTCCGGGGCTGAGGCCCTCGCGATCGTCGTGAAGAACCTCGAAGCCGGCGGCCTCCAGGTCCTGCTCCACCTGGCAGGCCACGGCGGCCACCTCGGCGCTGCCCGGATCCAGGCAAACCACATGGACCTGATAGGGGGAGATGGGCCAGGGCCAGATGATCCCGTCGGCATCGTAGTTCTGCTCCACGGCGGCGGCTACCGTGCGGGTGATGCCGATGCCGTAGCAGCCCATGACCATGGGGTTCTCCTTCCCCTGCTCATCCAGGAAGGTACAACCCATGGCCTTGGAATACTTGAGGCCCAGCTTGAACACCTGGCCCACCTCGATGCCCCGGAAGGCCTGGTACTTCCCCTTGCCGCAGCGGGTGCAGGCGTCGCCCTCGGCGGCCATTCGGAGATCCGTGAAGCTGCAGCCGGGCAGGTCCCGGGCTGGGTCGAGGCCGAAGTGGTGGTAATCCGTTCGGTTGGCGCCACAGGTGAGGTTGACGGCTCCCTCGAGGCTGCGGTCCACCAGGCAGGTCACGTCCTTGAGCCCCACGGGCCCCATGAAGCCGGTCTTGGCGCCCGTGAAGGCTTCGGCCTCCTCCAGGGGCATCAATTCCATGTCGGCGGCGCCGATGAAGTTCTTCACCTTCACGGGGTTGATCTCGTGGTCTCCCCGCAGGATGGCGCCCACCAGCTTCGAGGCGCCGTCGGCCAAGGTGGCCCGGTAGAGGAAGAACTTGCTGGTCTGCGTGAGGGGCATGCCGTCATGCTCCGCGTCCTGCATCCCCGCGGCCTGTTCCACCTGCCCCACCACACCGGGCGTGCAGAAGTGGTCCCGCCTCAAGTCGAAGGCCGGACCATGGTCGCCTGCGCTCAGTGCCGGGGCCTCCGTCTTCTCGATGTTCGAGGTGTAGTCGCAGGCGTCGCAGCTGAGGATGGCATCCTCGCCGCTGCCCGCCAGGACATGGAACTCGTGGGTGAAGCTGCCGCCGATGGCGCCGCTGTCCGCCTCCACGGGGCGGAACTTGACGCCCAGGCGGCTGAAGATGCGGGTGTAGGCGTTGAACATGGCCCAGTAGCCGCGGTCCGCGCAGGCATCATCCACATGGAAGGAGTAGGCATCCTTCATGGTGAACTCGCGGCCCCGCATGAGGCCGAAGCGGGGCCGCCGCTCGTCCCGGAACTTCGTCTGGATCTGATACAGGTTCATGGGCAGCTGCTTGTAGCTGCGCACGTTCTTCCGCACGATGTCGGTGACTGCCTCCTCGTGCGTGGGGCCCAGACAGAAATTGTAGAAGTCCCGCTCGTCGGGCTGTTCGCCCCGTTTCCGGCGCTCGGCCATCTCGGCCTTGGCCTTGCGGTCACAGAAGCGCAGCAGCTCGTCGCCATAGAATTTCCAGCGGCCGCTCTCCTGCCAGAGGTCCGCCGGCAGCACTGCGGGCATCAGCAGTTCCTGGCAGCCGTCCTTGGCCAGTTCCTCGCGCACGATCTCCTCGAACTTGCGGATGCTGCGGAAGGCCAGCGGCAGGTAGCTGTAGATGCCGGCGGCCACCTTCTGGATCATGCCGGCTCGCATCATGAGCTGTTGGCTGACCACATCCGCATCGCGGGGCGTTTCGCGCAGGGTCTGGATCAGGAGCTTCGACTGCTTCATGGGGGCCTCAAACCTTCAAGTCTAACGCAGGTGCGCGCCCCGCCTCGCTTCGATTCAGAGCAGACAGCCTGGCTCTGCCCGGCATCCGATGAGTGGCCCGGGGGTACCTCACGAACGCCGGGAGCAGGCGGTCCCCCTGAAGGTCACCCCAGCAGCGACTGCACCAGCGTACTGGCGGCCTTCCCTTCGATGGCGCCCCCGTGGGCGGCCTGCAGGGCCTTCATCACCAGCCCCAGGTCCTTCTTGGAAGTGGCCCCGCTCTGGGCGATGGCAGCCTTCACGGCCGCTTCCAGGGCCGACCCTTCGATCATGGCCGGCAGATAGGGTTTCAACAGCTCGATTTCGGCCCGCTCCTGGGTGGCACGGTCCACCTGCCCCACCTTCTCGAACTGGGCGATGCTGTCCTCCCGCGACTTCACCAGCCGCTTGAAGACTGCCAGGGCATCGGCTTCCAGCAGGGTGCCCTGGGGACCCAGTCCCTTGGCCACAGCCTCGTTCTTGTAGGCTGCCAGGGCCATGCGGAGCACCTGGGTCCGGGCGGCATCCCTGGCCAGCATGGCGGTCTTGAGGTCGGCCTGCAGGCGGATGAGCATGGGTTTCTCCCGGGGGAATTTCCATGTTGACGCGGGAAAGCCACTCCCTCAATGCCAGAAGTCATGTCCAGGAGTGACCCTCCCGAAAAAGGGGCAGTCACCTTTCCTGGGGCACCATGAACGTCGCCTTCATCAATCCCTTCATCGAATCCACCCTCCGCAGCCTGGAGATGATGGCCAGCATCGCTGCCGAGAAGGTGGGGCTCTCGGTGAAAGAGGACCTCATCACCACCTACGACATCTCCGCCATCATCGGCATTACGGGGGATACGTCTGGCTCGATCATCCTCAGCTTCCCCTCCCAGCTGGCCTGCCGCATTGCCAGCAACATGCTCATGGAGGAGATCGCCACCCTGGACAGAAGCGTGGAGGATGCCATCGGCGAGATCGGCAACATCGTGGTGGGGGACGCCCGCCGTCTGCTGATCCAGGACGGGTTCAGCCTGTCCATCTCAGTGCCCACGGTCGTCATCGGCAAGGGCCACAAGATCAGCCGCAGTGGCGACATCCCCTGCATCGCCATCCCCTTCAGGACCGACTTCGGGGAATTCGAAGTGAACGTGGGGCTGAAGGAGTAGGCTTCAGCCTTCAGGAACCACAGAAAGGGCGCCTCTCGGCGCCCTTTCTGTCTGAACCGGTAGAGCAGCTTCAGTCCTAGGCCTTCTCGAACTTGATGACTTCCACCGGGCAGCTGGCGGCAGCAGCTTCGATAGCGGCTTCCATGTCAGTACCAACGCTGCCAGACAGCGGACTCATCTCGTCGCGGTTCTCGTTGTCGACGCCGTCCTCGCGCACGGAGCCGTTGACATTGCAGCTGGTATCGGTGACGTGGAACACGTCGGGGCACTCAGCCTCGCAGGCGTTGCACACAATGCAACCGTCTTCGATCCAGACTTTGGTAATGGCCATGGTTTTCTCCTCAAGATTCCATCAGAGCCCGGCTTGGGCGTGCCTAATAAACCTAGCATCGCCCTCGCCCGCGGCCAAGCATCGCCTCGTCTCCGGGAAGGTGGGAGACTGGACTTGTGACGGAGGTCCATTCATGCCCTTGAGGGAATCGGGGATTCTTGCCCGGATCCGGGAACTGCTGCCCGGAGGCGGCGGCCTGATGGATGACTGTGGCCTCCTGCCCCCCACGCCCCAAGGCCAGAGGCTGCTGGTGACCACGGACCTCATGGAATCCGGCCAGCATTTCAACCTCCAGTGGCATCCACCGGAATTGCTGGCCCGGAAGCTCCTGATGGTGAATCTCTCGGATCTGGACGCCTCCGGGGCGCGACCCTTCGGCTTCACACTCACTCTGGCCCTGGGCTCCGGGATCGAGGGGGCCTGGCTCGAAACTTTCCTGGAGGGACTGGCGGCAGCCTCGCGGGAAGCTGGTGTCGAGGTTTTGGGAGGCGATACGGTGGGCCGCCCCTCGGGCCTGGGCCTGGGAATCACGGCCTTCGGGTTCGCCCAGCGATGGCTGAGGCGGGATGGTCTCAAATCCGGTGACAGGATTTATGTGGACCAGCGTCCCGGGGCCAGCCTGAGGGGCCTTCGGAAACTGCAGGCCGGACAGCGCTGGGATCCCCATCGACCAGATCCGGACCTGGCTGCACACCTGAACCCCAGTCCAGATCTGGGCCTGGGGCTCAAACTGGCGGCCATGCCCGAAGTCCATGCCTGCCTGGACCTGTCCGATGGCTTGAGCCGGGATCTTCGCAACCTGGCCGAGGCCTCGGGACTCAGCATCCAAGTGGAGGGCAGCCTGGACGAGGAGACCCTCCAGGGTGGCGAGGACTATGCCCGGTGTTTTGGCTCGGACCTCCCCCAGACTGAGCTGGAAAGCCGACTTGGTCAGTCCCTGATTCCGGTGGGTCGCGCCGTCAGCCGAGGGCCGGCACCCCTGCTCGTCTATGATGGGACTGGAACGCGCGCCCTGCCGGACCTCGGATTCGACCACTTCGCCCATGACTGAGCCCACAGAGTCGTTCATTCCACCCCCTGCCCCGCCGGCACCCCCCAAGGGGCTCTGGAACCGCTTGAAGGCGCATATCCTCCATCCCGAGTTGAGCCCCGAGCAGCTGGCCTGGAGTTTCTGTCTGGGGCTCTCCGTTGCATGGAACCCCCTGCTTGGTCTCCACACAGGCATGGTCTTTCTTTTCTGTCTGATCTTCAGGCGTCTGCATCGCCCCCTGATGATCATGGCCATGCTCATCAACAATCCCTGGACGGTCGTGCCCATGGCCACCACCAGCGTCTGGGTGGGCAACCTCGTGCGGGGACGGTTCAGCAGTGCGAACCTGGCCAAGGTCCACTGGCATGAGATCGGTTGGCGGAGCTTCCTTACGTGGAACGGCTTCGAAGCCATGACGACCATGCTGCGGCCCGTCCTGAAGTCGTACCTCATCGGCGGGACGATCTGTACGATCTTGGCCATTCCTGTTGGATACTTCTTCATGCTCTGGCTTGCCAGGCGGCTGCGCCGTATCCACTGGCCAGCCCTCCATGGCCATCCCTGCCCCCCCCACGACATTCCACCCGGAGGTTGATCCCATGGATATGCGATTCCTGATGAAACAGGCCCAGCAGATGCAGGCGAAACTGGCCGAGACCCAGGCCAATCTGCGGGTCGATGGCACCGCCGGTGGCGAACTCGTGAGAGTCACCCTCAATGGTTCCAAAGAACTGGTGGGCCTTGCCATCGCCAAGGACGCCATGGACCCCGAGGATCCTTCCATGCTGGAGGATCTCCTGCTCGCCGCCTTCCGCGACGCCGCCACCAAGGTCGATGAATCCATGAAGAAGCAGATGGGCGGCATGGGGGCTGGCCTCAACCTGCCAGGCTTGGGGCTCTGATCCGTGAAGCTTCCGCCGCCCCTTGAGGCCGTGGTCGAAAGCCTCCAGAAGCTGCCGGGCGTGGGCGCCAAATCCGCCCAGCGCATGGCCCTTCACCTGCTCAAGGAGGGTCCTGAGGCCATGGCCCACCTAGCCCATCAGCTCCAGCAGGCCGCCGAGAAGGTAGGCTTCTGCGACGTCTGCGGCGCATTCACGGACCAGCCCACCTGCCCCATCTGCCTGGATCCCCGCCGGGACCCCACAAGCCTGGTCATCGTGGCGGAAGCCTCGAACGTGCTCAGCTTCGAGCGCAGTGGCCATTTCCGGGGCCGCTACCATGTCCTGGGTGGCCTCATCTCCCCCCTACGGGGCGTGGGGCCCGATCAGTTGCGTATCCGCGAACTCCTGAAGCGACTGGAGGACCAGGCCATCCAGGAAGTGATCCTGGCCACCAACCCCACGGTGGATGGCGAAGCCACCGCCAGCTGGCTGGCGCGGATGCTGGAGCCCATCGGCATCCGCACCACCCGGATCGGACTGGGCTTGCCGATCGGCAGTGACCTTGAGTACGCCGACGAACTGACCCTGGACCGTGCGATGGAGGGGCGACGTCCCGTCGGCTAGGAGCGCGTCAGTACTTCACGCTCACGTCGCCCCGGGCCCAGGTCTGGCAGGCCAGGCGCTGGTCCGGGTTCGCCTTCAGGGCTTTGAGGACACGAGTTTCGGCGGCGCCCATCTCACTGAGCTGTTCGGCCCCTTCCACGACCGTGACGACGCAGGTGCCGCAGCGGGCATGGCCGCCACACCGGTGGGGCAAGGGCACGGAGGCCTTCACGCTGGCTGCCAGGAGCGCGGTCTCCCGTTCACACGCTGCGGAACCCGGGGTCTTGCCGTCGAATTGGATGGTGTGCATGAACAACCTGTAAGTCATCGAAGGTGAATGAATAGAAGCATCCCTATCCACTCTATCAGGGCCTTCCTTGTCCCAGATGACCTTTGGCGGTGGCCAGGAACCGCTCACGGGCCAGGGCATGGTCCACGATGGGGTTGGGGTAGTCCAGCCGAAGCCTCAGGGATCCAGGCGCCTTCCAGGGCTCATGGATGTGGGCCACGGGGCAGTTCGCCAGCTCGGGCAGCCAGCGCTTGACGTAGCTGCCCTCAGGGTCGAACCTCTTGCCCTGGGTGACCGGGTTGAAGATGCGGAACCAGGGCTGGGCATCGCAGCCGCAGCCGGCGCTCCATTGCCAGCCCGCATTGTTCTGGGCCCAGTCCCCGTCCGTGAGCCATTTCAGGTAGTGCGCTTCCCCGAGCCGATAGTCGATCAGCAGATGCTTGGTCAGGAAACTGGCGGCCACCATGCGGGCCCGGTTGTGGACGAAACCTTCGGCCCGCAGTTGCCGAGCGGCCGCATCCACCACGGGGTAGCCAGTGCGTCCTTCAGTCCAGGCCTGCCAGCCCGCCGCGTCGTCCCGCCACGGGAACCCCTGGAACACCTTGCGGAAGGGGCCCTCAAGCAGGTCTGGCCGTTCCCAGAGCAGATGGTGGCTGAACTCGCGCCAGAGCAGTTCATTCAGGAAACGGGGTGTTGATTCACTCGGTTCGCTTGCGGCGGCGGCCTGCCAGAGCCTGCGCGCGGGCAGAGTTCCGAACTTCAAGTCCGCGCTCAGCCGGGAGGTGCCGGCGCGATCCATGCGATCCCGGTCCGTGCCGTAGGTCCCGATGGGTCCCTCCAGAAAGGCCTGCATCCGGGCTTGGGCCTGCCCTTCACCGCCCGGCTGGATGCGCGCATTGAAGGGGATCCCGAGTTCCGCCAGGGACGGGATGGGGACCACCTCCACCTCGAGCCCGCCTGGAACCATGGGAAGCGGCGGCGGCCCCGGCGGTCTTTGTCCCAGGTCCAGCCGCGTCCAGCAGGACCTGGAGAAGGGGGTGAACACGCGGAACATGTCCCCCTGTCCGTTCCGCACAGAGCCTGGCGGCAGCAGTGTTTCACCTTCGAGGAGGTGGAAGGCGATGCCTGCGCTGCCCAGGGCTAGGGTCACACGCCGATCCCGTTCCCGGCCAAGGGGCTCGACCCAGCGGTGGGCCAGCACCTGATCCGCCCTCCACTGGCTCGCCAGACGGGGCACCACCTCCACGCTGCGCCCCGCAACCACCAGCAGGCGCGAGCCCAGCCTGGCCAGATCCGCTTCCAGCGCCCGCAGAGAATCGAGGAGGAACTGCATCCGGTGAGGCAGTTCCCGGGCCCTGGCGGGTGCGAAGAACCAGGGATCCAGCACGAACAGCGGAATCACCTCACCTGCGGCCGCGGCCTCCGCCAGCGGGCCATGGTCTGTGACGCGAAGGTCCTTGCCGCGGAACCAGACGATGGAACGCACCGGTCAGGACCTTCCCGTCGAGAGCACCGGAAGCACGGCCTCCCTGCTAGCGGTCCACTTTGAAGCCGATGCGGACGGTGACCTGGAACTCGGCGACCTTCCCGTCCTGGATCCGCCCCCGCTGTTCGACGACTTCAAACCAGGCCATGTGGTGGATCGTCTTGCCAGCCTCTTCAACGGCCATCGTCACCGCCTCCGAGAAGCCGACTGCGGAAGTGCCTACGATCTCGACTTTCTTGTAGATGCCACTCATGGGTTCTCCTCTGGGGTGATTGTGGTCCCGGTAGCTGAGAAAGCAAAGCGCCTGTCCGAACAATCGTTTGGTTCAGCGGGCCGGGACTTCAGATGGCCTGCCCGCCCCGTTCCCCGGTGCGGATGCGGATGCACTCATTCAGGTCCTGGACGAAGATCTTGCCATCGCCCACCTCGCCCCCGCCGTGCCGGGCGGTGCGGATGATGGTGTCCACGGTGATGTCCTCGAAGGCGTCGTTGCAGGCGATGGTGATCTGCACCTTGGGGATCAGGTTGGGCACCACCTTCTTGCCGCGCTGGACCACGATCTCCTGCTGGCGCCCGTGGCCGCTGACCCGCAACACAGTGATGCGCTCGATCTCGGCCTCGATCAGTGCCTCGCGGACTTCGTCGAGTTTTTCTTCTGGGATGATGGCGGTGATGAGCTTCATCGGATCCTCTTAGTTCAGGTTGTTCAGGCCGTAGGCGCGCTCGCCGTGGATGTCGTGGTCGAGGCCCGTCTTCTCGACGGCCTCACTCACCCGGAAGCCGACGAACTTCTCGACCAGGAAGGCGATGATGAGCGTCATGCAGACGGAGAACACGATGGTGGTGCCCACAGCGAAGGCCTGAACCTTCAGCTGGGCCAGGATGCCCCAGCCTGGGCTCTTAGCCGCAGCTTCCGCCCACCAGGAATCGCGAATGAAGAACGTCAGGCCCAGGGCTCCGACGATGCCACCGGTGCCATGGACACCAAAGGCATCCAGGGAGTCGTCGTAACCCAGGCGGTTCTTCAGAAGGATCATGCCGAAGCAGCAACAGGACGCGATGGCGCCAAGGGCGATGGCGCCACCCACCTGCACCACGCCCGCGGCGGGGGTGATGACCACCAGGCCGGCCAGGATGCCGGAGGCCATGCCCAGGCTGGTGGGTTTGTCATGCATGACCGTCTCGATGAGCACCCAGGTAAGGGCGCCGGTGGCCGCCGCGACCTGGGTTACGGTAAGGGCCCGGGCCGTATCCAGATTCGAGGCGATGGAGGACCCCGCGTTGAAGCCGAACCAGCCCACCCAGAGCAGGCCGGCACCGATGAGGGTGAAAGTGAGGTTGTTCGGGGACATGGCCGTCTTGGGGTACCCGTGCCTGGCGCCCAGGTAGAGCGCGAGGGCGAGGCCGGCGACGCCCGAAGAGATGTGGACGACGGTGCCGCCCGCGAAGTCGATGGCACCCTTCGCCCCGAGGTTGAAGAAGTAGCCGTCGGAAGCCCAGACCCAGTGGCACAGGGGGCAGTACACGAAGATCACCCAGAGCGTGATGAAACAGACCCAGCCGCGGAAGGAGATCCGCTCAGCCACCGCACCGGCGATCAGGGCCGGGGTGATGATGGCGAATTTCCCCTGGAACATGGCGAAGGCGTACTCAGGAACGCCGACAGGCAGGATCGTCTGGTCGATGCTGCGAAGCAGCACCAGACCCCGGCTCCAGCCAATGAGGCCACCCAGGGCATTGGGCCCGAAGCTGAGGGCATACCCGACGACGGCCCACAGCACGCCCACCACGGCCATGGCCGCGAAGGAATGCATCATGGTCCCCAACACGTTCTTGGTGCGGACCAGCCCGCCGTAGAACATGGCCAGCCCCGGCACCATGAGGAGCACAAGGGTGGTGGAGGTGAGCATCCAGGCGGTGGCGCCTGAATCATTTACGGGGCTGCTGCCTTGAGCCAGCAGGGGGACTCCTGCACCAAGGGACAAACCGCAACAAATGACTCGCTTCCAGGACATCGGTTCCTCCGAATTTGCATCTCGTGAACCTGACTATTTTGCATAAACAAATAAATCACATCTATAAATTACAGTTAATAATAATTATTATTAATAGAATTATAATCCAGCCTAAGGCCCCAGCACCCATGAAAACCATCCATCTCAACCGTTGGCGCCGCTGCTGAGGGCAGCCTGCCAAAGTCCTGTGGGGTCGGGGTGCATCAACCATTCGGACACGATGGGGCGACGGGTCCAGGCTCCCATCTCCAGTTCCTGATCCAGCTGGCCGGGACTCCAACCGGCGTAACCAAGGAACAGCCGGTATCTTGCCGAGGGGTCGCCCAGCAGGGACTCGAGCAGATCCTTGCGATGGCTGACGAAATGGGTCAGGTCCACCACGGTGTCCTCCTCCTCCGGCAGCCCCCCTTGCACCAGCAGGATCCCCCGCTGGGGGTCCACGGGCCCTCCGCGCCAGGCGGAGGCCTCATCGGAACCGTTGTACGTCATGCCGCCTTCCTCGCTGACCTGGGCCAGAGCCAAGGGCAGCGGGCGGTTGAGGATCAATCCCAGAGCTCCTTCTTCGTCATGTTCAACAATCAGCACGACGCAGTGCAGGAAGTGGGGATCCAGGAGCGCGGGGCTGGCCACCAGGAGACAGGGAGCTTCGTACGACATGATGCCGATGATGATAGCCCAGGGATGAAGCTAGGCTGGAAGGATGAGTGAATCTCCCCTCTCCCACCTCGGCGTCCTGCGCGAAGGCCTCGCCTTCATTCGGCGACATCCGTTTCAGGCCGTGGCCCTTACCTTGATGGCCATGGCCTTGGCCCAGCTCGGCCCGGCCCTGGAACTGGCCTCCGGCGCGGGCCCGAATCCTCTCCTCCAGCCGATCTTCGGATTGGCAGGTCTGCTGCCCCTCGAGATGTACTTCATCCCTCGACTGCAGGCACTGCTGGATGCCGAAAGCGTGAATGCTCCAGAGAATCCGGTCAGAAGTTGGCAGGAGGCCTTCGATGCCCGCTGGCTCAAGACTTTCCTTGTCCGAGTCGGCCTCAGTGTCGCCATCGGCCTGGGCCTGCTTCTTTTCCTGATCCCGGGGATCGTGGTCCTGACGCTGTATGGGTGGGCGCCGATGCGCATGCTGTTGCGAGGCGAGGCGCTCCTGCCCGCCTTGAAGTGGAGCCAGGCTGCCATGGCCCGCCAGTGGCCCCGCATCATCCAGGCCGTCCTGGCCATGCTCCTCGTGGCCCTGGTCTATCAGGTGGCCGCCAGCTGGGCTCTGGATCGCCTGTTGCCGATGGTGGATCCCGACCTGGGTCCTTCAGCCATGGTGCGACTGAGGCACCCGGCCTTTTGGATCTTCAACCTTGCCGGAGGGATGCTCAATCTCTGGCTGAGCTGCTCCATGTTGGCGCTCTACCACCGGCTGGAGTCTGCGGCGGTCCCTGCCCCCTGAAGCTCAAGCATCCTCAGGGAAGAAGCCAGGATCCTCGATCTCCACCAGGTCCCCGGCCTCCAGTGCCCGCCGTTGTTCGCCGGTCAGCGTGGCTTCAGCCCAGCGTGGGTCCGTCCGCCCATTGAGAAAGTGGGCCGAAGGCGCGGCGCCATCGAAATCCTCGCGCCGGCGCCAGAGGTGCACCCAGCCTACGTGATTGATCCTTGCCCAGACCTTCACGTGCAGGGCCCCCCGGCCTCCCCTTCCTTGCGCAGAACGGCCACCGCATGGAGCAGCAGGGGCCAGGCCAGCTGGATCTGCTCCAGGGCCGCCGCTGGGCGTCCCGACAGGTTCAGGACGACCGTCCGCCCCGCGATTCCGCAGACCGACCGACTGGCGAAGGCGAGCGGGTGGCCGCCCTTGGCGCGGATCAGTTCGCAGATGCCGGGCGCTTCCCGTTCAATGACCCGCCGGGTGGCTTCCGGGGTTGTATCGCGGGAGCCGAACCCCGTGCCTCCGCAGGTCAACACCAGCGGAACGCCACCGTCCACCGCTGCCCGGAGATCCTGTTCCAGCAAGGTCGGATCGTCCGGCATCAAGGCTGCGGTCACTTTCTGCACACCCTGCCCCCGGAGCCAGGACGTCAGCAAAGGCGTGGACTGGTCCTGGTATTCGCCCCGGGAAGCCCGGTCCGACAGGGTGATGAGGTGCACGCAATCCATGTCAGCACCACCAACCGATGAAACTGGATTCTTGGAATCTCATGGCATCTCAAGGTCATCGTCTTGAAGAGCTGTTTCAGTCTGGGCCCGCCGGTAGGAGAGGTAGCGCTCCCTGATGCCGGTGTCGCTCAGGGAGAGAATGGAGGTGGCCAGCAGGGCGGCATTGATGGCCCCCGGCTTGCCGATGGCGAGCGTTCCGACCGGGATGCCCGCAGGCATCTGCACGGTGGAAAGCAGTGCATCCATGCCCTCGGTGGCCCAGCCTTTCATGGGGACGCCCAGCACCGGCAGATGCGTCTTGCTGGCGCAAACCCCGGCCAGGTGGGCGGCACCGCCCGCGGCGGCGATGATGACCTTCATGCCACGGCTTTCCGCGCCCCGGCAGAAATCCACCACCTTTTCGGGTGTCCGGTGGGCGCTGGCCACGTGGGCCTCGAAGGGAATGTCCAGTCCCTTCAGCGTCATGGCTGCGTGCTGCATGGTCTCCCAGTCGGACTTGGAGCCCATCAGGATGCCTACCAGGGGGGAGGTGGTCATGGATGCCTCGAGAAGGTCGGGGGGACCGAGCAAGCTTGGTCAAGGATGGGCCATTCTATCCGGGCCTGACTCAATGCCGCACCCAGCTCAGCGCCCAAAGCACACCCAATAGGGCCAGGGCATCCCGCTCGTCGGGGTCCATGTGGCCGTTGCGCAAGGCGAGTTCTTCGGGGCCTGGACCACGCATGACGACACGGTACGTGTCCTGGGCTGGACCCTCCAGCAGCACCCAATCCGGGGCCGTTCGCCCCACCACCGCGGCGCCAATGCTCGGGACACCCGCCTTCCAACGAACCTCCAGCGGTTCCCACAAGCCCGTGTTCATCAAGCGCCAGGGGCCGGGGTTCGGCACCGCCGGCAGATCCAGCACCGCGTCGCGGTCGAGGAACCGCACGATGAGCCGCGCCTGGGGCGGCGCCAATGGTTCGGGCTTCCGGCAGCCAAAGCCTGTCAGCAGGAGCAACGCCAGCAGGATCCGCATTCATCCCTCCCCTCGATTGTGAACCCTCAGCAGGCGTTTTCCCAAGGGTCCAAGGACACCTTTGCACCACGAGGCCAGCCATTCCAAGGGGCCCGCTACTTCCGGTAGTAGGCCCGGACCGCATTCACCACGGCCACTGCGTAACGCTCCCGGAAACCCGGCTCCCTGAGACTGGCGGCATCGTCTTCGTTGGTGAGGTTCGACACTTCGATGAGAGCCTTGGTAGCGCCTGTGCTGTAGCGAATGACAGCAGGGACCCACTTCCCCCCGTTCCGGAAGATGACATTGCGGATGGGACGGTTCGCATGGACAGCAATGCGCTCCTTCTGCAGAGCCCTCAGGAGGGTCTCGGCGAACTGTCGGCTGCGGGCCTCGCCCTGCAGCTTTTCTCGGCCGGTAAAGGCGACCCAGGCAGAGCGCCGGGCCTCGGAGACGTGGCCGGTCTTGGCGCCCCCCAGAGCAAAGGTGCTCGGCACAAGGGCAGCACTGGGCACGTAGATCATCGAGCCCCGGGCCGAGGGATGCAGGCTGTCCGCGTGGAAACTCAGGAACAGCGTCTTCTGCGCCTCGCCTTTGGCCTTGCGGAAGGAGGCGAACAGGTCGTTGGCCAGCACCCAGCGTAGGTGAACGCTGATGGCGGATGGGCTTTCTCCGTCCACGGCGAAGGGCGGCGTGGTGAGGATCTCCGCCGAACCGCTGGGGGTAACGATCGCCTCGCGGCTCTTGAAGCCCAAGCCGGGATAGCGGATCGTGCTGCTCACCTGGGCCTCGGTTTCCTGCTCCAGGAGACGCCGCACTCGCATGGCGATGTCATAGACGAAGTCGGATTCCCAGATGCCATTGGCCCGGGCCCCGGAATCCACGCCGCCATGTCCCGCGTCCAGCACGATCCGGACGCCCTTGAGCTTGGGACCAGCCTCCACGCGCACCGTGCGGCGGACCTCGGCCCGGACCTCCCGCTCCTCGGCCAGACCAGAGCTGCCTTCCGACTGGAAGGGATCCGCCAGGAACTTCAAGGGGATCTTGATCAATTGGCCCGGCTGAATGCCACGTACGTCTTCGATGCCACTCCGCCGGGCGATGGCATCCGCCAGTTCGTTCACGCCCTTGGGATCCACCCGGTCGGTGTAGCGGATGACCACGCTGGAATAGAGCGCTTCGCCTTTGCGCATGCGGTAGGCGGCGTACTTGCCCAGGGGGTCTTCGCCGAAGGAAAGCAGGCCGCGGTAGGCCGAAACGCGGGCCTCATCATCGAGTTCATCTTCCGGCTGGGACCGGTCCGGTCCACGACCGGCGCCCCCCAGATCCAAGGAAAGCAGGGTGCGCGGGATGCGCCAGAGGTCTCCCACACGGAGCTTTTCGGGCAAGTCTGGGTTCTCCGCCATGAGGCGGTCATAATTCTGACCGTGTCCGGTGAACAGAGCGGCCATGGTCCAAACGGACTCGACCTCGGGGTACCGGACTCGATGACGCACTTCGTCCTGGCGCCACAGGTCCTCGGGAAAGAGGGCGGCCAGTGCCCATCGCTTGCCTTCGGGGCTGAGGCTTTCAAAGGGCACCCAGCCACCGGGATCGACGCCCTTGGAGAGGAAGGCCCGGGGCAGCATCTTCCCCTCCACGCCAAGCCCCTTCCGAAACTGGAGCCGGAGCAGGATGGCCCGTCCCTCGGGGGTGGTGGCATGCGCCAGCACCGGGGCAGGGTCCTGTGCAGCCGCGGCCGAAAGCACGACCGCGGGGAAGAGGCACAAACCTGCCGAAACGAGGGCGTTCAGGCCTCCCACGGGGCCTCGCCCGCGGAGATGGCCTCCCCGGATCGTCCCGCGCGGACCCAGGTGCGCATGGACTCCTGCAGGACTTCAGGGCCCTCCGCTCTTGTCCGGAGAAAGATCTTCAGACGCCGTTCGAGGTGCCCGGCGCCTTCCTCCAGGAGGAAGATTCGGTCATGGAGTCGCTCGTGGGGCGCCTTGCCGGTACTTGGGGGCAGCTTCAAGGTACCCATGTCCAGGGTGGCGGCACTGAGGGTGAAGACCCATTCCAGGTCACCGGAGAGCAGTCGCAGCTTCATCTTCGAGGGTCGCATCCCGCGGCTGAGGGCCTCGAAGGCCTCGCGGCTCTCGGAAGGATTACCCTTCCGGAGGGAGATCTCCTTGACCTCGCCCCGCTCCGAAACCAGTTGGATGGAGTCATCCACGAAGCATCCGGACCCGTCTCCATCCTCACCGCTGGCACCGCCCTCGGTCATGCTGCGGAGCCAAAGCCAAAGCAGGAATTCCTCGCCGAGGAAGCGCCCCTGTTCCATGAGTTCAAGCGGCTTCATCTCAGGCTTCCTCGAGTTCGAGATCCAGCGGATCCAGGGCCATCAGGACTTCCACGGACAGCTCCGGACAGAGCCGACCCGACAGCACCAGGGGCGCCAGCGGATGGATCTCGCAACCAAAGGATTTGATGAAGAGGCTCGTGAGGGCGCCTTGGGCCTTGCTCGATGATGCCGTGGTCCAGAGGATGCCACCTTTGAGGTCCCAGGCCACCTCTACCACCCTGGGTGTGGGCAGTACCTTGCGCAAAAGTTCGACCTTCACCTCGTCTGCCAGGGAGATGCGGGCCTCCTTGCCGATGAAGGCCAGATCCTTTTCCTTCTGCAGGCTCTGCAGCCGGAGGTCCACGTGGGCTTTCAGCAGGGCCGGCGGCACACGGCGGGTGTCGATGCGCAAACCAAAGACGGCGAACCGTTCCTGGCTCACCCAATGCTCGTCAGGCGGTGTAATGAGCGGATTCCGCCAGTCGCACCAGCCCATCCGCTCTTCCTCCAGCCCATCCTGGAAGGGGCGGAACTGGTCCTGCTCCAAACCAGACTGAAGGTCCTTTTCATCGGGAACGGGCCCCAGCACCAGGAACCGTTTTAGGGACACTGTCCCCTGGAGGATGCTCATGACTGACCGCCTCTCATAAGTCCACGAAGCCAGTTCCAGAATCCACGGCCGTGGGTGGGTCGACCAGGGTGCGACAGGTCAAGGGTTTCCCCTTCACCCAGGAGCGGGATGGTTGGATCGTTGAGCGCCAGGACGACTCCAGTGATGTTGTCCCTGCCACCGTGGGCGAGCGCCTCCTCCACCAGGATCTCCAGGCTGCGCCTTGGGCTGTAGTACTTGTTCATCACATCCTGGATAAGTGGATCGGGAACCTCGCCGTGCAGGCCATCGGAGCAGCAGAGGATTCGATCCCCCCGACGCAGGACCAGCCGGGAAAGGATCACCCTCAGGGGCTGGGGAGAGCCCAGGGCCTGAGTGATCATGTTGCGTTGAGGATGGGTGCGGGCCTGCTCCCGAGTAAGGCTGCCCTGGGCCACGAGGTCATTCACTAGGGTCTGATCCTCTGTGATCTGATGCAGGTGGCCAGACCTCATCAGGTAGGCCCTCGAATCCCCGATCTGGGCTACGTAGGCGCACTGATTCCATACAACCACCGCCGTCAGAGTGGAGCCCATGCCCCTGGCGGTACGATCATCGTCGGAGTACCGGAGCACCGCATCGCTGGCCCTCTCCACCGCAGTTTCCAGGGCCTCAAGAAGCTCAGCCTCAAGGATCCTGGAAGGCGTCGAGCGGCCCCAGTGCCCGAACAGAAACAGGGACACGGCAGCCAGCCCCTCCCGGCTGGCCACCTCACCAGCGGCCGCACCACCCATGCCATCGGCGACCGCCACCAGCAAGCCAGCCTCACCCACCTTCAAGGGTCGGGCGGGGCCATTGATGATGGGCTCTTCGCCATCCAACGCGCTGAGCAGGTAGGCATCTTCATTGTTCTTCCGGACCTTGCCCGGATGCGTGATGGCGGCGTAATCGATAAGCATGGACGGATTGGGCCCTGGGTGGAGGGGCTTGGTTGCAGTGACGAACGGGAGGCCCTTTCGTTCATGATAGCGGGTGGAGGATCGAATCAATGACCGAAGGCAATCTGGACCTGGATCTTCTGAAAATGCTTCGGCCGGCGGCGGAGGAGCAGCCTTGATCGGCGTCCTGGCCATCCTGGGCCCAGGAACCCTGGGTACGTCCGCGGCTCAGTGGGCCGCAGAATGCGGGCTGGAAACCCGGCTGCTGGGGCGGGACCTGGCTCATGCCGAACTGGGTCTGAGGGTCATCCACGCTCGTTGGGACCAGGCCCAGGCCAAGGGACGGCTGGAGCCCAGCAGCAGGATCCAGGCTTCGGCCAGACTCCGCGCTGAACCCTTCACCCCTGCTGTCTTGAAGGGCACTTCAACCTTTCTGGAGGCCATCCCGGAAGATCCCGACCTCAAGGCGGCCGTGCTGGTCAAGGCAGCCCAATGGGGATGCCCCGACCTTCTGATGCTTTCAGGCACTTCAGCGCTTTCGATTGCCGACCTTGCCTGCCGGTCCGGGTTGGAGGGACGGCTGGTGGGCTTCCACCTCTTCGTGCCGGTGCCCCGAATGGCGGTCGTGGAAATGGCCGTGCCCCCGGGAACATCCCCGGCCTGGGTCGAGAGGACAAAGGCCCTCGGACAAGCCCTCCAGAAGCGGGTCGTGCAGGTCCGTGACCAGCCAGGGTTCGCCGCTGCCCGTATGGCTCTGGCCCAGGGCCTGGAGGCTATGAGGCTGCTGGAAGCCGGTGTGGCCACCGCCGAGGACCTGGATGCCCTCATGACCCTGGGCTATGGTCATCCAGTGGGTCCCCTGGAACTCTCGGACCGCGTGGGTCTGGATCTCCGACTTCGAATCGCCGAAGGCCTTGCCGCTGCCGGCGAAGCGCGCTTCCAGCCTCCCCCGGTTCTCCAGGGGAAGATCGCCGAAGGCGCCTCCGGGCTCAAGGCCGGCCAGGGGTTCTACGCCTGGAGTTCCGGCAGGAAACAACCATGAAGGATCCCCTCCTCCTCATCCTGGGATCACTGGCAGCCCTCTTCGTGATCTATGTCGCATATCAGCTAGGCAAGGTGCTGTTGCGGGTCCTGGTGGGCCTGACAGCGCTGGCTCTGCTAAGCTGGGGGTTCTGGAAACTTTTCCATTCCTGAACCCAGCCATCCCGAGGAGCAAGCATGGCCGCCATCTCCTGCACCCACTGCGGCGCCGATCTGACCGCCCCCCAGAGCGTGCGAATTGCCGAATACCAGTTCGGTCGCCTTGAAAAAGTCGACGAAGATCCCGGTTTCAAATACCACTTCGAGCAGGCTGACAACTTCACCATCCTCTGCAACAGCTGCAAGCGCCTGGTCCGCACGCTGCCCATGGCCAAATAGCCTGAGCTGACCACATGAAAACGGCCCCATCCGGGGCCGTTTTCATTGGGTGGGGTCAGTTACTGCCTGAGGATCCGGGGAGTGATGAAGATCAGCAGTTCGGTGTTCTGCTCCTGCTTGCTGGTATTGCGGAAGAGGAAGCCCAGCAATGGAATGTTCTGGAGGAAGGGAACGCCGGTTCTCTGCACCTGGGAGGTGGTGATGTAGACCCCGCCCAGTACCGCCGTCCCACCATCTCTCACCAACACCTGGGTTTCAATGGACTTCCGGTTGATGGTTGGGGTGTTCTGCACCTGCTGAGTGAAGTCGGCCGCCGCCTTTTCGATCTTCAAATCCATGATGATCGTGCCTTCATTGGTGATCTGGGGAGTGACATCCAGCTGGAGGTTCGCGTCAACGAAGGCCACCGTGATGGCACCACCCTGTGAACCACCCTGCTGACTGGGATAGGGAATCTTCTGACCACTGAGAATGGTGGCTTTCTTGTTGTTCTGGGTCACGAGCTTGGGGGAGGAAACGATCTTGATCGTTCCATCGGTTTCCATGGCCTGCAGCACCGCATTGATGTTGAAGCGGTCACTGAGGAAGGATAGCCAGACTTGGCCTGCTGGATTGGCGATAGAGGTGGTCGTCGCGGCCGCGGCCGTGGCGGACTGGTTCGAGGCGTTCCGAACGAAACCACTGGTTCCATTCCAAAGCGAGGTCGCTCCTGCTGCTCCGCCGATGGCGGAATTGCCCCCGCTGGCCTGGCTCTGAGGCCAGAGCACGCCAAAGGCCTGCTGCCAGTTCTTGTTGGCCTCCACGATGCGGGCTTCAATCTGGACCTGCTGGATTTGGATATCCAAGGTCTGAAGCAGATCGTCAATCACCGCAATGTTCCGGGGGAGATCCGTGATGATCAGCGTGTTCGTGCGGTCATCCAGAATGACGGAGCCCCGCTTGGTGAGCAACTCTTTGAGGATCTTTTGAGCTTCGCCAACTTTGGCATAGGACAAAGGCCTCGTAATGGTCTGCAGTTGGCCGGCAAGGGCCTTGGTTTCCTCGAGCCTCTTGCGCTCCTCTTCTTCCTTCTGCAATTTCTCGACCTTGGCTACCCGAAGTACACCGTTCTGGATCTCTTTGCCAAGTCCGGCATTTTTTAACACGACATCCAGAACCTGATCCCAAGGCGTGTCCGTGAACTTGAATCCGAAGTTGCCCTGGACATCAGGGTCCATGACCAGGTTGAGTTTGCCGGTATCGGCCAGAATCCGGAGGAAATCCCTGATATCAGTGTTCTGGAGATCAATCGTGATCCGGGACCCGGAGTAACTGGGTAGCCCTTCTCCCAGGGTCCTTCCTCCACCCATTCGACCCGAGGATTGCGCGTGTGGTTTTTCGGGTTCCGGAGCCTGGACGGCCTCTGGAGCGCTTGCAGTCAACACTGTGGAAGCTGCCAACTGCGGCAAGGACTGGAAGGAACCTCCCTGTAAGGGGAGGATGGGCAGTGGCTTGATCGATTTGGCTGGGGCAGGGATTGTCTCGGGTTCAGGCAGCACCTTGGTCGCAGGCATGGAGGCCACTTCGACCGGAGCCGGGTTTGGATTGGCAAGAATAGGCAAGGTGGGTTCCAAACGAGCCTGTACTCGACCTTCACCAGGGGTGAGCAAAAGCTGGATCCCATCTGGGCTGGACCCCACCAAGATCTGGGTACCCGGAACCACTTCGAGCACAAGGCGGGTAATGGGCCTGGGTTCAGCAGAAAACTGAGCCAAACGTGCCTTCTGGATGAGCGGGTGCACCAGCTGGGCAAGTTCCTTCCGCGTCACCGAGGTCCCCCGATCCACTCCCAGGAGGTCCAGGACTACCCGGTGGGGGTTGGACAGGACCTGAACCCGGGGCTGCCCCACCAAACCAGGCACATGAAGAAAGACCTTGGCGCCTGGCCCGGACGCATCCAGGGAAGTGGAAACCAGGGTGACCTTTCGGGCTTGGGACTCTGTGGCGGGCGCTGCATGGAGGGACCCCGTGTGGATCCCCGCCAGGACCACGCCCCCTGCGACCAGCAAGGAACTCAGGCGAGCATTCATCGTTTACCCTCCTCACGCTTGAACGTCTTCGTGATGGTTCTGAAAATGGAACGGTTGGTTGTGTTGATTTCCCATTGGTGGAACGTCACTGCCTTGTCGGTGATGGTGGTGATCTCGGCATCCTTAAAGCGATGCCCAACGGGGAGCCAGCGCACATTTCCTCGACTGTCGGAAACAATTGCGAAATTTTTTCCATCCTTTCTGATCATGCCTTTCACGGCAATGTCATCCAGAACGTCAAGTGCATCAGCAGGTCGTTCATCCCGAGGTGCAGAGAACGGATCCCGGCGGATCGCGGGGTTATATGGTGTGGCTTTGATAATGGCCACATCTACGCTTGAGGACGAAGGCGGCGCAACCGGGGCCGGATCAGCCTTGCTTGGCGCCTGGGCGACAAGTGCAGCTCCTGAAAACAGGACGATTGAAAGGGAGCGTCGAATCATGGCAGAACCTCAATCCTCTTTGGCGCCCGCCTTGGGGGGGGCGGCAGCCGGCTTCCTCACGGGTTCAGCCGCAGGAGTCTCGGGATTGTAGATGAAAGCGCTGATGGTGCATCTGACCGATGCCGGGTAGATGCTGCGATTGTCTGACTTCCGGCCGAAATCGATATTGGAAATATTGATGATCTTCTCATAGCCCGAGATCAGGGATGCGAACTGGCCGAAGGAATGGAAGCCAACGCGGAATTCGAACTCCACAGGCTTCTCGGTGTAGTAGGCATCCTTCCGTTCCGGCTTGAGGGAGAAGGACACTTGATCAATGCCCGCATCATCGGCGATCTTTTTGATGCGATAGGGGATCTCGCCGTAGTCCGTATCGGAAGGCATGATCTTGATCAATTCCTCGATCCGCTTGTCCTGCTTGGCTACCTCCTCACGGAGCTTCTCATAGCTCTGTTTAAGGAGTTTTCCCTTGTCCACTTGATCCTGAAGGTTCTTGACGTCCACCTGAAGGGACTCAAGGTCGCTTCGCTTGCCACCCAGGAGGAAGTAGACCAGTCCGGCCACAACAATGCCGGCCAGCGCACCCACACCAATCTGTTTCTGAAGTTGAGGGTTCATGGCCTGCCTCAGACGGCGTTCTGAAGTTCAAAGGAAATGGTGAATTCAAATGCACCACTGGCACCTCTATATGCGCCCGGGTAGTTGATCTTCTTGAACCACCGGGTGCGGGACTGGAGGTTCCCATAGAAAGTATTGATGGATTCGAAGTTTCGGCCCTCACCCTCAATGGTGACGGTCATGCCTTTCTGGGAAACCCTCTTGAACCACACATCGTCAGGAAGACTGTTGGCCAGTTCCTCCAGGAAATGCACTGGCAGGGCCTGCTGGCGCTTGAGGGTGGTCATCACCTCTTCCTTCTTCTGAAGTGAGTCCTTTTTCTCTCTGAACTTCTTTTCCAGGGCAATGAACGGTTCGTACTGCTTCTTGTCTCGCTCCAGGTCAGCCCGTCTGTTTTCTGCCTTCGTAACTTCGCTGTTTAGCCACAGATAATAGACCCCGCCAAAGGCTGACAGCAGGAGACCCACCATCACGCCGGCAACCGGAAGACTGGATCGACTGCCACCTTCGCCGGTATACACTTGGACAGGTTCAGCAGAACCCTTGTCTCCGCCCTTCTTGGCCCCGGCCTGGGCTAACGCGTCGCCGAGCAGGTTGATCTTGATCATCGGTCCCCCACCAGGCGCATGGCCAGTCCCACTACGACAGCGGCGCCGCCTCCGATTTCGCGGACCGTGACTGGATCCTCGGTGCGGCCATCGACTTCAATGAGTTGGAAGGGATTGAATCGATCCACTGAAACACGGAGGCGGTCACCGAGCACGTCCAGCAGACCGTGAATCATGGAGCCGCCCCCGCATAGCAGGACCTTGTCGAGGCGATCCACCTTGAAACTGCTTTTGAAAAAGTCGAGAGTCCGGGTGAGTTCATCCGCGAACGCATCCGAAACGGCATTGATGGAGGGTTGGATCTCCTCGGGTTCGCGCCCCTCCGAAGCCTGATTCCGCTTGAGGAGTTCGGCAGCTTCGCGCGACACACCCCAGTCTTCCATCAGTTTTTCGGAATATCGGCCACTACCCCAGGCCATGTCCCTCCAGAACACGGACTTCCCGCCAACCATCATGGTCAGATTGGTGAAGGTGGCACCCATGTTCACCAGGGCCACGACTTCATCCCGAGCCCCACCCATGGTGTTGATCTCATAGGCGTTCTGTACCGCGAATACATCCACATCGACCACTTTTGGGCTGCAACCCGCCTGGGCAACACAACTCACATAGGCTTCAAGCTTGTCCTTCCGACAGGCCACCAGCACCACATCCATGTTGCCTTCGCCTGCACGCTCCTCGATGAGGTAGTAATCCAGCGCGTAGGAGTCCAAACCCTGCCCAGCGGGGAAGAAACTCTCCGCTTCCCAGCGAACCGACTCAGCCAGCTCGGCCTGGCTCATCAGTGGAAATGTCACTTTTTTGACCATCACCTGCTGGCCTGATACCGAGATGGCCACTTCTTTGGCTTTGATCTTCTGTTCTGCGATGACCTGCCGGATAGCCGACGCGACGGCGTTGCTATCCATGATGTCCCCATCGACGATGGCATCCGCTGGCAGAAGCACCTGGCCCAGTTTCTGAAGTCGATATCGGACGTTGCTTCCCTTCCCCATCTGTTGAAGTTCACAGACTTTCACGGAACTCGAACCAATATCCAAGCCAACAAGACTTTTGGTTTTGCTTCCGAAAAGACCCACCGGATGCCTCACTTGGAGAAAATTAGATGATAGAAAGATTACCGCTGGAATGGATTAGGTCAAGGTTAACTATGGTTGCGTTAGAGTTCTTCGGATTCCCATTCGACCAGAATGGCGGTGATATTGTCTTCTCCTCCGTGCTCTCTGGCGATGTTAATTAGTGAATCCACAGCTTGTTGAAGGTCCGCTGAATGTTCGACGATTTCCCAGATCTGTTTATCCCCGATCATTCCTGACAGGCCATCGGAGCAAAGCAAAAGCCGCTCCGATTTCGAAAGCTCCAGATTCTGGACCTCTATATCCAGATCTCCCCCATTGCCCAGGGCCTGGGTAATGACATTTCGAAAGGGATGCACCCTTGCCTCGGAAGGCGTAAGGATTCCATTGGCTACCTGCTCCGCCACCCAGCTGTGATCGCGAGTCACCTGGTGGATTCCCTCAGGGCCCAGGATATAGGCTCGGCTGTCGCCCACGTGGGCCAGGGTGATCTTGGGGCCGTTCAACAGGCCCGCAACCACCGTGGATCCCATGGTTTCTCGTTCCGGGTTCTGGCGAATATCCGCGGCGATCGCCTGGTCCGACAGCAGCAGGGCCACTTTCAGCCGATTCCCGTCGTAGGAGAGGGAGGGGTCATATTCCACGGGCCACGTGCGGTCCTTCTCCATGGTCGCACCCACGAACCTGGCCACGGTGTCCACGACGATCTGGCTGGCGACCTCCCCGGCGGCATGCCCCCCTAGCCCGTCTGCCACCACAAACAGGCCCAGATCGATATCTAGCATGAAGCTGTCTTCGTTGTGTTTCCGGACACAACCCACATCGGTACTGCCGGCAGCACGGATCCCCATGATCAAGCCTTTCCTGTCAATCGGCCCCAGAGGTCCTTTAGTTGATCAAGGAGGCCTTTCGGCTGTTCGGGGAGCTTCCCCTTAGTTCCGGCCCCTGCCGGCCCTTTTGCTCCCCTGGCTGCTTTTGCAGCTTTAGCGGAAGCCATCCTCAGTTTAGGGTGATTGGGCGAGATGTCTTTTGCCACCTGGAGATGTTTCTGGGACCTGGCTTCCATCCCCAGGGTCTGGAAATGGGCCGCCAGCCGGATGTGACTGTCCACATCCCGCGGCGCCAACCGCACCGCCGTTTCAAGGGCCTTCACGACAGCCCGCAGATCGCTGCCTTCCCGTTCAAGGATCGAAGCCAGGAGTGCGTGGTAGCTCGCTTTCTCGTTGTCCAGGCGGATGGCGTAATGGATCAACGCTCGAGCCTGTTCGATCTTCCCCTCATCGAAGGCGGCCTTGGCCATGGAGGCCCAGTCCTCTGGGGTCCGCTCCATCGCGGATTCTGGTTCCTTTTGTGCCTCGGGTGTCTGGGGTTTGGGGAGCTGCTGCTGGAGAGTCAGACGCTTCGCAGGATCCTTCAGCATGCTGAAGGCTTCAGCCAGATCACGGAATTTCGCCTCGGCCTCTTCTTTTTCCGCACCGGTGTATCGATCCGGATGCCAGCGCTTGGCAAGCCGATGGTAGGCGGCCTTGATTTCCTCGGCCGAGGCATCCGGAGGAATTTCAAGCACATTGAATGGGTTCATGAGGTTCCAGATCAGGGTCCACGACCAGTGTAGCCAAGGGAGTGGAAGGGCGAGGCTTGAGCAGTGGATGGTAGCCTATTTCCATCCTGAGTGCAGTCACCATGCTTGGTAACAAGGAGGAATCCCTCCTTCCGCTCCCAGGAGATCCATCGCCCCCAGACTGGAAGGGGTGGCGGCTCGATGGCACAGTAGAAGGCTCGGGGGCGCAGGCATGGCGGGAATCACAGCGGTGGATTGGCGCGAGGGCCTGGATGCCGGCAACCTGTCCTCTGAGGTGCTGACCCGTGCGTGCCTAGATCGCATCGGGAGGCTGGATCATCACCTCCACGCCGTGCTGTCCGTGGATCCCGAATACTCCCTCGACCTGGCCAGGCGCGCTGACGCCCGACTGCAGGTCGGGGAACGCTCCCCAGTGCTCGGCCTGCCGGTGGTCATCAAAGACAACCTGCACTGGTCCGGCATGCCCGTTTCCTGTGGTTCGCGGGTCCTGGATGGCTACCTCGCCACGTATGATGCGACGGTGATCCAGCGGCTGATCGCGGCCGGGGCGGTACCATTGGCCAAGGCCAACCTGGATGAATTTGCCATGGGCTCCAGCGGTGAATACAGCGCCCTTGCACCGGCACGGAATCCCTGGGACCAGGATCGAGTTCCAGGAGGCAGCAGCAGTGGATCGGTTGTGGCAGTGGCCGCGGGCTACGCCCCCTTGGCCCTGGGCAGCGATACCGGGGGTTCCGTCCGCCTGCCGGCCAGTTTCTGCAACGTGACAGCTCTCCGGCCCAGCTATGGCGTCCTGAGTCGCTATGGCCTGACCGCCATGGCTTCCAGTCTGGATCAGGTGGGACCCATCGCCACTTCGGCCGCTGACATCGCCCTGACGTTCGGGGTGATGGCGGGCAGAGATCCCATGGACAGTACCTCGGTCGACCTTCCCGGCGCTGAACGCCTGGCGGCGTTGCAACCAGGAAATCTCAAGGGACTGCGGATCGGACTGCCTCGGGAATATTTCGGGGAGGGGCTTGATGCAGGTGCGAGAAGCCTTCTGGAGGATGCCATTCGGGTTTTCGAAGACCAGGGCGCCATCTGTCGAGAGGTCAGCCTGCCCCACACGCGCTATGCCATCGACACCTACTACCTGATCTGCACCAGCGAAGTTTCCAGCAACATGAGCCGGTTCGACGGGGTTCGGTTTGGCCATCGCGCAGACGCTGGTGGCCTATCGGACATGATCGCGAAGACCCGGGACATGGGCCTGGGGCCCGAAGTCAAGCGCCGCATCCTGCTTGGGGTCTTCTGCCTGTCCAAAGGCTACTACGACGCCTTCTACCTCAAGGCGTTGAAGGCCAGGACACTCATCTCGGAGGATTTCCGCCGGGTCTTTGAAGAGGTCGATGTCCTCGCCACCCCCGTGAGCCTTGGAACGGCCTTCCCATTCGGAGCCAAGACGCAGGATCCCATGGCCATGTATCTGGCCGATGTGTACACCGTAACCGCCCCCCTGGCCGGAATTCCCTGTCTTTGCCTGCCCGCGGGGCTGAATGAGGGTCTCCCGGTTGGCATCCAACTCATCGGCCCGGCCTTCTCGGATGTCATGCTGCTCGAAACGGCCCATGCCTACCAGTCCCTCACGCGCCATCACCTTGAACACCCGCCGCTGCCCGAATAGGAGTACACCATGGCCTTTGACGTCGTCATGCCCCAGATGGGTGAAAGCATCGCCGAAGCCACCGTCCTGAAATGGCACAAGCAGGTGGGCGATTCGATCGCCAAGGACGATACCCTCTACGAAATCAGCACCGACAAAGTGGACGCGGAGATCCCGGCCCCCGCTGCGGGTACCTTGCTTGAAATTCTCGTGGAGGTGAACGCCACCGTTCCGGTTGGCACGGTGGTGGCCCGCATTGGCGATGCATCCGAGACCCTCGCGAGCCCGGCGAGTCCGACCTCTTCTCCGACTCCCCCAGCACCCTTGGCTGCAGCCTCAGCCCCATTGGCACCTCTTGCAGAAGAGGACGACAACAGCCTCGAAAGCCGTTTGAAGAGCAAGAGCAGCCCTCTGGTTCGGGAAATGGCCCGACAGCACAGTGTGGACCTCACCCGCATCTCCGGGACTGGACAAGCCGGGCGGGTCACCAAGGAGGACTTGGAGGCCTACCTGGCCAAGGGCCCAGCACCAGCTTCTTCCTTAGCACCCGCCAGCATCGTTCCCGGTTTGCCGGCGGTGCACGATCCCTCCGCGCCAACCCTGGGCCTGACCCCTGCCCTCTCCGTGCCCCCTGCCCCATCCCTTCCGGCCTTCACCCCCGGTGAACGGGTGAAGATCGAACCCATGAGCCGCATGAGGAAGATCATCGCCGAAGGCATGGTAGCCAGCCGCCGCACCTCGGCCCATGTCTACACGGTCTTCGAGATCGACATGACCCACGTGGCCCAGTTGCGCCACAAGCACAAGCAGGCTTTCGAGGGACAATTCGGCACCAAGCTCAGTTTTCTGCCCTTCATCATGATGGCTGCCTGCAAGGCCCTGCGTGCCTATCCGGTGGCCAATGCCTCGGTGGACGGCGACAACATCGTCTACAAGCAGGACATCAATCTGGGCATCGCCGTGAGCCTGGACTGGGGCCTCATCGTGCCGGTGGTGAAGAACGCCGACATGATGAACCTGGGAGGCCTGGCCCGCAGCCTGAACGACCTGGCCGAACGGGCCCGCACCAAGCAGCTCAAGCCCGACGAGATCAGCGGTGGCACCTTCACCATCACCAATCCAGGCGTCTACGGCGACACCTTCGGCCTGCCCATCATCAACCAGCCCCAGGTGGCCATCCAGGGCGTGGGCGCCATCGTGAAGCGCCCCGTGGTCATCACTGGCCCTGATGGCACGGACTTCATCGCCATCCGCCAGATGATGTTCAGCAGCCTGGGCTTCGACCACCGGATCATCGACGGTGCAATCGGGGATCTCTTCATGGCCTTTGTCAAAAAGGAGCTGGAGACTTCGACCTTCGGGTTGGAGTAGGACGCTGTAGCGGGCTCCACGAACGAAGGAGTGGGCTCGCGCATCGCCCCGCTCGGGGCGATACCGAGAAGAAGGAGTTGGAGACTTCGACCTTCGGGTTGGAGTAGGACGCTGTCGCGGGCTCCGCGAGCGAAGGAGAGGTCTCGCGTATCGTCCCGTTCGGGGCGATACAGAGAACGGAACTGGGGACTTCGACCTTCGCACTCGAGTGACAGCTTCAATGCGGTTTCGGCGAAAATCGTCCAGCTTGCCGGTTTTCGTCAGGCGTAGGACGAAGTCTCTCTGACCATCTCCCGATACATGGCGAATTCGCCCTGGAAATGCAGCTGGATGACCGCAGTTGGCCCGTTCCGGTGCTTGGCAACGATGAGCTCCGCGGATGGATCCGGCTCCTCGGTGGCAGAGGGCATCATCTTCCGGTGGATGAAGGCCACCATGTCAGCGTCCTGCTCGATGGCGCCAGAGTCCCGGAGGTCGCTGAGCTGGGGGCGGCCGCCGGTACGGTGCTCCACCTCGCGGTTCAGCTGGGAAAGCACCACCACGGGAATCCCGAAATCCTTGGCCATGAGCTTCAGGCCGCGGCTGATCTCGCCGATGCGAACCGCCTCGTTCTGCTTTGCCCCCCGGCTGCTTTCCGGGCTGCTCAGCAGTTGGAGGTAGTCCACGATGACAAACTCGACACGACGATTGCTCTGGCTGCCCTGCTTCACGATCATGTTCTGGATCTGGGGCACCGTGATCGAAGCCTGGTCGCAAATGAAGAGGGGCATCTCGACCAGCTCATCCCGGGTTCTCATCACATGCTCAAGCCGGCCGCTGGCCCGGCCCGACTGCAAGTCCTTCATGTTCGTCTGGCTCTTGGCGGCGAGCAGGCGCATGAAGACTTCCTCATGGCTCATCTCGAGGCTGAAAAAGGCACCACAGTGACCGGGACGGCCGTCTCGCTCCTGGGCTGCCCGCAGGATCCAGTTCAGGGCCAGGGCTGTCTTGCCGATGCCAGGCCGGGCCGCCAGCACGATCAGGTTTCCCGGCTGGAAGCCTTGGGTGAGTTCGTCGAAACGCGAAAACCCGACGCGGATGCCCGAGGAGAGCCGCCCTTCCATGCGGTCCGCAAGCCGCTCCATGGCATCGTTCGCGACGGCTTGAATGGGCAGGAGCCCCTTGGCCTTGGCATCGCCCTGAGCCAGGTGGAAGAGGCTCTGGGCCGTCTGGTCCACCAGCACTTCAGGGGCTTCATCCTCTTCCGCAGCCTGACGGACCAGCTGGGCACCCAGGTGCACCAGCCGACGCAGCTTCGCCTTGCGCCGGATCACGTCCGCCAGCACCTGGGGCCGCTCCACATCCTCGCCTGCCAGCAGTTCCACCAGCCCCGGGTAGCCGCCCACCTTGTTCAGGCTGTCGTCCTGGTCCAGGGCATCCTTCAGCGTGAGGGAGTTCACCTCGACCTGGGCTTCGATGAGGGTTCTCAGGGCCCGGAAGACGGCGCGATGGGCTGGATGGACAAAATCATCCTCGGCCAGGGTGAAGACCGCCTCGCTGGCGATGAGGCCAGCCCCCGGCGCACAGCAGGTGGCCAGGAAGGACCGCTCTGCGTCGATATCCTCCGGAAGTCGTTCCGGAAGCCAGTCCGCCATCACCACTCCTGAATCAGAGTCCCGGACGAGTGTACCCGTCGCCAGCCACGTCCACAAAGATCGGGTTGGTGAGGGCGATGGGATAGATGCCCCGCATGATCTTGCTCCAAGTGCTGCCGGGCAGGTAGCTGCCGGATTGTGCCCTGGGCACACCGGCCTCGACCACCAGCCAGGCATCCTTGCCGGCGGGAAGCGGTACCGTCACAGAGACGGTCCGAAGGCGCTTGTCGGAGGCCGAGTAGGTGAAGGCGCTTACCGGGATGACCTGGACTGGCGTGCCAGCACCGTTCACCTGGACCGATGTCAGGATCCCATTCACCACCACTCGCACCTCATCCACCGGGACCCAGTCCGGAGCGTAGAGGTTGATGGCCACCGTGACGTTGGTCAGGACACTGGTGCTCGACCCCTTGACCAGCCCACCGGGACCAACCCCACCCACCGAGACATCCAGCATGGGTCCGGTGGAGGCCACCGCGGCACCACTCTTCAAGGCCGCCAACACCATGCTCAGGTCTGCCTGGGCCAGCGGCGTGGTGGTTCCGAGGTTCAGGTAGGTCCTGGCCAGGCCGACAGGTGTATCCAGACTGTACTGGGCCGCGGAAAGTCCCAGCCCCTTCGTGAAGAAGGCTGGTGTCTGCTGATTCAGGATGGCGTACCAGGATTCTCTGACCTTGGTGAACTCTGCGTACCAGCCGGAGGGGGCGGCAGGGTCCAGCTCATTAGGATTCCAGCTCTGGGCCCGAAGGAGTTCCACGGCATCGAATTGACCGTGCTGAAGGCCGAGCGCGACGGGGCCCGTCTGATTCCACCAGGCATTGACACCCTGCCCTAGGGGCACGGTAGGCGCGAACTGCTGAAGCGTGAAGAGGCCACTGGGCCCATAGGGGCGGTGCACCACCGTGTAGGAACCCTGAGCCTGCGTCATGAAGTCTGCGAGCGTCCAACCCGTGGATGGGCGGGCTCCGCCGTTTCGATCGGTGGTGGGCGCCGACGTGAAGAGCGTAGTCGCAACCCCGAATTTGGTGGCGGTGAGGTCCGAAGTGCGGGCTCCCACCACGAAGGGATCATTCCCGAGGGGTGCGCGCTGGGCATCGCTGACCTGGGCGATATCGATCTCGGCCCGGAACTCGGCCTGCAGGGCAACCGGGTCCGTGAGCAGGTCCTGCTCTGTCCGGGCCACCACCTGGACCCCCTCCGCCACAGCCGAACTGAGCATTTCTCCAGGGTTGTAACCACCCGTGGTGGCTTGAGTGGGGCTCGGCAAATCGAAGGAAGTCCAACCTGGAGGCAGGCTTGGCGGCGTGACAATAAACCCATGGTTGGTGTCGGTCTGGCCATCGAAGGCACTGAAGGGCAGGGACTCCAGCTGCGACAGCGGCCCCCGCGTGGCATAGGCCAGGTAGTCCCCGGCAGGGAAATACATCACTGCCGGTGAGGCCTGGGCTCCGAAGGCCGTGCCAAACACCTGGTTGCCTGCGGTGTACTGGTAGGCCCCGAAGCTGAGGCTTACGGGCGTTTTGGCCTTGTAGATCTGGCTGTAGCTGCTTGAAAGCTTCCGGAAGCGCTGGACGTTTGGAGGAGCTAGGGTGGCGCCATTGCCAGTGAAGGTGATTCGAAGGGGGTTCAGGCCTCCAAATTCCAGGGTTCCCACTTGCCGGGCCGAGAACACGTGCACAGTCTGCCGGGACGCAACCACGTTGCCAAGGGAATCGAGAACGGGTTTGACGGTGTCATCCCGTTCGGGACTGAGGGTCTGCGCCACAAGCCAGGCCTGAGTCGAGGAGGGCGTGATGGGCGTGGACAGGTTCGGACGCGTGGTGTCCAAAAGATTGGTCCCCTGATACAGGGTTGAACTCGATGGGCCAGCGTTCCGGGCAGTAATCCGGTAACGCTGAGAAAGCAGTGGATGGCTGAGATCTGGCAGCGCAGGCAGGAGCATCCCCTCCGCTCCGTTGGAGGAGGAAACCTCACCTGGTTCGCGCCATTCCACTCGCTCCAGAAACCAGTTTTGCGGCTGACTGGCAGGGTTGGTGGGATCCGTCGGATCGAAGGGCAACGGGTTCTTTGGATCGGGATCTACAAACTGGTACCGCTCGAACCGGAACTCGGTCTGGAGCGGTCCACCCCGGACGGCGGTGCCAAACGTGTTATAGGCCAGGGAACCGACGTTCTCGCCTCGGAATCCGGCGCGCGCCTGGGCCATCAGGTTGAATACCGTCGTGGTCTGCGCCGGAAGTAGGGAAGAGTTGCTGGGACCGCCCACGACATAGAGCCGGCGGCGGTAGGTGATGGATTGTCCGTTGACGAGCCCAGAGGTCACCGGGCTGCCCACCACCACTCGGGCGGGGAAGATCGGCCGATTCTCCTTCAGTCCGGCCTGGGGATCCGACGCCACCAGCACGTAGTCTGAATCGGCTGGCAGGTCCAGCGGCATGATGCCGAGCGAGGCGTGATAGTCAAAGGTGCTGCCGGCAGATTCTGCGCCCATGAAACCCACCATGGGGGCTCTCACGCTGGTCTGAACTGCCCGCAGAGGCGTGGTAGCGGTGAAATCGGAGCCAGGAATGTCCACGCCCCAAGGCGCGGGTAGCGCGGTTCCACCCGACGCGGCCACTGCCGGTACCACGATGCGATAGCCACCCCCATGCTGGGAGAGATAATCGCCGAGGTTCAGCACAGGGAGTGTGGTCCCGCTGGCCGGCGTGAGGGTGGTTTCCAGAGTGAAGAAACCGTCCGCCCTGTTCAACGAAATCAAGTGCGACGCCGTCACTCCAGACACGCGGTCCTGGGCATCCCAGGTCACACCCGTCAGCTTGTGTCCGGGATCAAGGAGGTAGCCCTGCATGTGGAGCTGTACGCCGCCCCCATTGGTGCTCGGCGTGAACCGGTCGAAGGCCAATGGAAGGTCGGGGTCCTGATTCGCGACAGGGCCCAGTCGCTCCAGCATGTCCGTGGGCACGGAAACCCGGTGGAAGCTCTGGTCCAGCGTGATGGTGCCCACGTCGAGCACCGCCCCGCCGGACCGTGCGCCGAACTGGCCCGCTCTATCCCCAAAAGCCGCCCCGTCCACGGCCATCTGGACCGAATCGTTGCCGAGGAAGAAATCGCCGGGCCCTGCAGTGGCCTTGAGTCCCAGGACACGGTCGCCTCCGCTGGCGGGAATCTCCTCCACGGCCACATCGGGCCGGGAGATTCCAGTCGCACGAAAACAGCCGGTGCTGCCCATTCCCAGGGCCAGCGCCAGGGACGCCAGGATCCCGAGATGGTTCTTCAAATGGCTCCGGCGGGAGGCAACAACAGGTCGAAGGCTCATGGGCATCAATGGGTCTCGTGGGGTGCGGAGGGTCATGGGTACTGAGGGACGAAAGGTCTATGCTAACTCACGATGCCGATCTCCGCCTTCCTTCATCGCTGCTGGCAACGCCGATGGCCACTTATGCTGGTCCCGGCACTGGTCCTCCTCGGAGATTTGCTCTGGACTCTGGGAAGGTTCCCCGCCATGCATCGCCTCCAGATCTTTCCGGCCGACCGCTTGCCGGCCGTGGGGGGGCCGGTGCTGGTGCTGGGCGCAGGCGTCTTTGGGGATGGTGAACCGACTTCGATCCTGGAAGGTCGGCTCCGGACAGCCTTCGAACTTTACCAAAGCGGCAAGGTGCGCTGGTTCCTGGTCTCTGGGGACAACCGCCAGTCCAACTACAACGAGCCCCAGGCCATGCGCCGCTGGCTCATCCGGCAGGGGGTTTCGCCCACCCGCATCGTCAGCGATTACGCGGGTCTTCGCACCTGGGACAGCCTCAAACGGGCCCAGGCCGTGTTCGGCCAACACCAGGTGGTTATTGTGACCTCGGATTTTCACTTGCCCAGGGCCCTCTACCTCGCGGAGCGAATGGGTCTCGTCGCCTGGGGCGTTCCGGCCAGCACCGACGGCCGCCCCTGGTCCTCACGGCTGCGCTTCTGGGCTAGGGAGTACATCGCCCGACACCTGGCCCTGTGGAACGCCTGGTATCCCCCGGATACAAGGCTCGGCCCCAGGGAACCCACGCCCGATGACTGGGAGCCGAGCCGATGAAGCATCCCGGCGATGTGGTTTTCCTGTCCGCCCGCAGGCTGCCTCAGGGACGTTATGGCGGAAGCCTGGCCGGGTTGGGCGCCGTCAGCCTGGGCCTGAATGTAATCGAGGTCATCACCTCGGACCCCACCCTGCCCCAGCCCAGGTGTCTGATCTGGGGCATGGCCCGCAACCATACGCAGGGCATGAATCCCGCCCGCACCCTGGCATTGAGGGGGGGCCTGCCCCAGGACACCGCCGCCTTCACCATCAACATGGCCTGTGGCTCCAGCCTCCAGGCGCTCATCCTCGCGGCGCAGCGGCTTGAAGGTGGTGGGACGCCGGTACTTGCGGGAGGCAGCGAGGCCATGTCCGATACACCGCATCTGGTGCCCGGCTTGCGCTGGGGGTTCCGCATGGGTCACCGCCAGCTCCCCGATGTCATGCACCTGGATGGCCTCCAGTGCCCCGTGACCGGCCTGCTGATGGGTGAAACCATCGAGCGGCTGGTGGCCAAACGGGGCATCACCCGACTGGAGGCAGATGCCGGGGCAGCCGAAAGCCACCGCCGAGCCACGGCAGCGGACTTCGGGGCCGAATACGTGTCCCACCCAAGGCTGAACCGGGACGAATCGATCCGCCCAGGCGTCACCATCGAGGCCCTGGGCCGCCTTGCACCTGTTTTCGACGCCGCAGGCCAAGTCACCGCCGGCAACGCGTCCGCCATGTCCGACGGCGCCGCAGCATTGTTGATGGCAAGAAGGGAGCAGATCGGCGACAGCCAGCCGCTGGCCCGGCTCCTGGGCTGGAGCGAAGCGGGAGTGGATCCCCTCGACATGGGCGAAGCACCGGTACCAGCTGTCCGGCGGCTGCTCGCAGCCCACGGCCTGGCGGTCTCCGACATCGACCTGTGGGAGCTGAACGAGGCATTCTCGGCCCAGTTGCTGGTGTGCCAACGGCAGCTGTCGATCCCATCCGAGCGGCTGAACGTGGCGGGAGGAGGCGTTGCCCTTGGCCATCCCATCGGCGCCACCGGCGCGCGCATTGTCTGTACCCTGGTCCATCAACTGAGACAGCGCGGGGGCGGTCTTGGTGTGGCCACCCTGGGCATTGGCGGGGGTTTGGGCCTGGCCGTGCTGATCGAGGTTGAGGTCTAGGAGCCGCCTCCGTGGCGTGGCGGACCTTGTTGGGCACAATTCCCGTGTTCTCCCGATGGCGAGAGGACTCAACCCGCTTCCCTAAACCTGGGTCTCCACATCTGCGAAGATGAAACAACCCCACGGGGCCCATTGAGGAATCCATGACCGAGGCGCCGCTGATCCGACTCACCGACATCACCAAGTTCTACCAGATGGGCGATATGGAGGTCCGGGCCCTGGATGGCGTCTCCATGGAGATCCGCCGAGGGGAGTACGTGGCCATCATGGGTCCCTCGGGATCCGGCAAGTCCACCATGATGAACGTCATCGGCTGCCTGGACACGCCTACCCATGGCACCTATGAACTGAACGGCAAGCTGGCGTCCGCCATGACCGATGATGACCTGGCCAAGATCCGCAACGAGGAGATCGGCTTCGTCTTCCAGACCTTCAATCTGCTGGCCCGCACCACCGCTCTGCAGAACGTGGAGCTGCCCCTGATCTACGCGGGCAAGAAGCCCGACGAGCGGCACCAGATGGCCCAGAAAGCCCTGGAAAATGTGGGCCTGGGCACGCGCAGCGACCACATGCCCAACCAGCTTTCCGGCGGCCAGCGGCAGCGGGTGGCCATCGCCCGCGCACTGGTGAACGACCCCTCGATCCTTCTGGCGGACGAACCCACAGGCGCCTTGGATTCGAAGACCAGCATCGAAATCATGGCCCTGTTTGAAGATCTCTATCAGAAGGGCAACACCATCATCATCGTCACCCATGAGGAAGATATCGCCCGCCATGCCCACCGGATCGTGAAGCTCCGTGACGGCAAGATCATCCATGACGAGCCGAACACCCCCATCACGTCGGAAGAACACCTGGCGAACCTGAGTCTCTAGGAGCAGGGGCCTTACCTCAGGTAGAATCCTTGGATGCAGAGACTCGTCCAGGGCATCCACCAGTTCCAGACTCAGATCTTCAGTTCCCACCGGGAGCTCTTCGAGCGCCTGGACCACCAGGATCAGACCCCGGAAACCCTGTTCATCACCTGTTCCGACTCCCGCATCAGTCCAAACCTGATCACCCAGACCCAGCCGGGTGAACTGTTCATCCTGCGCAACGTCGGCAACCTCATCCCTCCTTACGAGAGCATGGGCGGGATGGCGGCAGGCATCGAATTCGCCGTGCAGAGCCTACGCGTGAAGGACATCATCATCTGCGGGCACTCGAACTGCGGCGCCATGAAAGCGTTGCTGGAGCCGGGGGAACTGAGCGAACTCCCAGCCACGAAAGCCTGGCTGGCCCATGCCCGCGCCACAGAGCAGATCATCTGGGAAAGCTACGGCCATCTGAAAGGCCATGACCTTCTCCATGCCACCGTCGAGGAAAACGTGCTCGTCCAGTTGGACAACCTGCGGCGCCATCCGTCGGTGGCCAAGGCCATGGCCAGCGGCATGCTCCATCTGCATGCCTGGGTCTACAAGATCGAGACCGGCGAAGTCTTCGCCTTCGACCCCGAACGGGGCCAGTACACCTCGGTCACGGGCACCGTGGGCCTCACTCCCCTCGACGCCGAACACCGCGCCACGGACCTCTCGATCTAGCCGACCGCCGGATCGCGATGCGGCCTGCGGGGCAGGCCAGCGCAGCGAGGCTCCGGCGCGGAGGCTCCATCACCACGAGGCATGGCCGAGTGGGAGGTCACTCGTGAGGAGGGGCCGTTCGCTGGAGGCTAGGCCACGATCATCTCAGATCGAGAGCCGGTCCAGGCGTTCTGGACGGTCGCGCCAGCCCTCGTCCACCTTCACGAAGAGTTCCAGGCGCACGGGCCGCTGCAGCAGTTTCTTCAACTCGCGCTGGGCGCTCTGCCGGATGTCCTTGATCATCTCTCCGCCACTGCCCAGCAGGATCTTGCGATGGCCGTCCCGGTCCACCAGGATCTGGGCGGCGATGAACACGCCCTCGGGCCCCATGTCCTCGGGGTAGTCCTCGTGCCCGGCCTCGAGCCACTGCTCGATGAGCACAGCCACACCGTGGGGCACTTCCTCGCGAGTCTTGCGGAGCACCTTCTCCCGGATGAACTCCGAGGCGAGAGACCGCTCGGTCTGGTCGGTGAAGACTTCTTCCTCGTGGAGCCAGCCTGGCTGATTGGCGTCCCGCTCCAGGATCGCCCAGAGGGGATCCAGGTTCAGGCCCATCTTGGCGCCCACGGGAATGATCTCCTTGAAGGGGAGCAGGTCCTTGTAGGTGGCGATCTTCTCGAGCAGGCGCCCCTTGGACAGCAGGTCGATCTTGTTGAGCAGTAGGTAGGTGGGCCGGCCCAGCTTCCGCAGCCGCTTGGCCAGCGCATGCTCGCCGGTGCCCAGGTAGTCGTCGGCATCCACGACCCAGAGCAGCAGATCCGCTTCCTCAAGAGCCTGGTCCACATGGGCCATCATGCGCTCGTTGAGGGCATGCTTCGGCAGGTGGATGCCCGGAGTGTCGAGGAAGGCCAGCTGGACGTCACCCCGATCCACCACGCCCAGCACGCGCGTCCGGGTGGTCTGGGGGATCTGGCTGGTAGCCGCGAGCTTCTGTCCCAGGAGGGCGTTCAGAAGGGTGGACTTGCCAGCGTTGGGAAGGCCGATGATGGCGAGGGTCGCGTGGCGGCGTTCAGCCACGATGCACGCCCCGCTTGGCGGTCCGGATGAAGTCCAGCAGGTAGGCGACTTCGGGGATATGGCCCACTTCCTTCTCAGCCTGGGCCATGGCCTCGTCGCGCAGCAGCCCGGCATGGAACAGGAGCCGGTGGGCCTTCTTCAGCCCTTCCACGACTTCGACGGAGAAGCCCTTGCGCTGCAGGCCGATGGTATTGACGCCGTAGCTCTTTGTATCCCGCGCCCCCGCCGTCTTCATGAAGGGCAGCACATCCTGGGTGGCCACCGTGAAGCCACCCATGAAGGCGTGGTTGCCGACCCGGCAGAACTGGTGGACCGCGGAAAAGGCCCCGATGTTGCAGCCATCACCCACCTCCACATGGCCGGCCAGGGTGGCGCAGTTGGCGAAGATGTTCTTGCTCCCCACGTGGCAGTCGTGGGCGATGTGGGATCCGGTCATCAGGAAGTTGTCGTCTGCGATCGTGGTCAAGCCGCCTCCGCCCTCGGTGCCCCGGTGAAGGGTGCAGCCCTCGCGGAACACGTTGCGGTTTCCCACCTGCAGGCGGGTGGGTGCCCCCTTGAACTTGAGATCCTGCGGACCCATGCCCAGGGTGGCGTGGGAATAGATGTCATTGTCCTCGCCGATCACCGTATGGGGACCGATGACCACGTGGCTGCGGAGCAGGGTGCGGGCCCCGATGACGGCGTTGCCCTCGATCAGGCAGAAGGGGCCTACGACCACGCCCTCGCCCACCTGGGCCTCCGGACTCACGACACTGCTCGGATGGACCTGAGCGCTCATTTTCCTTCTCCCTCCGCCAGGTCCATCAGCATGGACATGAACTCCGCCTCGGCGACCTTCTGGCCGTCGACAAAGGCCTCGCCCCGCATCTTGCAGATACGGCCCTTGAATTGAATGACTTTCACTTCCATCACCAGCTGGTCCCCGGGCAGTACCGGCTTGCGGAACCGGACAGCGTCGATGCCCATGAAGTAGATCACCTTCCGGGCCCGGTCCTCGAACTCCCGCATGAGCAGGCAGCCACCGGTCTGCGCCATGGCTTCCACGATGTAGACCCCCGGGAACACGGGGCGGCTGGGGAAGTGGCCCTGGAAGACCGCCTCGTTGAAGCTGATGTTCTTCAGGCCGCGGATCCACTCCTTGGGCTCGAAATCGAGGATCCGATCCACCAGGAGGATCGGGTAGCGGTGGGGCAGCAGATCCATGATCCCCTGCAGATCGATGGTGCGTGGTTCGCGTTCAGACATGGACACTCCAATCCTCTAGCCTACCGTCTTCCGGGCCCGCCCTCCAGCCTCAGGTCCGGCTCAGGTCTTGGGCGTGGTCCGCTCGAAGACCCTGGCCTCGATGAACAGGTCCAACAGAGGCCGATCGAGCGCTCCCTCCTGGGCCTCTTCCATGAGAATGGACAGGCTGCGCTCCAGGGGTACGGCCCCCTTGTAGGGCCGGTCCCGGGCCGTGAGGGCGTCAAAAACATCAGCGATGGCCATGGCTCGGCTTTGGACCGGAATATCGGCAGCTCGCAATCGACGGGGATAGCCCCGGCCGGAGAGCCTCTCGTGGTGCGCGTAGGCGATCTCGGGAATACCCGCCAGGTCCCGGGTCCAGGGAATCCGTTCCAGGAACCGGAAGGTGTGGTTGACGTGGCTTTCGATCTCCTGGCGCTCTGCTTCCGACAGGCTGCCCTTGCGGATCCGCAGGCTGGCCAGGGATTCCGGCTCCACCAGGTCCCGCCGTTCTCCGCTCCAGTGCATGTAGCTGAGGTGCTCCAGCAGACCCAGGCCATCGGCCACCTCCTGGGGCAGCACCGTGGGCTCATTGCTTTGGCGGACCAGGTGCATGAGCCGCTCGGTCACGGCCTGACGGTCCTGTACGACCTGCTCCCAGCGCGCTCCTTCGAAGCGCTCCCCACTGCGCCAAGCCTGGGACAGCAGGTCCAGGGCCTCCTCCAGCTCCCGCTGCCGGAGCCGCTGAAGGATCATGTCGAGCTGGTGGGGGTCGAGCTTTTTCGCCTTCACCAGCACCTGCTCACGAACCCCCACCTTGCCGAAGTCATGGAGCAGGCTCGCATACCGGATCTCGCGCAGCTGGCGGTCGCTGAAGAGCAGGTCGCCATAGGTACCGTTGGGCGTGGCATTGACCGCTTCGGCCAGCCCCACGGTCAGGTCGGCCACTCGGCCAGAATGGCCGCTGGTGACCGGGTCCCGGGCCTCGATCGCGGTCACCGACGCCGCCACGAACCCCTCGAACAGCGCCTCGATTTCCTGGCGCAGCTGGGCGTTCTTCACGGCCACGGCGGCCTGGCCCGCCAGGCTCTGGGCCAGGTTCTGGTCCTCCTCGGAGAAGGTGCCTGCGCCTCCTGAATCCCCATCCAGCCGGTTGAGCAGCTGGAGGATGCCCAGCACCTGGCCCTCCGTATCCAGCATGGGGACCACCAACACGGAGGTGGTGCGGTAGCCGGCCTGCCGGTCGAAGCTGTCATTGAACTGGTAGGGTGCCGCCTCCGGGATCCGGTAGACGTCCTTGATGTTGAGGCTTTCCTGGGTGAGGGCCACGAATCCGGCCAGGGTCTTTCCGCTGACCGGCATGACGATGCGGTGGAAGGGCAGGCGCACCTTGGCGTTCTGAGTGTGGGCGAAGAGCAGCGCGCGGCGATCCCCTTCCCCGGTCAGCAAGTAGATGGAGCCGGCCTCGGCCTTAAGCAGCTCCCGGGCCTTCGTGAGGATCAGATCCAGCAGGCGATCCAGGTTCTGTTCCGATACCAGGGCGCGACCCACCTCGTGGAGCCGCGCCATGGACTGGCGGTCCTTGGCGCGCTCCCAGCCCGCCTGCATCAAGGCGAGAGCGCCCTCGTACCCCGGCCAGCCCGGACAGCCCGCGAACTGCCCCTGCCCCGGCAGCCCGAGGACCACATCCGCCGGCCCCGCCTCCACGAAGACCAGGGCGCGGCGCATCTCTCCAGCAGCCTGGTCCAGGAGGATGTTACGGTGCTCAAGTGGGAGGGCTACGGTGAATCGCAAGGCGGAATCAGGCTCCAGAATGGCGAAGGTGCCGCCAGCATATCGGAATTCCCCTGCGAGAACTGAAAGCTGGCGCGGGCCCATCGAGCGACTGGCCTGGGCCGGCAAGGGCGTAGGGCGCTCCGAAGACGGGCGTCTGCTCCTGCTGGAAGCTCCCCTGGCCCTCTTTCCGGGAGAAGTCGTCGAGGCCGAAGTCATCTGGAAAGCCCGCCACGGCGAAGGTCGTGTCACCCGCTGGGTCACCAGGGATCCCCGGCGGGCGGAGGCTGCCTGTCCCGTGGCAGAGATCTGCGGCGGCTGTGAACTTTGGGAATCCGGGCGCCACGCCCCCGAGCTGAAACGCCTGATGACCGCGGACCTCTTGCGCCGCCAGCTGGGGGAGGGGGTGCCCTGGTCCTGGCACCCCGCCCCCGAACTGGCCCGCCGCCACCGGATCCAGCTGCACTGGGACGGGGCCGCCCTGGGCTACTTCCGGCGGCACAGCCATGCCCTGGTCCCCGTGTCTGCCTGCCCTGCCGCAGCCGAGCCCCTCTCCGAGGCCATCCCCCGGCTCCAGGCGGCCATCCTCGGCAGGATGCTGCCGACCCGGCCCGGGCGGTGGGAGCTGTCCACCGGGACCCCGGCCCAGACCGTGTGGGCCACGGATGAGCGGGGACGCACCTGGGTGCTGGAGCCCGACGGCTGGCAGCGGAATGCCGAGCCCATCCGGCATCAGCTGGGGGAGACCGCCCTGCTGCACGAGCCTGGGGCCTTCTTCCAGGTGAGCCCACCCTGGGCGGCGGAGGCTTTCGGGGACCTGCTGCGGTCCTGGAATCTCAAGGGGGACACCCTGTACGACCTGTTCGGCGGCGTGGGTTTCTTTTCCGCGCTGCTGGGCGACCGCTTCAGGCACCGGGTCCTGGTGGAATCCGGGGAAACCGCAGTGGTCTGGGCCCGCCGGAATCTCGAAGCCGCCGGACGCCCCTCCGACTGCCTGGTGGCGGACGTGGCCGCCTGGGTTCCCGAAGGCCTGGGCTCCCCGGAAGACGTGATCCTGCTGGATCCTCCGCGTGCCGGGCTGGAACCAGCCCTCTGCGACCGCCTCCTCACCGCCAACGCCGGGACCCTTGTCCTTGTGGGTTGCGATGGGGCCGCCTTCTGCCGGGACCTGAAGCGTCTCGCCAGCGCCTGGCAGCTGGAGCAGCTGGCGATGCTGGACCTCTTTCCCCTCACCACCCATGTGGAAGGCGTGGCCATGATGACGAGGCGACCTTGACGGCGCTGGGGCGGCACCTTCTGGCGGAGTTCACGGGCTGCGATCCCGCTGCCCTGTCGGACCTGCAGACCGTCACGGCCGCCATGCTCGCGGCGGCGGAGGCCGCTGGCGCCACCATCGTGACCCACAGCTTCCACCACTTCAGTCCCCATGGTGTCAGCGGCGCGGTGATCATCGCGGAGAGCCACCTGGCCATCCACACCTGGCCCGAGCACGCCTTCGCCGCCGTGGACTTCTTCAGCTGCGGTGGCGTGGACATGAACCGCGGCCTCGCGGTCCTGAGGGCTGCCTTCCAGGCCCAGGGCGAGACCCGGCTCGAACTTGAGCGGGGGCCGCTCCGGACCGTCAAGTCCTGATCGCACCCTCCAGGCGCAGCAGCCGCTCCTTCATGGGCAGGCCGCCGGCATAACCCGTGAGCGCCCCGTTGGCACCGATCACCCGGTGGCAGGGCACCAGGATGGACACGGGGTTGGCGCCGTTGGCACGGCCCACGGCGCGGCTTAGGTTCGGGTCGCCCAGCGCTGCCGCCAGTTCACCGTAACTGCGGGTCTCGCCGAAGGGGATGCCTTGCAGGGCCGCCCAGACCCGCTGTTCAAACGGGCTTCCGTGCAGGCGAAAGGGGACGCTGAAGGCCCTGCGCCGCCCGGTGGCGTAGTCCCCGAGCTGCTCCTGCAGGCGGCGCACATCCTTTGAATCCGGTCGGTCCACGGGTCCCAGCCGGGCCAGTTTCGTCAGGAGGAGCGCCCGGAATTCGTGTCCTGGAAAGCCCAGGTAGATGACCTCGCCCTGCCCATTGAAGGCCGCCTGCACCGGTCCAAGGGAAGTTTCAATGGGCTGGATGCCATTCATGCGGGAACTCCTTTCAGACCGGCCCAGAAGTGGAAGGTGGCCAGGCTGCGGTGCGGGGCGAAGGGCGCCATGAGGCGCAGGGTTTCGGGACCATCCGGACGGATCTCCAGCTGGAACCACCGCTGGAGCGCCAGGGTCAGTCCGGCATCCCCCACCGGAACCCCATCCCGGAAGCCCAGCCCCCGCATGAGCACATACTGGGCGGTCCAAGGGCCGCAGCCCCGCAGGGCGAGCAGGCATCGCGAGGCCCCGGTGGCGGTGAGCTGCCGGTCCAGGTCCAGCCGCCCTTCCGCGACTTCCCTGGCGGCATGAAGCAGGTACTCGGCCTTGCGCCGGGAGAACCTCAGGGCCAGCAGCTCTGGAACCTCCAGGGCGGCGATCCGGGCCGCATCCGGATGGGCGATGAGCCCCCCGGTGGCTGGCACACCCGCCAGCCGGATCAGGTCCCGGCGCAGGGCATAGGCGAAGGCCAGGTTCACTTGCTGGCCCAGGATGGCCCAGACCAGGGCTTCGAGGGGATCCAGCGTGAGCAGTACCCGCAACCCCTCCCGCCCCCGGGCCAGGTCCGGATGGGCCTGCTCGAAGGCGCCAGGATCGCCATGCCAGCCAAGCAAACGCAGGGCGGCACGATGACCCTTGGCCATGGCTGATCTTCCCGACGCACCGGCAAGGGCGACCGAGATCGTGGTTTTCTTGAAGGTCATGGACAGTACGGAGGCCTGGCCATCGCACAGAAAGGCTTTCTTCAGGCAGGTTCCCTCCACACGCTCGGAGTGGCTCAAGGCATCCCGGCCGTGGTAGGCCAGCACATCCGCCACCCGCAGCCCCTTGGGCAGGGGCAGGGTGAAGGCATCCGAGCCCAGCATGGTCCGGTAGGCGCCCGGGCTGAGGCCCGTCAGGCGCCGGAAGGCCGCGTGGAAACCCGAGGCGCTTTCGTAGCCGGCGGCGAAGGCCAGCTCCGACAGGTCCCCCTGCCCCGCGGCCAGGCGGTCGCACGCGACCTGGATGCGTACCCGCTGCAGGAACGCCGCCGGCTGCTGGTGGGCATGGTCGCGGAAAAGGTCCTTCAGCTTGGTCACGCCCATGCCGGCCGCCTCCGCCAGCGCGTCCACCTCGGGGAAGGCCGTCGGACGGACAACGGCCTGGGCCATGGCCCCCTCCAGTCGGTCCAGGTCCGCATCATCGCCCCGATAGAAGGCGTCGGGCCGACACCGCTTGCAGGGTCGGAGGCCCGAGGACCTGGCGGAGGCCTCGTCCTGGAAGAACCGGACGTTCTCGATGAAGGGTTTGCGGGCCGGGCAGGAGGGCAGACAGTATATGCCGGTGGTGAGCACCCCGGTGATGACCTGTCCGTCCAGGGACGCGTCCTTGGCCAGGATTCGTTCGTAGAGGTGGGTTTTCGACCAGCGCATGTCCCCATGCTAGGTGGCCTGGGAATCCCTGTCCTCCGCTGGCCGCCGCCGGAATTATTTATTCATCCCAGACCAGAGGCAGCCGCGGCTGGGGCGGAGCCTTGGGTAGCACGCCCTCGAGCCGGAGGAGGTACTCCTTCATGTCCAGGCCACCCCCATAGCCCACCAGGGATCCGTCCGATCCGATCACGCGATGGCAGGGGATGAGGATGGAAATGGGGTTGGCCCCGTTGGCGCGGGCCGCAGCGCGGATGCATTTCTCGTCGCCCAGGCGCCGTGCCAGCTCCAGGTAGGAAATGGCCTGTCCGTAGGGGATCAGCTGGAGCTCCTTCCAGACCCGGCGCTGGAAATCGGTCCCCTCCACATGCAAGGGGATATTGAAATCCCGGAGGTTGCCCGAAAAGTAGGCCTCCAGTTGCCGCTTCAGGTAGGGCAGGCTCTTGGGTTCGGGCTCATCGGGAGCAGTTGGCGCAGTCCCATGCAACCGGATGAGTTGGATCAGCTTCCCGTCCCCATCAAAGGCCGCGCCCAGGTTCCCCAGAGGAGTGTCGATCGGGTGGAAGGTGCCAAGCATGGAACCAAGCATGTCAGAATCGCGGTTTATTGTGACCTCAAGCCTAGCGAGGCTCTGGGACTGAATCCTTAGGCCTCAGGGTTTTTTCCAGCCGTGGCCTGATTCCAGCTCCCGCAGGGCCCTGGGCAGTGGGCCTTCCCCCGGCAGGACCACCCGGTGGGAGGGGATCAACAGGGCAATGGGATTGGCGGCGCAGGCCATCACGATGAGGTCTTCCTCCAGCCCAAGCCAGGCCGCCAGATCGGTGGGCTGGCGGAACTCACCATAGGGGATGGTGCGGATGGTGTCCCAGATTCTGAGCTCGCTGGCCCTGCCCTGGGGATCGAGTGGCACGGTGAAGGTGCGCAGTGTGCCCGCCAGATAGGCCTCGATCTGGCGGTCCAGGAACCGCTTGGCTTCGCGCTGCTCCTTCGGGGGCAAGGGACTGGTCTTGCGCGGATCGAACGCCTCCAGCACCAGTTCCAGCAGCCTGCCCCGGCCATCAAAGGCGGCTCTCATTGGACCCATCGGAGTGTTCAGCTCGTAGTGCCAGAGAATCATGGGGAGATGATGGCATAGACTGAAAGAATGGTTTCAGTCCCCTTCCGCCTGTCCATCATCAACTACCTCAACGCCGCGCCCCTCAATCACGGATTCAAGCAGGGTCTGGGGGGGGAGCACTTCCACCTGAAGTTCCACTTCCCTTCAACCTGCGCTGACCGCCTGCGGGATGGCGAAGTGGATGCGGGCATCGTCAGCTCCATCGAGTACTTGCGGATCCCCGGCCTGCGGATCGTGCCAGGTCTCTGCATCGCCTCGCCCAAGCGGGTTCGCAGCGTGGTCATCCTGTCCAAGGTGCCCCCGGAGGAGATCCGCAGCCTGGCCCTCGATACCTCCAGCCGCACCAGCGTGGTGCTGGCCCAGCTGCTGCTCCGGGAGCGCTACGGCGTGAGCCCGGCGGTCATGGACATGGGTCCGGACCTGCCAGTCATGCTCGCTGCGAACGATGCGGCCCTGATGATCGGCGATGCGGCCATGCGGGCGCCTAAGCAGGGACTGTTCGTCCTTGACCTGGCCGAGGAATGGCACAGCTGGACGGGCCTGCCTTTCGTCTTCGCCCTCTGGCTGGTCCGCCAGGATGCGCCGAAGCTCCCCGTTCCTGGAGGAGTCGCACCCTTCTTCCACAAGAGCCTGGAGCTCGGAGTGGCCCAGCTGCCTGCCATCGTCGAGGAAGCCCGCCGGACCATCGGCTGGACCAAGATCGAGCTGCACGAGTACCTCACCGAGAACATCAGCTACACCCTGGGCGAGGCCGAACGCGAAAGCCTGGGCATGTTCTTCGAGAAGGCCGTCCGGCACGGTTTCGCGCCCGCAGAAAAACCCCTCCGATTCCTCTGACCCACCCACTTCCAGCCCCATACGACAGGACTGCCATGACCGATCTCGCCGCCCTCTTCCACTTGCACGTCGCCGACCGCCAGCGCACCTCGGAGGAGGCCCTGGCGTCCACGGAATTCGAGACGCTGGTGATCTCCAGCGGGAAGGTCTACACCCACTTCGCCGACGACCAGGATGCCCCCTTCCATCCGACCCCGCACTTCGCCCACTGGTGTCCCATGGCCGGGCCCCACCATGTGCTGGTGATCCAGGCCGGGCACCGCCCGCGCTTGATCCGCTTCGCTCCCGAGGACTTCTGGTACGAGCAGGCGCCGCTGGGAAGTCCCTTCTGGGCCGCGGACTTCGATCTCGAGGAAGCGGGTACGGTGGATGAGGTCTGGCGGCGCGTGGGCAGTCCGTCGAGAGGGGCCTACATCGGCAACGAAACGGACCTGGCCGAGCGGGCCGGTCTTGTCCCGAATCCCCCCCTGCTCACGGCCCACCTGGACTGGCACCGCACCACGAAGTCCGCCTATGAAGTGCAGTGCATCGAGGAGGCCACCGTGATCGCGGCCCGGGCGCACAAGGCCGCCAGGGCTGCCTTCCTGGCGGGGGCCAGCGAACTGGAAATCCATTACGCCTACATCCAGGCCGCGGAAATCGTCGATCACGAGATGCCCTATGGCAGCATCGTGGCCCTCAACGAGAAGGGCGCCATCCTGCACTACGAAGGTAAGCGCAAGGTGGGTAACGGCGCGGTTCTGCTCATCGATGCGGGTGCCCAGGTCCGGGGCTACGCGGCCGACATCACCCGCACCATGGCCGCGCCCCACTGCGATAGCCGCTTCACGGCCCTCATCGCGGGAATGGAAACGGTCGAGCTGCAGCTCTGTGACCTGGTGAAGCCGAACCTGTCCTATGGCGACCTCCATCACCAGGGCCACCTGCGGATCGCGGGTTTGCTGCAGGAGAGCGGCCTCCTCAAGGCGGGTCCGGAGGAGGCGGTCGAGAAGGGCCTGAGCCGTCCCTTCTTCCCCCATGGACTGGGCCATCACCTTGGCATCCAGGTGCACGATGTGGCGGGCCGCCAAGGCTCGCCGGATGGCACTCCGGCTCCCCCGCCTTCCATGCACCCGACCCTGCGCACCACCCGCACCATCGAGGCGGACCAGGTCTTCACCGTGGAGCCGGGTCTCTACTTCATCCCCATGCTGCTGAGACCCTTCCGGGAGAACGAACACCGAGGCCTGTTCGACTGGAAGCTCATTGACGAGCTGACGCCCTGCGGCGGAATCAGGATCGAGGACAACCTACTGGTGACCGCCACGGGCCACCGCAACCTCACCCGACCGCACCTCCCGGATTGAACCTATACCTGCCTAGAGCTTGAAACTCCCGGCCAGGGCGCGCAGGCCCTCCGCCACTTGCGCCAGGTCTTCGGAGGTCTTCGCGATCTCCTTCACCGTGGCGGCCAGTTCGTGGGTGGCGGTGGCATTCTGGGTCAGGCCATGACTGGTCTGGTCCATCATGCGGGTCACCTCGACGCTGGTGGTGGCCTGGCCGCGGGCGAAGGCGCCGATCTGGGAGACGCGGCTGGCCACTTCCTGGATGCGCTCCCGGATCGCCTCGAGACTCTGCATGGTGCCCTGGACGCTGGTCACGCCGCCCGAGACGGCATCCTGGGCGCGCTGGATCAGTTCCTCGATCTCTTTGGCAGAGGAGCGGCTCCGCTCGGCCAGCTTGCGGACTTCTTCCGCCACCACCGCGAAGCCCTTGCCCATGGACCCGGCCTTGGCCGCCTCGATGGCGGCATTGAGGCTGAGCAGGTTGGTCTGGCGGGCGATCTCCTGGATCACCCGCACGGCCTGGACGATCTGGGCCGTGGCCCCCTGGATCTCACCCATGCCCTGCACGGCCGCCTGGCCGGCTTCGGCACTGTGGATGGTTTCTTCCACGGCGGCGGCGCCTTCCTTGCCACCTTCCTCGCTGTGCTGCACCACCTTCCCGGATTCTTCGGAAAGGCCCGCCATGGCCCGGGCCACGCGTTCTCCAGCCTGCTTCAGGTCTTCGCTGACCCGGGCGATGTCATCCACGGCCCGGGTCATTTCATCGGAACTGGCCGCCAGCTCCGTGCTGCCCGAAGCCACCCGGCTGGCGAAGCCTGAGACTTCCAGGATCCGTCCGCGCAGATCCGAGTTGTAGGCGTTGAAGGCCTCCGCCGCCTGGCCGATCTCGTCGGTGGTATCGATGCGGATTTCTCGGGTCAGGTCGCTGTTCCGCAGGCCCTCCACCAGCTCCGACAGGGGCCGGGTCATGCGGCGCGCCATGCTGCGCACGACGAAAAAGAGCAGCAGGGACAGGGCCAGCAGACCACCCAGGATGGACCAGGTGTAGACCCTCACCTGGGCCTGCAGATCATCGATGTACACGCCGGTGCCGATGTTCCAGCCCCAGGGCTCGAAGAACTTCACGTAGTTCAGCTTCGGGTACACACCCTCCACCCCCGGCTTCCCGAACCACAGCCGGATGTACCCGCCGTCCGCCTGGCGCCCCAGGCGGTTCATTTCCACATAGATCCGGGTGCCCTGCTTGTCCGTGAAATCATCCACCAGCTTCCCTTCCATCTCCGGCCGGATGGGGACGGTGACGATGCGGGGTTCCGTGTTGAACACGTAGAAGTAGTTGCCCCCCGCGTAGCGGATCGCCTTGATCTGATCCAGGGCCCGTCGCTGGGCCTCCTCCTTCGAGAGGACACCCGCCTTCACCTGGGCCTCCTGGAAGGCCAGGATGCCGATGGCGGTGCCGGTAAGGTGGTGGAGCTCATCCTTGCGGGACTGCAGGAACCCGTTCTCAACCGCGGGGACCAGGACCAGCCAGGAAACCAGAAAAACCATCGCCAGGGGCGCCAAGGCGACCAGCAGGATTTTCCCGGCAAGAGAATGGCGAGTGAGTCGATCTAAAAACTTGGACATTTTGTCTCCTCCCGACGCGGAAGTTCCATATCTGTCATCGGATGGAATCAACAACTCATGAATTTGAACTTTGCCCTCACCCCTTTGTTCGGGCCGTCGAGGCTGTGTCCACCCGCCGTATGGAGGTCGACCTCACAGGCCCAACTCGGCCCGAGTCGACGCCAAGCCAGGAGGCCCAGGCCAGGCAGGGCCAGCATCGAGGCAGCCAGGTCCACGTCCGGGGAAGTGAATCAACCTACGGCTTCTGCGGCGCCACGAACCGGTCGTAGAGCAGCATCAGCACGGTGGAGACACCGCCGATGCCCGCCAGCGTGAACCACATCAGACTGGGACGGTGAGACTGCTTCAGGAAAGTCTCCACCAGGAAGCCACTCAGGTAGCCGGCCACCAGGGCGCCGATGGCCACCGGCAGGAAGGCGAAGCCCATGTAGGTGCCCACCTGGTCCCGGGGCGCCAGATCGGCGACGTATTCGTAGAACCGGGGGGCCTGCATGGCCTCGCCCACGGCGAAAATGGCGATGCCGGCCACCGTGGCGCTCAGGGTGGGAATCGCCCCGATGAGCAGCCAGCCAAGGCTCGCCAGGGCGAACCCCGAGGACATGGCCAGGATGGGACGGACCTTCTTCATCAGGGCGGTCACCGGAACCGTCAGCAGGATGATGGCCCAGGCGTCCACGGTCTCGATGAGCTCGAAGCGCGGGTAGTGGAGAACGTCCCGCACGTAGAAGGGCAGGCCGTAGAAGATCTGCCAGAACATGATCCAGAAGCCGGAGAAGATCACCAGGAAGCCCATGAAGCGGAGGTTCCGGAAGACCAGGCCCATGTCCCGAATCACCTGGCCCAGGGTCCTGGGAGCTTCGCCCGGATCGGCCCGCTCCGGCTCCCTGAAGAACAGGAAGGTGCCCAGGAGGTTCAGCACGGAAGTCACCGCCGACATCACCAGCACGTACTCGATGCCCAGCCCTTCGCGGACCTGCAGGGCCAGGACTGGACCCAGGGCGCCACCGAGGTTCACCAAGGTGTAGTAGATGGAATAGCCCAGGGACTTGGTCTCTGGCGTCGAGGTCCAGGCCACGGTGCCCACCACGCAAGGCTTGATGAGGGAGCCGCCGATGGCCGTCAGCAGCAGGGCGCCGATGATGTAGGGTGTGGTCCCCACGGAGGCCACAAACCCCTGGCCCATGGGCAGCCCCGCCAGCCCGATGGCGAAGTAGCCGAGGCTGAAGATGGAAAAGCAGGTGATCAGGCTGCGTCTGAATCCGTAGCGGTCCACGAGGGGGCCGGCGAGGGTCGGCAGGAAGAACACCGCGAAGCCATACAGCCCCACGAGCGTGCTGCCGGTGCGCCCCAGCCCCACCTTTTCGACCAGATAGACGGCCAGGACCGCCTTGGACCCGTAGAAGGCCAGGCGTTCGAAGAGTTCGAGCACGTTGGCCACCCAGAAGGAGCGGGCGAAGCCGGTGCGAATCAGGTGCAGAGGTTTGGAAGACAAGGGGTGTCCTTAGTTTGGCCAGTTCCGGAGCTTCCTGAATTCCACCACGGGGCGCAGCCTGGCGTCCACGGACATGATGCCCGGCTGATCACGCATCTCCGGTCACCCCACAGTGGGCGTCATAAAGACCATCCCTTTCCCGCAGCAGCACCGGCTCGCCATAGAGCTCCGACAAGTTCGGCGTGGTGAGCACCTCCTTCTTGGTGCCATCCAGGAACACCCTCCCTTCCTTCAGCAGGATCACGCGCTGGATCTGGGGCAGGATCTCCTCGAGATGGTGGGTCACCAGGAGGAGGGTCTTCCCGTGCCCGGCGACGTCCTGCAGCATCTTGAGGAAATGGAACCGGGCCGCCAGGTCCAGACCCGTGGTGGGTTCGTCCAGCAACAGCGCCCGGGGATCCGGGGCCAGGGCCCGGGCGATGAGGATGCGCCGGGCTTCGCCGGTGGACATTTCCTCGATGCGCTTGCCCGCGAGGTGGGAGGCACCCACCAGCGCCAGGGCCCAGTCCGCCCGTTCGACCATGGCGGGTGTCACCTTCTGGTGAACAAAGATTCCCTGGCTGGCAAAGGCTCCGGACAGGACCACCTCCCGCCCATGGCGCCTGCCCCCGCCGGTGGCACTCAGGAAGGCCTGGTGCAGGTCGGCGGAGACGATGCCCAGCTGGGATCGCAGCTCGAAGAGGTCCCAGCGGTCCCGACCCAGGACCTGGATGGAGCTTTCTCCATCCTCCCGGTGCAGGGGATAGTCCTGTTTGTTCACCAGCCGGATCAGGGAGGACTTTCCGCACCCGTTGGGCCCCAGGATGGCCGTATGCTCGCCTTCCCGGATCTCGAAGCTCAGGTCGTGCAGGACCGTTCTGCCTCCGCGGACCACCGTGGCATGGCGAAGGGCGAGCAGGGGAACGGTGGGCTGAATGTCACTGGAATGCGATTCGGACATGGACCTTCCGGATATGGTGAGGCCTTAGCATGCGGGATGTGGAACCACGGACGGAAGGGCCAGGAAGCCCTTCACCGCGGCCTCAGGCAGCCACGGGGCCTTCGTGCCGGCCCGCGACCAGGGCCACAAGGGGGCAAGGCTGCAGCGGGCCATCAGGAACCTGGATTAGCCCTGAAGAGGAAAAGGCCCGCCGGATGGCGGGCCTTTTCCTGGCTAGGCAATTGCGATGCTTCGGTTCTGGTGAAAACTAGAACTTGAAGCGGAGGCCGGCGCCGTAGATCGCGTTGTTCCGAGTGTCGCCAGCAGCGCTGACATATCCCAGGGACGGATCATCGACGGCATTGCCAGAGGCCTTGACGCCCATGATGCCGGCGTAGAGGTCCAGGGCCTTGGCCCAGGCGTAGTTTGCGAACAGGCTGGTGTAGGCCGTCTGCATGGAGCCCTTGGCATTGATGGCGGGCGTGCCGGGCTGGCTGAAGTCATCCACCTTGACGAGGTAGTAGCTGGCGGACAGTTTCAGCTTGGAGGTGATGTCCCAACCGGCACCCAGGCTGGTGAGGGTCTGCTTCTTCGTGGCGTTGGGCCCGATCGAGTTGACCGTGAAGCTGGCGACCTGCTGGCCAAAGGCATACTGGCTGCCGGCGGCGAGGCCGGAGAAGTAAGCCGCGTCCCCGGCGGTGGGGTCCTCGAACTTGATCTGCTGGTACTGGCCGACGATGAGCACGTTGCCGATCTTGTACTTCGCGCCCAGGTGGATGGTGGTGGTGTCGAGCACCGTCGCCTTGATGGTGGAAGGCACGATGATGGTGGCGGTGGTGGGGGGGACGACGGGTGTGCCAGTGGGGTTGCCGATGTTCGTCACCACGGTGACGCTGCTTCCATTGGCATTGGCAGCATAGGTGATGCCGTTGGTCAGGATCTGGTAGGCAGCGAAGACACCCAGGGGGCCCTGGTTGTACTCAACCGAAACCTGGCTGGCCCGGCTGTCGGCGGTGGCATCGGGGCCCTTGGTGCCGGACACCTTGTAGAGGGCGGACACGGTCACAGCGCCGGCGACCTTCACCCGGTACTTGATGGCGTTGTCCACACGGGAATTCTCAGTCACGCCGCCGCCGGCGATGCTGCCGATGAAGCCGGTGGGCGTGAAGAGCTGGGCCAGTCCGTTGGCATCGTAGCTGGGCATGATGTCGAGCAGCAGGGCCTGCTGGCGGCCGAAGGTCAGGGCGCCGTAGGTGTCGTGGCTCACGCCGATGAAGGCGCCGCGGTTGTAGAGCTGGCCGCTGATGGCGGAGTTGACGGAAGTGCTCTTGCCACCGTTCTCGGCGAGGCTCTCGGCGGCGCTGGAGATGCGACCGGAAGGAAGGTTCAGGGCCGACTCGAGCTGGAAGAGGCCCTTCCAGCCATCACCCAGGTCAGCACTGCCCTTGACGCCCACGCGGGTCTGGGAGTTGCCGCCGTTGAACATGCCGGTTGCGCCGGTCTTGACACCCTTCTGCACGAGGGGGCTGGAGCCGGTGACGAAGTCATCGCTGAAGTTGAGGGCGCGGTCGACATGGGCAACGCCAGTGTCGAGGACACCGTAGAAGCTGACGGCGGGGGCCTGAGCCATCAGGGGGGCGCCAACGCACAGGGCCAGCAGGATCTGGGAAGTCTTTTTCATTCTTCTACTCCGGTAGGAGAGACCCCATTTCGGGGTGGTGGTGGGGGGGAGAGGGTGAAGCGGGAGGCGTTTGTTGCTACATGCATTGCAGCCGGACCGGGGTTAAGACAGGCTGCGTGAGGTGATGAACGGACTCCTGGAATCGGCGACGGCGGGACCAGCCCAGGGACAGCCGCAGAGATATCTAGGCGAAGTGTAAAAGAGCGGCAGAAGCATGGGATGGTCAGGTCTGCTTCAAACTAGCTGAGGGTTGGCTGGGCGTCCATGGAAAGTGCCTGAAAGTTCCTAGTCTTGTGACCAAGAGCACATTGTTGATAATGCCACTATTCACTGCAATGATTCAAGTAAACATTGTGGTTCATTTTTGGTTTTAACCAGACCGCGAGCCGCAGGGCAGCGAAATGCCGGGATTCCTACCAGGTGCCCAGATAAAATCGATCCCACTGGTCAGACCATGTGACCGTCCGGGACGGCCATGCAAATTCCATGTGACGGGTTGCCCCTTGACACCGACCCTTAACCTTCAGTCAAAAGAACGCGCTCGGGCTTCGCTCCTGATTTCAACGACAGCGGCGTGCAGAGCCGGGGCTCGGTGAGCTGACTCACCTCCAGTCCGGAACCGCCCATGCAGCAAGGCCCCGACTGATGCTCTCAGTCGGGGCCTGCAGGCTGTTGGTGGTCCCGATACGATTCGAACGTACGACCCTCAGATTCGTAGTCTGATGCTCTATCCAGCTGAGCTACGGGACCGCATTGAAAGATCGATTCTACCGGATCTGCCCGGCCTGTCCATCCCAAAGGCGCAGGGGCTCGGTCCTGGAGGCCTCGCAGGAACTTCCTG
>CAISFO010000007.1 GCA_903884655.1 uncultured Holophagaceae bacterium | reverse complement strand
TGTCAGGAGACATCCGAAACTGACCCCGTTTGGCCACGAAAACTGACCCCCCTTTCACGGAGGGATAGATGGTCCATAAAGGGGGAATACTCGGTCCCAGTAACCAGGGGGCCGAAATGCTTGAATCCGAGGCGATTCGAGGGCTTTTCACCTTGCGGCGGCTCGGCTGGGGCATTAAGCGGATCGCCCGGGAACTGGGAATTGCCCGAAACACGGTCAGGGATTGGCTGCGAGACGGTGTCGGCCGGCAGTATTCGGGGCCGGTCAGGTCCCCCCTGTTGGCAGAGCATCTCCCCTGGCTTCGGGAACGCTTCCTCGCCGGGGTCCGGAATGGCGATGTCCTCCGCCAGGAACTCGCGGCCCGAGGGGTGGTGGCCAGCCTTCGGACCGTGAACCGAGCCCTGAAGCCTCTCCGGCAGGACCTGGTGATGGCCAGCCGGGCCACGATCCGCTTTGAGACTCCTCCCGGCAGCCAGATGCAGGTGGACTTTGGAGAGAAATGGCTCGAGATAGGTGGCGTTCAGCAGAAACGCTATGTGTTCGTGGCCACGCTGGGATTCTCCCGACGGACCTTTGCCATGGTGTTCGGTTCCATGCGCCAAAGGGACTGGATTGCTGGCCTTGAAGGCGCCTTCCATCATTTCCGCGGGGTCCCGCAGGAGGTTCTCACGGACAACGCGCGTCCCCTGGTTCAGCGCCAGCAGGGCGGGAAGGCCGTCTTCCACCCCGAGTTCGCAGCCTTCTGCAATCACTGGGGCATTCGCCCCCGGGCTTGCCAGCCCTACCGGGCCCGGACCAAAGGGAAGGTGGAGAACGGGGTGGGCTATGTCAAAGGCAATGCCTTGGGGAGCCTTGCCTTTGAGGATGACGCCCATCTGGATCGCCACCTGGAGCAGTGGATGGTGAATGTCGCGGATCAGCGCCTGCATGGGACCACACACGAGCGACCAGCGGAGCGCTTCACCCGAGCAGAACAAATGGCTCTTACTCCCATCGGCAACCATCCTGCCTACCTCCGCCTCCGCCGCTTTCTACGCAAGGTAGCCACCGATGCCCGGGTCGATGTGGATACCAACCGCTACAGCGTTCCTCCTGTTTTTCTCGGGGAAATCGTGGAGGTCGTGATCGAAGCTGACAGCCTCCAGGTTCATTGGAGGGACCGAATCATTGCCGAGCACACCGTCGCCCAGGGACGCTACCAGGTGGTGGAGGATCCCGGCCATGTGGAGGGCCTTCTGGCGAATGCGAAGCGCCTCCGCCCAGCCACGGGGATCCTCCGTGATCTGGCTGAGTACGAGCGGGCCGCAGGGGGTGAAGCATGACCGATCCCCGCGTGGAACGGCTCGAGCGCCATCTGATACGCCTGCGGTTGGTGAGCACCAAATCCCGCTTGGACACGCTACTGGAGGAGGGGGCGAGGTCCGAACTGAGCTTTCTGGACTTCCTGGACAAGGTCGTGTGCGATGAGGTGGAGTCCAAGGACGCCAAACGAGCCCAGATGCGGACCCAGATGGCCAAGTTCCCCCTGGACCGTACGCTGGAGTCCTTCGACTTCAGCCTGCAGCCAAGCCTGGATCGCCGACTGATCACGGAGTTGGAGACGGGCCGGTATCTGGCCAACGCGACGAACGTCCTGCTGCTGGGCCCCCCGGGCGTGGGAAAGACCCACCTGGCCATCGGCCTTGGAAGGAAGGCCATCCAACAGGGATATAGCTGTCGTTTCATTACGGCGCTGGACCTCGTCCACCAGTTGGCTGTCGCAGAGCAGCACGGCGCTCTGGAAACGGCGCTGACCCACTTCGGCAGGCATCACCTGTTGATCCTGGATGAGCTGGGCTATCTGCCTCTGGCCCGTGCCGGGGGGCACCTGCTATTCCACCTGATCCGCCGACGGTATGAAAAGGGAAGCCTGATCATCACGAGCAACCAACCCGTCGGTTCCTGGGGTGAGGTGCTGGGAGATCCCGTTGTGGCAACCGCGGTACTGGACAGGCTCCTGCACCACAGCCACGTCCTCACCATCAAGGGGGAAAGCTATCGCCTGAAGGAGAAGCGCCGGGCGGGAGTCATTCCCGTCCGGGAAGGGGAAGCGAAATGAATCAACCCCGGGGGGCTGTCCTCCGCTACGGCCTACGGCCTTCGCTCCAGCCAGCCCCCCGGAAAACCACGGTCAGGGGGTCAGAAGTTTTGACGCCTGGCCTTTCTTTGCACGTCCACCACCACAACCAGGGGGGTCAGTTTTCATGGCCAGAGGGGGGTTAGATTTGGTGTCCCTTGACAG
>CAISFO010000006.1 GCA_903884655.1 uncultured Holophagaceae bacterium | reverse complement strand
TCCATCTGCTTCACGCCGAGGCTCATGCGCTGGGCCAGGGGGTCCAGGTTGAGGACCTTGGCGGTGACGCTGTCGCCCTTCTTCACGATCTCGCCGGGGTGCTTGATCTTCTTGGTCCAGCTGAAGTCGGAAACATGGATGAGGCCGTCGATGCCCTCTTCCAGTTCCACGAAGGCGCCGAACTCCGTGATGTTGCGCACGGTGCCCGTGACGATCATGCCGGGCTGGTACTTCTCGGCGATGGCCATCCAGGGATTGGGGGTGATCTGCTTCATGCCGAGGCTGATGCGACGGTTGTCGGAATCGACCTGCAGGATGAGAGCCTCGACCTGGTCGCCCAGGTTGACCATGCCCTTGGCGGACTTGACCTTCTTGGTCCAGCTCATCTCGGAGACGTGGACCAGGCCTTCGATGCCGGGCTCGAGCTCGACAAATGCGCCGTAGTCAGTGATCGAGACGACCTTGCCCTTGACCGTGGCCTGCAGAGGATAACGCTCCTCCACAGAGAGCCAGGGATCGGGGAACTTCTGCTTGTAGCCGAGGCTGACGCGCTCGGTGTCCTTGTCGTACTTGAGCACGGCCACTTCGACCTTGTCGCCCACCTGGAACATCTCGCTGGGGTGGTTGAGCCGGCCCCAAGACATGTCGGTGATGTGCAGCAGGCCGTCCACACCGCCGAGGTCGACGAAGGCGCCGTACTCGGTGATATTCTTGATGGCGCCCTCAACCAGCTTGCCCTCTTCGAGGCCAGCCAGCGTCTCTTCCTTGAGGCTCGCGTTGATGGTCTCGAGGAACAGCTTGCGGGACAGGACGATGTTGCCGCGGCGGCGGTTGACCTTGATGACCTTCATGTCGAAGGACTTGCCGAGGTAGGGATCCAGGTTGCGGACGGGCTTCATGTCCACCTGGCTGCCGGGCAGGAAGGCGCGGATGCCGATGTCGACGGCCAGGCCACCCTTGACCTTCTCGAGCACCGTGCCGTGCACGGTCATGTTGGAACGGAAGGCCTTCTCGACCTCGTCCCAGATCTTCATCTTCTCGGCGCGCTCGCGGCTGAGGCGCACGTTGCCGTTGGCGTCCTCGAGCATCTCGAGGAGGACTTCGACCACTTCGCCCACCTGCACGCCCTGGGTGCCGTCCGGCTTGTTGAACTCGTCCAGGTTGACGGTGCCCGAGCCCTTGTAGCCGATGTCGACGATGACGTCCTTGCCGCGGATTTCCACGACCACGCCGCGCACGACCTCTTCCTCGCGGAGACCCCGGGTTTCACCCTGCAGCGCGGCCATGAACTCCACGCCATCGTCGCTGCCATCCTCCACATACCCCGAATCGAGTACGGTGATGCGCCCCATTTGCTTGGAGCCCAGGCCTTTGATGATTGATTCTAACTTGGACATGTAAGTCCACCTCGTTTGGTTGCGCCCACGCTCTGGTGGTGCGCTGGAATCCCGGCACATGCGTCCGGCAGAACGCCCAGGTTATCCCATAAATTCATCGTTTGCGAGGAAATGTAATGGGAGGTCCAGCGTAACCTTGACCTTATGTGCCTGATCGCCTTCCACTGGCAGCCTGGCGGCGCCACACCGCTCCTTGTCGCAGCGAACCGGGACGAGTTCTACGAGCGGCCCACGGCGCCCCTGGCCTGGTGGGAGGGCGGGCGCATCCTGGCAGGCCGGGACCTCCAGGCCGGGGGGACCTGGCTGGGCGTGACCCCGGGGGGCCGCTTCGCGGCCATCACCAACCACCGGGATCCCAGGGCCATCCGGCCGGAGCGGGCCTCGAGGGGCTCGATCCCGCTTCGGTTCCTGGAGGGAACGGACCCGGCAGCCCCTTTCCTGGAAGACCAGCGGAAGGTGGCGGACCAGTACAACCCTTACAACCTGGTGCTGTTCGACGGCACGGACCTGCGGGGCTACGAAAGCCACCACGATCGAGTCCGCTCCTTCGCTCCGGGCATCCACGCGGTCTCCAATGGGGCCTTCGACGAACCTTGGCCCAAGGTCCAGGCACTCAAGGCGGGTCTGGCCTCCACCCTGGAGGACGATGAATCGCTGCTGGCTCTGCTGGCCGACGCCACGGTCTTCACGGATGCCCAGCTCCCCCGCACCGGAGTTCCCATCGAATGGGAACGGTCCCTGTCCCCGGCCTTCATCCGTACCGACAGCTATGGCACCCGGGCCTCGACCATCCTCCGACTGGGGCGGGAGGAGGTCTCCATCCTCGAGAGGCGGTTCACCTCGGAAGGGCCGGAAGGACAGACCGAATTCCGTTTCCAGCTTCGCTGAAGGGAGGGCCGAGCGGGTCCGATCCTCCTTTGCCGGCGACCTGACAAGGCTCAGACGGAGATCACCACGATTTCCGTGTCCACTTCCTTCTGGAGCATGCCTTCGATGGCCACCAGGGTGCCCGTGAGACTGGCCGGGCAGCTGCCGCAGGCGCCCACGTAGCGGATCATCACCTGCTTCTCGTGGCGTCCCACCAGTTCCAACCCGCCACCATCCGCCGCCAGGGCAGGCAGGATGCTGCTTTCCAGCACCATGCGGATGTCCTTCAGCAGGGGGTCGTCCTCGTCTTCGACCCTGGTGAACACCCGGGCCGAAACCGGGGCACCAGCCTGGCCGCCGAGGCCCATGGCGGCGCGGATGGGCGCTGCCAGCAGGGGCAGCATCTCGGGCCACCCCTTGTCGTCGGTCTTGGTGACAGTCAGGAACTTGTCCTGCATGAACACCGAGGTCACGTTCCCCACGGCGAAGAGCCCCTTGGCGAGGTCGTCGTGCTCAGCGGTTTCCGCGTTGGGGAAGGACTTGGGAAAGCCCACGGCCACGGCTTCCTTCAACACGAACTTCACCGCGTTGGGGTTGGGGGTGTACTCGATCTCGGCGATCTTGGGCATCAGGTCACTCCGTGCTGGCTTCAGCCTCGCCCTTGAGCGCGGCATGGAGGGTGGCCCAGGGGAGGACGGCGCACTTGACGCGGCTGGGCAGGTCCTTGACGCCGCTGAAGAGGGTGAGCTTTCCGAGCAGGGGCGTCTGGGTGTTCGGGTCGAGCTCCCCGCGCACCATGCCCCGGAACTGCTCGGCCATGGCCTCGGCCTCGGTCACGGTCTTGCCCTTCACGGCCCCGGTCATGAGGCTGGCGCTGGAGACGTCGATGGCGCAGCCGCTGCCCTGGAACCGGATGTCCTTCACCAGGCCGTCCTCGACAACCAGGGTCAGTTCCAGCTGATCCCCGCAGAGGGGATTGTGGCCCTCCGCGTGGTGGGTGCAGGCCTCCAGCTTCCCGAAGTTCCGGGGCTTCTTGTTGTGCTCCAGGATCACCTGCTGGTACAGCTCGCGGGGGTCGCTCATTTGAACAACTCGATGGCATTCTCCACTGCCGAGACGAGCACATCCACTTCCCCGCGGGTGTTGAAGTAGGCGAAGGAGGCGCGGGTGGTGGCAGGGACGTTGAAGCGCTCCATGACGGGCTGGGCGCAGTGGTGGCCGGCTCGGACCACGACCCCTTCGCCGTCCAGGAGGCTGCCCATGTCATGGGGATGGATGCCTTCCACCACGAACGAAATGACGCTGGCTTTCTCCTTCGCGGTCCCCAAGATGCGGAGACCGGGGATGCGCTCCAGGCGCTCGGTGGCATAGGCCAGCAGCTCGTGCTCGTAGGCGGCGATGCGGTCCAGACCCAGGGAGTTGAGGTAGTCAATGGCCGCGCCCAGGCCGATGGCGGCGGCGATGGGGGGGGTGCCCGCCTCGAACTTGCCGGGAGCACCCAGGTACGTGGTCTTCGCCCAGGTCACGTTGCGGATCATGCTGCCGCCGCCGTGCCAGGGGGGCATGGCCTCCAGCAGGTCCAGCTTGCCGTAGAGCACGCCGATGCCGGTGGGTCCCGACAGCTTGTGGCCGCTGAAGACGTAGAAATCGGCGTCCAGGTCCACCACGTCCACTTTCAGGTGCGGCACCGCCTGGGCACCATCCACCAGCACCGGGACGCCCCTGGCGTGGGCCCTGGCGATGATCTCCTTCACCGGGTTCACGGTGCCGAGGACGTTGCTGACGTGGACCACGCCCAGGAGCTTTGTGCGGTCCGTGATGAGTGCATCGAGCGATTCCAGGATGAGCTCACCGGCATCGGTCATGGGAATGACCTTGATGCTGGCGCCCGTCTCCTCCGCCAGCATCTGCCAGGGCACGATATCGGCGTGGTGCTCCATGGCCGACAGCAGGATCTCGTCGCCGGCCTTCACGGTCATGCGGCCGAAGGTCTGGGCCACCAGGTTGATGGCCTCGGTGGTGCCCCGGGTCCAGACGATCTCCTTGATCGAAGCGGCGCCGATGAACTTGCGCACCTTCTCCCGGGCGGCCTCGAAGAAGTCCGTGGCCTCCTGGCTGAGGGTGCTCACGCCCCGGTGGACGTTGGTGTGCTCCAGGCGCTCGTACTGGCTCATGCGCTCGATGACCGCGAGGGGCATCTGGCCGCTCACGGCGCTGTCGAGGTAGACCACTGGCTTGCCGTGGAACACCCGGGAGAGCAGGGGGAAGTCCCGGCGGATGGCTGCAATGTCGAGCGGCTCGAGGTCGGCTCGAAGGGTCGGGCTCATGCGAAATCCCCCAGCGAAATGGCCTGGGTGCGGGCCATGACCAGCTGGCGCAGGGAGCGCCGCAGGCTGGCCACGGGGATGTGCCGGAGCACGTCTGCGGCGAACCCGTAAGTGAGCAGGTTGCGCGCGTCGTCGGCGTTCAGGCCCCGGCTCTCCAGGTAGAACAGCTCCTCGGGGTCCAGCTGGCCCACGGTGGCGCCATGGCTGCACTTCACGTCGTCGGCGTAGATGTCCAGCTGGGGCTTGGTGTCCACCCGGGCGGTTTCAGAGAGCAGCAGGTTGCGGCTCTGCTGGCGGGCGTCGGTGCCCTGGGCCCCGGGAGCCACGCGGATCTGGCCGTTGAAGATGGCCCGGGCCCTCCCGTCCACGATGCACTTGTGCAGCTGGTGGCTGGTGGCCTTGGGCTCGGCATGGTGCAGGAAGCTGTGGGTGTCGGCCACCTGTTGTCCTTCCAGCAGGGCAAGGCCATCCAGCGTGACCTCGGCGCCCTCCGCCAGGCGCACCCAGGGCTGCTGCCGGGACACCCGGGCGCCGAAGCTGAGGGTGCGGGAGTGGTACTGGCCGCCCTTGGCCACCACGGCCTTCAGGGTGCCCAGGTGAAAGGCCTCGTCGCTCTCCCGCTGGATCCGCTCGTGGCGCAGGATGGCGCCCTCCCCCACGCAGACTTCGACCACGGGGCAGCTCAGGTAGGAGCCGGTTCCGTAGTGTTCCTCAACCAGTTCCAGCTCCGCGCCGCGCTCCAGCACCACCAGCACCCGGGGATAGACGGCGATGGGGGTCTCGGCCTTGGTGATGAAGAGCACGTGCAGGGGCAAGGCCACCTTCATGTTCTTGGGCACGAGCAGAAGAGCGCCGTCCTCGAAGCGGGCGGTGTTCAAGTCTTCGAAGCATCCCGGCTCGATCCCGTTCGGCACGCTACCCAGGGCATGACAGGCTTCACTGGCGGTGGCCAGGGGGAGAAACCGGACCCCGGCGGGCACGGCGGAAGCGCAACTGGCCTGCGGGGCATGGTGGCCGTTCACGAAGACCTGGCGGGTGCCCACCATCTCTGGCAGCAGGTGGCTGCTGATATCCACGGTGGCCCGGGGTGCGGACCCGAAGGAGATGGCGGCCAGCGCTTTCAGATCGGTGTACTTCCAGTCTTCCTCGGCGGTCGTGGGCAGGTCCTGGCCGGAGAGGCGTGCCTCGGCGGCCTGGCGCAGCTCCGCCCACTCCCCGGGCCGCGGCGCGGCCAGCAGGTCCGTGAGCAGGCTGCTCGCGGTGGCGGTGCTCATCGCACGCCCCCCGCGGCGGCCTCTTCCAGCACCCAGTCGTAGCCCCGCTCTTCGAGCTCGATGGCCAGCTCCGGCCCGGCGCTCTTGAGGATGCGGCCGCCGGAGAGCACATGCACGAACTGGGGCTGGATGATCTCCAGGATGCGCGGGAAGTGGGTGATGATCAGCAGGGCCCGGTCCGGGCGCTGAAGCTTGTTCACGGCGTCGCCCAGCACGCGCAGGGCGTCGATGTCGAGGCCACTGTCCAGCTCGTCGAGGATGGCGAGCTTGGGTTCCAGGACCGCCATCTGGAGGATCTCGTTGCGCTTCTTCTCGCCGCCGGAGAAGCCTTCATTGAGGCTGCGATCCAGGAATTCCGACCTCATGGCCACGAGCTTGATCTTCTCGTGGATGAAGTCGTCGAACTCCAGAGGGTCCAGTTCCTCGCGGCCTTCGGCCTCGGCCTTCTTGTTGTAGGCCAGACGCAGGAAGGAGGCGTTGCTCACGCCGGGCACCTCGATGGGGTGCTGGAAGCCCATGAAGATCCCGGCCCGGGCCCGGGCATCGGGTTCGAGCTCGAAGAGGTTCTTGCCCTCGTAGAATACTTCGCCGCCGGTCACCTCGTAGGACGGGTGCCCCACCAGCACCTTGCCCAGGGTGGACTTGCCCGAGCCGTTGGGGCCCATGATGGCGTGGATCTCCCCCGCCTTGAGTTCCAGGTCGATCCCCTTCAGCACCGGCGTGCCGTGAATGGAGGCAGTGAGGTTCTTGATTGAAAGCATCGGTTCTCCAGTCGTCATCCCACGGACCCTTCCAGTTTGAGCGAAAGCAGCTTGGTGGCTTCGACGGCGAACTCCATGGGGAGCTCGCGGAAGACGTCCTTGCAGAAGCCGTTGATGATCATGCTTATGGCTTCCTCGGCGGGAATGCCGCGCTGCTGGAAGTAGAAGAGCTGCTCTTCGCCAATCTTGCTGGTGGTGGCCTCGTGCTCAACCCGGGCGTTGCGGTTCTGCACCTCGATGTAGGGGAAGGTGCTGGCGCTGCAGGTGTGGCCGATGAGCATGGAGTCGCACTGGCTGAAATTGCGGGCGCCCTCGGCCCTGGGCTGCACCTTCACCAGGCCGCGGTAGCTGTTGGAGCTATCGCCGGCGCTGATGCCCTTACTGATGATGGTGCTCTTGGTGTTCTTGCCGATGTGCACCATCTTGGTGCCCGTGTCCGCCTGCTGCTTGTGGTTGGTGAGGGCCACGCTGTAGAACTCGCCGATGCTCTCGTCGCCCAGCAGGATGCAGCTGGGGTACTTCCAGGTGATGGCACTGCCAGTCTCCACCTGGGTCCAGCTGATGCGGGAGGCCTTGCCCTTGCAGAGACCGCGCTTGGTCACGAAGTTGAAGATGCCGCCCACGCCGTTCTTGTCCCCGGCGTACCAGTTCTGCACGGTGCTGTATTTGATCGAAGCCTGGTCCAGGGCCACCAGTTCCACCACCGCCGCATGCAGCTGGTTGGTGTCGAACTGGGGGGCGGTGCAACCTTCCAGGTAGCTGACGCTGGCGCCTTCCTCGGCCACGATGAGGGTGCGCTCGAACTGGCCCGAGTCCTTGTTGTTGATGCGGAAGTAGGTGCTCAGGTCCATGGGGCAGGTGACGCCCTTGGGGATGAAGACGAAGCTGCCATCTGTGAATACCGCGCTGTTAAGGGCGGCGTAGAAGTTGTCCGCGGGGGGCACGACGCTGCCCAGGTACTTGCGGATCAGCTCCGGGTACTCTTTCACGGCCTCGCTGAAGCTGCAGAAGATGATGCCGAAGGTCTTCAGCTTTTCCTTGTAGGTGGTGGTGACGCTCACGGAGTCGAAGACCACATCCACGGCCACGCCGGCCAGGCTGGCCTGCTCGTTGATGGGCACGCCCAGCTTCTCGAAGGTGCGCAACAGCTCCGGGTCCACCTCGTCCATGGAGGCGTACTTGGGTGTCTTGGCCTTGGGGGCGCTGTAGTAGACGATCTTCTGGAAGTCGGGCCGGGGGTAGTGGACGTTGGCCCAGTCGGGCTCCGCCAGGGTCAGCCAGTGCCGGTAGGCCTTGAGACGGAATTCCAGAAGCCAGTCCGGCTCGCCCTTCTTGGCCGAGATGAAGCGGATCACTTCCTCGTTAAGGCCAGCCGCAACGCTGTCGGCCTCGATATCCGTCACGAAGCCGTACTTGTAGTCCTGGCTCGTGACCACGTTCAAGGTGGTGCTCATCGCCGTCTCCCGATTCCCCCTATTGTGGAATCTCGACTAAATTTGTCAACTTAATACCCTGGGGTGGGGATCACTTGTGGAAAAAGACAACTGATCCAACACGAAGGCGCGAAGACACAAAGAAAAGAAAAATTGCTATAAGTTATTTATTTGTTGTTTTTATTTCGTGTCTTCGAGTCTTCGTGGTGGATCATTCAATCCTTTTGCTCCAGCTCCTGGAGCAGCCCTGCAATCTGCTGTTTGACGCCTTTGGCCTGGGAATCGTTGAGATCCGCGGGGTCGGAGTCTAGGCCAGCCCGGAGGAGAACCCGGGCCTGCTCCCGCTCGCCCAGGCCTGCCAGGGCGGCGCCCAGCTGGAAGTGGTTGATGAGGGTGGGTTCCTTCTCGATGAGGGGATCCAGCAGGTTCAGCACATCCTGGTGGTGTTTGAGGGCCAGAAGGTACTGCCCCAGTAGGGTGCGGGCCCGGGGTTCCAGGCCCGGCAGGGGGTGGGCGTGCAGGCGCCGAACCTCTGCGAGGTCCTGCTCCGTGACCTGGCCGTTCATGAGCTTGTAGGCCTGGCGCATGAGGGCCGCCTCCCAGGCGCCGGTGCTCTTGGGATGGCGGGTGAGGAAGGCGTCGAGGATGCGGGAGATCTCCGGCTCGCGCTTCTGCTCCATGAGGTGTTCAAGAGCCAGGCGCAGGGCGAGGAAACAGAGCCGTGGGTGGCGGTCTGAGCAGGCGAAGTCCAGGGCGGCCTTGAGCTGCTTCTCGGGCTCTTTGAGGAAGGCCAGTCGCAGGTCCAGCCACTCTGAGCGCTGGCTGCGGCCCTTGCGGCGGGCGCGGCGCAGCAGGACCTCAGCGCCCTCGGGTTGGTTCTCGTCCAGGAGCGATTCGGCCTCGTCCAGCAGGAGCTGGGTGCCGGTCTTGCCGTCCCGGGCCTCGCGAAGCTGCTGGTGGTTCTCAGCGTCCACCATGAGCAGGAGATGCGGATCGCCGGGATTCTGGAGCAGCAGTTCCTGGAGAATGGCGAAGGCCTTGGAGCGCTCTCCCTGCTGGAGGTAGGCTTCGGCCAGGGCCTCGCGGACGGGCAGGTCCCCGGGCAGGTGGGTGCTGGCCTCCTTGAGGATGGGCACGGCCAGGGTACTCTCGCCGCGGGCGAGGAAGACTTGGGCCAGGAGCAGGAGGGTCTCCCCGTCCCGACGCCGGGCCACGGACTCCTGGGCGGCCTCCAGGGCCCCCTGCAGGTCTTCCTGGTCCAGCAGGACTTCCGCCAGGAGCATGCGGGGCTCGGCATCCTCGGGGCGGAGGTCTGCAGCCTGGTGCAGGGCCTCGATGGCCTGGTCCACGTGGTCAGGCAGCTCCTGGAGCAGGCGGGCGAGCAACATCCAGCCCTCGAAATGGCGGGGGCTGAGGCCCACGGCCTTGCGGGCCAGGCCCTCGGCCTCCTCGAAGTTCTGGGCGGCCTCGTGCAGGGAGGCGGCCGTGAAGATCAGCTCGTAGTTCTTGGGGTCCAGGGGCAGGGCCTGGCCCAGCCGCTGGGCGGCTCCGGGCAGGTCCGCGGCTTCCAGCAGGGCCGTGGTCTCCAGCAGGGCCCGCTTCAGCTGAGGCATGGACTTGGGCCGGGCGATGGGCAGGATGCGGGCGCGATAGCGGGTGAACAGTTCCCGGGCGCTGATGAGGTGCAGGTTCTCTTCGACCAGGCTCTCCCAGCGCTCTGAGAAGGCGTGGGCGTCCAGCTGGCGGTTCTGCTCCATCTCCTGGACCAGGGCCATCAGGCCGTTGCGCAGCATGACCTCACTGCGCTCCAGCTTGCCCAGCTGGTCCGAGACGGTCTCCAGGTAGGTCTCCACCCGGCGCAGGGTTTCCTCCAGGCCGGTGATGCGCTCCAGGAGGTGCTCTTCGAGATCCTCGCCGGCATCCGTCTCGTCGGCGTCGTCCTCCCAGGTCTGGTCTCCAGCGAGGATGAGCAGGCGCGTGCCGCACTTGATGCAGGTCTCCCGATCCCCTGGGTTCCAGGAGAGGCAGTTCTGGCAATAGGATCCGGCGAGGTCGGTGGCCATGGGACGAGTCTACCGGAATGGGTGGTAATAACGGGCTCCTGCGGAGTCCGTTATTACCACCCACAGCCTTTGGTCCTCAGCCTGGAGCCTAATTTCTCGGCATCCGCCACAGCGTGGCCTGGAGCATCTGGCGCATGGGGGGGAATTCCCAGGGCAGACGGTCGTAGAGGCGCTCGAAGAGCTCCTCGTGGAGCAGCAATTCCCGGCGCCACTCGTTGCGGTCCACGGCCATGACGGCCTTGAACTGGGCGCTGCCGAACCCCGGGATGGCCTCGGTGTCCAGATCCTTTTCCAGGGGCACCCAGCCCAGGGGGGACTCTACAGCGTGGGCGCGGCCATGGACCCGATCCACGGCCCACTTCAGCACGCGCATGTTCTCGGAATAGCCGGGCCACATGAACTTGCCGTCGGGGCCCTTGCGGAACCAGTTCACGCAGAAAATCTGGGGGGCGTGGGTGATGTCCCGGCCCATCTGGAGCCAGTGGTTGAAGTAGTCGCCCATGTGGTAGCCGCAGAAGGGCAGCATGGCAAAGGGATCGCGGCGCACTTCGCCTGTGGCGCCCACGGCGGCGGCGGTGGTCTCGCTGCCGATGGTGGAGGCCATGTAGACGCCGAAGTTCCAGTTCACGGCCTGGGTGACCAGGGGCACCGTGGTAGCCCGACGGCCACCGAAGAGGATTGCGCTGATGGGCACACCAGCGGGATCCTCCCAGAGGGGATCGATGCTGGGGCACTGGCTGGCGGGGACCGTGAAGCGGGCGTTGGGGTGAGCGGCGGGTTTGCCGCTGGCCGCATCGTAGGGCTGGCCCTGCCAGGTTGTGAGGCCCGCGGGGGCCTCGTCGCTCATGCCTTCCCACCAGACGTCGCCATCCGAGGTGAGGGCCACGTTGGTGAAGATGGTGTTGCGGGTGATGGTGAGCATGGCATTGGGGTTGGACTTCATGCTGGTGCCCGGGGCCACGCCGAAGAAGCCGGCCTCGGGGTTGATGGCGTAGAAACGGCCATCCGCACCGGGCTTGATCCAGGCGATGTCGTCACCCACGGTGGTGATCTCGTAGCCCTTCATATCCTTGGGGGACTGGAGCATGGCAAAGTTGGTCTTGCCGCAGGCGCTGGGGAAGGCCGCAGCCACGTAGGTCTTGGGCATGTCGGGGCCCTGCACGCCCAGGATGAGCATGTGTTCTGCCAGCCAGCCCTGTTCCTTGGCCATGACGCTGGCGATGCGGAGGGCGAAGCACTTCTTCCCGAGCAGGGCATTGCCACCGTAGCCACTGCCGAAGCTCCAGATGCTCCGCTCGTGGGGGAAGTGGACGATGTACTTCTCGGGGTTGCAGGGCCAGGCGACGTCTGCCTCGCCCGGGGCCAGGGGTGCACCCACGGAGTGCAGGGCGGGCACGAAGGGGCCGTTGGCCATGACGTCCCACACGGCGCGACCCATGCGGGTCATGATCCGCATGTTCACGGCCACGTAGGGTGAGTCCGAGAGCTCCACGCCGATGTGCGCGATGGGGCTGCCCAGGGGGCCCATGCTGAAGGGGATCACGTAGAGGGTGCGGCCCGCCATGCAGCCCTGGAAGAGGCCGCGCAGCTTGGCCTTCATGGCCTCGGGCTCCATCCAGTTGTTGGTGGGGCCGGCGTCATCCTTCAGCTTGGAGCAGATGAAGGTGCGGTCCTCCACTCGGGCCACGTCCGTGGGGTTGCTCCAGGCCAGGTAGCTGTTGGGGCGCTTGTCGGGGTTCAGCTTGCGGAAGGTGCCCTTCTCAACCATCTGGCTGCAGAGGCGATCGTATTCCGCTTCAGACCCGTCACACCAATAGATGTCCTTGGGCTGACAGAGGGTCACCACCTCGTCGAGCCAGGAGATGAAGGCCTGATTCTTCACGAATTCAGGAATTTGTAAGGTAGTCACTGGCATGTCCGCTCCACACAAATTGGGTGTTCCGACGTCCCCTTTTTAGGAAACGTCCAAGTCTAGGTGCGGATCGCTGGCAGCGCAAGTAGCGGAAACGCAAAATTTACAAAAAGATAACCTTGGCATCATGAATGGTCGCAACCAGAGCGATACAAGATTGACGGAAGGTTTTATCCTGGTGCGAGCAGGGACCTACCTATGAGCGACGATCAGGACAAGCGAGACAAGCGACAGGAAGCCATGGAGTGGGTGGGCAAGGCCTACCAGCTCCACATGAAGGGTGAGGTGGAGAAGGCCATCGCCCTCTACACCAAGTCCCTGGAGATCTTCCCCACGGCGGAGGCCATCACGTTCCGGGGGTGGGCCCGTTCCTTTGAGAAGGACTACGCCGCGGCCATCGAGGACTGCCACCGGGCCATCGACCTGGATCCTGAGTTCGGAAATCCCTACAACGACATCGGCGCCTACTACGTCGAGCAGGATGAGCCCGACGATGCCATTCCCTGGCTGCGCATGGCCCTCAAGGCCAAGCGGTACGAGAGCTACTGCTTCCCCCACTTCAACGTGGGCCGGGTCTTCGAGGCCAAGGG
>CAISFO010000005.1 GCA_903884655.1 uncultured Holophagaceae bacterium | reverse complement strand
GGCATGTGGCCTTCCCACCGAAATCATCGGCTTCGGTGGTGGACACATTCTGTCGCATCTGAAAAACCTTGAGGCATCACCTACACTTTGTGGTGTGCCGATGCCTGGCCATTAGGCTGAGGGTCGCCGATAATCAGGTACCCTTTTTTCGCAAGCCGCATTGATTTTTCAGGTTCGCGGCTCGCCCAACCATGAACGCGCCGCCCCTGTCCCCCTGCAGTGTCCACGTCTCCAGGGGCCTGGCCGAGGATGGCTGAAAGGCCCGTCCTTCCTGGGGCATGGATCAACCAAAAAAGGATTCCGAGTGTGAAACATGGACCTATCCGCCAGGACTTCCATCCAGCATCCTTGACCCGGCACTCGGCACCACCATGAACTGACCCTGTGAAGCGAACATAGACCAGCCTGCAGGCGACTTTGGCTGTTCAGTTCCCCTCTGGAGGAAGGCCCATGTCCAACCTTGGCAACGTTCTGGCGGTCATCCTCGGGGGTGGCCGCGGCAAGCGCCTCTATCCGCTGACCAAGATCCGGTCGAAGCCGGCCGTGCCCATCGCGGGCAAGTACCGACTGATCGACATCCCCCTCAGCAACTGCATCAACTCGGGCATTTTCCAGATGCACGTGCTGACCCAGTTCAACTCCGTGTCCCTGCACCGGCACATCTCCGAAACCTATCAGTTCGATGTCTTCCATACCGGTTGTGTGCAGATCCTCGCGGCGGAGCAGACGCCCACCAGCGAAGGCTGGTACCAAGGGACCGCCGACGCGATCCGGAAGCAGCTCTTCGAGATCCAGTCCGCGGGTGCCGAACATGTGCTCATCCTGGCCGGGGACCACCTCTACCGGATGGACTACGCCGCCATGGTCGCCTTCCACACCGCCCGGAATGCGGACATCACCGTGGCGGTCCAGCCCGTGGCGAGGCACGAGGCGGATCGCTTCGGGATCCTCAAATGCGAGGCCGATGGAAGGATCTCCGCCTTCGTGGAGAAGCCAGAGACCCCTGAGGCTCAGGCGGCCCTGGTCAGCCGGGAGGATCCCGCGCGCCCCTTCCTCGGCTCCATGGGGATCTACCTCTTCAAGACCAGAGCCCTGGTGGAGCTCCTCACCGGACATCCGGAATTCGACGACTTCGGGGGGCAGGTGATTCCGCATAGCATCGAATCAAAGACCGTCTTCGGTTTCGATTTCGACGGCTACTGGCAGGACATCGGCACCATCCGCTCCTTCTACGATGTCAACCTGGAACTCACCCGGCCCGAGGCTCCCTTCAACCTCTTCGATGCCCGCCAGCCCATCTATACCCATGCCCGTTTCCTGCCAGGGACCCTCTGCTCCGACTCGCAGCTCAGGCGCGTGCTGCTTTCGGAAGGGTGCGCCATCGAGCAGGCGGAGATCAGCGACTCCGTGGTGGGCGTCCGCAGTCGGATCGGGCGGGGGACCCGAATCCAGGACACCATCCTCATGGGGGCTGACTATTACGAGAGCAGACACCACGACGCGCCCGTCGGGATCGGGCCCGACTGCCACATCCAGGGCGCCATCCTCGACAAGAATGTCTCCCTCGGTCCCCATGTCGTGATCAAGCCGTTTCCCCGTGGCACGGAATTCGATGCGGGCCACTACGCCGTGCAGGATGGCATCGTGGTGATCCCGAAGAACACCAGACTGGCCGAGGGCACGCGGATCGGACCAGATGCCTGAGGATGTACCGAGGGTGCCAGGTCCGGCATCCTCCCAACGGTGGGAGTCGTGCACGGGTGCCGCGCTTGGCAGAGGGTGGGGGCGTCCTTCATCCGGATGGTCTTGCGACATAGTCTTGGATAAAGAAGATATCGACATCCGCATTTAATACTCGTAGCCTTGAGGCCGACGTTCCAAAGGGTGGAACCCGGAGTCAGGCATGCAGCAGGTGGACCCGAACAAGCCGACGACGGACCTGGATCGGGAGGCCATGAAACAGCTCCGGGAGGAACTGGAGCAGTGGCGAAAGCTCCAGTTCGCGACCCTCCAGCCCAAGCCTGAGGAAGAGGCAAGCACGACCCGCGGCTAGGCGTGGATCGACTGGTTCTCCGTTGACGACGGGTGTATCGTCTAGGCCTTGGGGGATGCCATGGAACCCTACCGACCCATCTTCAACCCGGGGGCATGGGAAAAGCGGATGCTGGCGGAACATCCCGGTTGGGTGGAGAAGCACCCGCAGCGACTGATGGACGCCCGAGACTTCGACCAGAGACTGTTAGGGCCTCCGGGTTCAAGGGAGCATGCTGAGGTTGACCAGGTGGGGTCTTCCATCGCGCCGGACGCTTTGTAGACCACCCCCGCTCGTGGTGGGTGTGGCCTGGAGGGTATGAATCTACCTGGATGGGAAAAGTGAGATGCCAGGGCCAGGGGATAGAACCGTCCCGCCGTCGAAGCGGGGCTGGGTTCGGGCGGGCCTAGAGGATCGTCAGCTTGGCCAGTGCCGCGCCCTGCAGGTGGGTGCTGTGGCCGAGGTGCGTCCGGGTGATGTCGATGTAGAGGGCGAAGATGTACTCGCCGGACAGCCAGACCGCAGCCGGGTTGGTGGCATACGGGACAATCCGGATGTCGTAGATGCCGCCGCCTTGGTTAAGGAACTCTGTCACCGTGACCAGGGCACCGCCTGGCCGAACGTTGAAGCCATCAACCAGGGTCCACCCGGCGGGTAGGGTGGTGGCACTGTTCTGATCCCCGGAGTTGGTGCCGAGGTCATCGATAAGCACACCATTCTGGGTGACCAGCACACTGATCATGGCCGAGGCCATCACGTTGGTGCCTGACCCTCCGGCGGTCGCATTGCTCCGGTTGATTTGCATCTGGATGAGCAGTTCTTTGGCAGTGGTGGTCATGGACGCTCCTGGAAGAGGTGTGTCCGGAGCATGAGTCGAATACGATAAAATTTCAATCAATGACTTGTTTATCCTAGTTATCGCCACCCGGATTGACATGGAGGATCGAAGGAAATCATCCGCCCATGCTTCCAGGGACAGTCCGTGGGTCCCTGCCTTCAACCCGGGCTGAGAGTGAGAAAATCCCTCCGGGGCCACCGCTGCGCGGCGTCCCCTCCGGCCGCACGAATTGCTGGCACGGCGCTTAACGGTTCCGGCAGTCCACTGGACTGCCTCCACCTACGCCTACCTGCCAGCATTTCTGTGTTTTCGAATCCCTCACTCTCCGCGCCAGAATGTGCTCCTGGCAGGGCGGAGGAGGGGTGAGCAGCGGGATTCCCTCCGCGTCACGCTTCGCATGACGCTCCGGCCGCACGAAATGCTGGCACGGCGCTTAACGGTTCCGGCAGTCCACTGGACTGCCTCCACCTACGCCTATAGGGAACGAGTCGTGTGGGACCAAGGGGGCTTGGCCCCAGGTCAGCGTCTGTCAGGCTTAACCCCGTCCCCCAATGGAGCCCCACATGGAAACACCTGAGACCCTCACGAAGGCCGATCTCGCTCGGCACCTGATGGAGCGTCTAGAATTCGTAAAGGCGGACGCCGACCTGTTGGTCCAGACATTCCTGGAGAGCATCATCGCGTCCCTCAGGGCAGGTGAAGGAGTGGAGCTACGTGGTTTCGGTAGTTTCCGGCTGCGCGACCACCGTGGCCGTATGGGCCGCAACCCCCGCAGTGGTGAAAGCATTCAGGTGCCGCCAAAGCGGGTGGCCTACTTCAAGCTGGGCAAGGAACTCCGCAACAAACTCATCGACGAATAAGGCTGGTACCCAAGCTAATGGGGGCCGCCTATGGCTTCCTTCGGTAATCGTGCCTTCGCCGCCTCTGCCCTGAAGCTGGGGGCGGTCAGTTCGAGGATCACGGCGTGGTGGACGATGCGGTCGATGGCCGCTGCCGTGGTCATGGGGTCCTTGAATATGCGGTCCCACTGGGAGAACACGAGGTTCGAGGTGATGACCACGCTGCGCCGCTCATAGCGTTCGGCCAGCAGGGTGAACAGCACCTCCATCTCGTCCCGGTCCTGCTGGATATACCCGATGTCGTCGAGGATCAGGACATCGAAGGCATCTAGCCGGTGCAGTTCCTTCTCCAGGGCGAGGTCCCTCCGCGCTGCCAGCAACCGCTGGACCAGGGCATAGGTGGGGGTGAAGTGGACGGTGTGCCCCCGCTGGATCAGTTCCAGGCCGATGGCACAGACCAGGTGAGTCTTTCCCCGTCCCGGCAGACCGAAGGCCAGCAGGTTCTCGGCGCGTTCGACGAAGCCGCCTTCGCAGAGGGTGGGGAGCATCCGACGCACGGGCGTGGGCAGGCGGGCCGTTTCGAG
>CAISFO010000004.1 GCA_903884655.1 uncultured Holophagaceae bacterium | reverse complement strand
CGGGCGCGGCTCCGCATTTCCTTCCACTCGTCCCGGTCGACCTCCAGCCACCGCTCCAGCAAGCGGGTCGTCCCCGTCTCATCATCCGTTTCGACAAAGCCGGCCCGGTCCTGGTTAATTTCCCGCCAGATATTGATCTGGTTCGAAATCAAGACCGGAAGGCCGCAGGCCAGGGACTCGACGACCGCGATCCCGAAGTTTTCCTGGTGCGAGGGCAGGATGAAGGCATCGGCCGAATGGAAGGCGCCCCATTTCAGATCGCCCGAAATCATGCCGGTCCAGGTCACCCGCTCCTCAAGGCCCAGCGACCGAACGAGCGCGGCCATTTCGCGACCGTAACTGTGATCATTGGGCCCGGCCATCACCAGATGCACATCACGGGTATCGGTTGCCTTGCGGTTCTTCAGCAATTCGGCCAGCGCCCGAATCAGCAAAGCCGGACCCTTCTTCACATGCACCCGCCCGAGGAAGAGCAGGCAGCGCTTGTCCTTCAGGTGCGGAAATTTCTCGAGAAACAACCTGCGTTGCAGTTCCGGATCCCCCGTCGGCCGCGCCGTGCCGTAGTTCACGACAAATTCATCGCCTTGGTAGAGCCAGAACGACTGCCGGGCGAGCCGGCGCTCCTCCTCGCAGGTGAACAGGATGGCGGTCGCATCGCGGAGCACCCGGTAGTCGCCCCATGGCCAGTAAAACCATTTCTTCAGGTGCTTCAGGGGATAGGTCCGCTTGAACCACGGATCCAGCATCCCATGGGGGAACACAAAATACGGCGTCGGGGTGCCGTGCAGGGCCAGCCAGACGCCAAAGGAGCTGAATTGCCAGATGCCGTTCACGATCACGACATCGTAGTTTTGGCGGTTGGCCCGGAGCCACGGCACAAACCTGGGAGAATAGCCGTAATTGAACCAAGCCGGCCCCATGGCATGGCAGGTCAGCGGGCAGGACTTCACCCAGGGATCACTGGGCCGGTCGAGCGACATGACTTCCACCGAGTGACCGCGGAGCATGTTCGCCGCGGCCAGCTGCTTTAGTCCCTCGATGGGGCCGCCGCCCGTGGGATTAACGGAGCGGATCCCGTGGAGAATTTTAAACGGCATCTGAGGGAAGGCGGAGGATCGATTTGCTCACGCTTCCTTCTTCTGGCCTCGGGCATAGGTTTCCCGGGCGCAAATGGGGCAGAGTCTCCCCTGTAACGAGGAACTGTTCTTGGACGATGACATCGAACTTAATTCCAGCCAATTGCCATCGGGGTCCTTCACGCGGTGACACGAGGTGCACACATGGAGCATGTCCTCCAATTGCCGGATCCTGAGACGGTTCCTGTCCGCCGTGGCCTTGAAGAAACAGAAACTGAAGGCGATAAAGCCGAGAGTCAAAACGCGCATGCCACCGTATTCCCAAGCCATCCAAGAATGGGAATAATGGCGGCCGGTGGACACCTCCACCCAACTGATGAGCACTGCGCAACAAAATGCTACCAGGAAACTCCAGACCCGGCCGAGATGCCAGGCGGCGTAAGCAATCGGAGCGAAGTAGAAAACTAACACACTGACCTCGTAGCCGGTTATCCAGTCGAGCCAGCTGACGGTTGCCAGGAGAGCAGCGACGACCAAGAGATGGGCCAGCCGTGGAGGGATCATGG
>CAISFO010000003.1 GCA_903884655.1 uncultured Holophagaceae bacterium | reverse complement strand
GTCGCGACATGCATGCGATCCTGGCTCCCAAGATCATCGAAGTACCCAAGGCGCCCAAGAAACCCAAGGCTCCCAAGCCCGAAACACCAGCCACCGAAGCCCAGATCCAGTGAGGACCCCATGAGCGGTTACAAGATCAAGACCCACAAGGGCGCCCAGAAGCGCTTCAAGAAGACCGCCGGCGGCAAGTTCAAGCGCGGCTGCTCGCATCAGCGGCACATCCTGACCAAGAAGACGGCCAAGCGCAAGCGGCAGCTGGACATGGGCCGACTGGTCTCCAAGGCCGATCAGAAGGCCGTCATGGCGATGCTGCCCTACGCCTGATCCTGATATTGTCCGGGGGTTCCTCGCTCCGCTACGCTGCGCGAACACCCCCGGGCCCCCGCGCTCCGCGCAGGCAAAGCCTGCTTGGAGCTTGCTCTTAACCTCCGACGATTCTAGAATTGTCGGTTCAACCCGGTGGCTGAGGCCACCCCCGATGAGGCTCCTAAAGTTCGTTCACCCTTGAACGCGCTGCCTCGAGGAAAGGATTCAACATGACTCGCGTCAAACGTGGTTTCAAGCGCGCCCAGCGCCGCAAGCGGATGATGAAGTTCGCCAAGGGCTTCTACGGCGCCAAGTCCCGCCTGTATCGCTCTGCCAAGGAGGCCGTCGAGAAGGCCCTCGGCTACGGCTACCGCGATCGCAAGGTCAAGAAGCGTGATTTCCGCCGCCTCTGGGTGGTGCGCATCAGCGCCGCCTGCGGCCAGAACGGCACCAGCTATTCCAAGTTCATGGGCGGCCTGAAGAAGGCTTCCGTGGATCTGGACCGCAAGATCTTGGCGGATCTGGCCGTGCGCAATCCCGAAGCCTTTACCAAGCTCGTGGCTGTGGCCAAGGGCTGATCGCGACGCACCATCGCAGACACCCGAAAGGCCGCGCGAGCGGCCTTTCTTTGTGTTGGGGATAACCATGGATCATCTTCTCCCAGCCGAGGTGCTCGAGGCTGATCAGGCCTTTCCGGAGGCGCTGGCGGCCTGCGGGGACCAGGACGCCCTGCTGCGCCTGAAGGGCGCCTACGTGGGCCGCGAGGGCAGCCACGCCGCGCGCCTCATGGACCTGCTGAAGACCGCCCCGAAGGAGCAGAAGCGGGATCTGGGCGCCGCCATCAACGCCCTCAAGCAGCAGTGGGAGGAGGGACTCAAGGCTCGGCAGGCGATACTGGAAGAGGCCCGGAAGAACCTGCAGTCCCTCTCCTCCCGGTGGGACCCGGCCCTTCCGCCGCCGCGACCGCCCCAGGGTGCCCTGCATCCCCTGAACCGCCTCATGGATCGGCTGGTGGAGGTCTTCCGTCCCCTGGGTTTTCACGTGGAGGAAGGCCCCGAAGTCGAGACCGAGGCCCACAACTTCGACGGACTCAACATCCCCGAGGATCATCCGGCGAAGGCCTCGTCCGACACCTTCTACCTCGCCGCACACCCGAAGCTGCTGCTCCGCACTCACACCAGTCCCGTGCAGGTGCGCACCCTGCTGCGCGTGGCGCCAGAGCTGGTGGCGCGGGGCGGCATCCGGTTCCTTGCCCCGGGGCGCGTCTACCGCAAGGACGAAATCGACCCCACTCATAGCCCCATGTTTCATCAGGTGGAGGGCATGCTGGTGGGCCACGGCATCGGCATGCAACACCTGAAGGGCACGCTGGAATATGCATTGCGGGCGCTGTTTGGCCCGCACACCGAAATCCGGCTACGGCCTTCCTACTTTCCCTTCGTGGAACCGGGCTGCGAGGTGGACGTCAGCTGCCCGCTCTGCGGCGCGAAGGGCTGCCGGGTCTGCAAGGGTTCGGGCTGGGTGGAGATCCTGGGCGCCGGGCTCATCCATCCCAACGTGTTGCGATATGCGGGCATTGATCCCGATGAGTGGTCCGGCTGGGCTTTCGGCATGGGCGTGGAGCGCATGGCCATGATGCTGAGCCAGACACCGGATCTGCGGCTGTTCTTCGAGAACGATCAGCGCTTCCTCAAGGCCATGGGAGGGCTGGACTGATGTGGATCGAACGGAAAGTCCTGGCCGAGGAAATTCCCGCCGCAGCGGGGCTGGACACCCGCCAGCTATGCGAAATGCTTGCCGCCCTCGGGTTTCCCGTGGATGGTGTGGCGGCCCGTGAAGGCTCCGAGGCCATCGATGTGGATATCACCGCCAACCGCGGCGATGCCATGTCCCATCGCGGCCTCGCCAGAGAGCTATCGGCCAAGCTGGGGCAGCCGACCTCGGCCCTGGCGGTCGCCGAGGTGTCAGAAGGCCTCCCGCTGGTCGAAGTGCGCCTTGAAAGCCCTGCCTGCCCCATCTACAGCACCGCCGTCCTGGAACTGGGCGCGGGCACCACGCCTTCCGAAGTGCAGGCCTTCCTGCTGGCGCTGGAATCTTCTCCCAAGCGGCTGCCCGCCGTGGACGCTTCCAATGAGCTGCTTCACCGCTATGGCCACCCCACCCATGCCTTCGACGCCGACCGCATCCATGGAACCATTTCCGTGCGCTGGGCCGGAGCAGGGGAGACCCTGGTGACGCTGGATGGCATCACCCGGACCCTGACGGGCCAGGATCTTGTCATCGCCGATGAGGCCGGCCCCATCGCCCTGGCCGGCGTCATGGGTGGAGACGGCACGAAGGTCACCGAAACGACCCGCCGGGTCCTGCTGGAAAGCGCCTGGTTCGATGCGAAGACCGTGCGGGCCACCGCCCGCCGCCACAGCCTGCATACGGATGCCTCCCACCGCTTCGGCCGGGGGGCTGATCCCGCCATGGCCCGGGTGGCGAGAGATCTGCTGGTGGGTCGGCTTCGGGACTGGTGCGGCGCTCAGCTGGTGGGCGCCTGGACCGCAGGCGCCGTTCCGTCCGGCGGTACCCCCGTGGTGCTGACCGAAGCGCTCTTGGCTCGGGTGGCCGGGGAGCCCCTGTCCCTGCCGGAAGCCGCCGAAGGACTGAAACGCCTGGGCTGCTGGGTCGAGACCCAGGGTGGCGGCCTCCAGGTGACCCCGCCCTCCTGGCGCCATGATCTTTCCATTCCAGAAGACCTGGCCGAAGAGGTGCTGAGGCTGAGGGGCTACGAGCACATCCCCTCGGTGCTGCCGCCCATGGAAGGTCCTCCCGTCCCCCTCTCCGAACCCTATCTCCAGCGGCAGAGGCTCTCCCGGCGCCTGGCTCAACTGGGCTTCCACCAGACCGTGACCTACGGGTTCATCAGCCCCGAACAGGATGGTGTCTTCTCGGCCCCTGGAAACGGCGCCGAAGGGCGCACCCTGTCCAATCCCCTGGGTCAGGAGTACTCGGTCCTTAGGGGATCACTGCTGCCCAGCCTCCAGGCCTCCGCCGAACAGAATCTCCGGCAGGGGGCCCGGGAAGTGCGGTTGTTCGAACTGGCGCCCACCTACCATTCCGGCCCTCAGGGACCCAGGGAGAGCTATACCCTGGGCGTGGTCTGGGGTGGCACTCTGGGGGGCGAGGATTACCTCAGTCCGGCCCGGTCAGTCAGGGAGGCCGATCTCTACGGCATTGCCCAAGACCTGGGTTCGGAACCGCCGGAGGTGCGGGCCTTCGGAGAGGCCCTCTTCGGTTTTGAACTCCCCCTCGAGGGGCTGCCCAAGGCCGCCGCCCGGATCATTCCGGCCTTCCGGCCCTTCAGCCGCTTCCCGGCCGTGGAGCGGGACCTCTCCCTGCTGGTGGACCTGGGCCAGTCCTATTCGGCCCTGGCCCAGGCCATGGTGGCCGTCCTGCCTGCGGGCATCTTGCAAGACTTGCGCTGTGTGGATGTATTCCGCCACAAGAGCCTGCCGGAGGGCCGCCAGGCCTGGCTGATGCGCATGCGATTCCTGACAGACCGAACCCTGCTGGGCGAGGAGGTCGATGGCTGGGTGGCGGCGGCCCTTGCCGCAGCAGAATCCCTCGGCGCGAAACTCCGGGCGTAGAATGGCTGCATTGGGGCACTCATGGATCTTTTGAAGCAGCTCGAAGCCAAGATGCAGGTGCTGGTCCAGCAGAGAAATCAGCTGAAGGACGAGTTGGATGCCCTGAAGGCTGCTGGAGCAGCTGGAAACCAGGAGCTCCAAACCCTCCGGGCCCGCCTGGAGGAGGCTGTGGCCGAGAAGACCGCCCTGGAAATGGATCGGGAAGCCGTGAAGGAACAGGTCTCCGCCATCCTCCGGGCCCTGGAGGCACTGGGATGATGCCTCCGGCTCCCCTGCCGGGCACCCGGCCGGTGACGGTAATGGTCCAGGGCCGTTCGCTGCAGGTCCAGACCGACCAGCCCGAGACCATGGAAGCGGCCTTGAGGATCCTGGAGGACACCTTTCAGGACATGGACTCCCAATGCCAGCTAAGATGGGGGAGCGTCCCGAAGGGCCTCGACACACCGTCCTGGTACCTCCTGGCCGCCCTGAACCTGGCGCACCGTGTGGCGCGCCTGGAACAGGAAGCCAACCAGCAAACCCACAACCTGGAACAGACTCTTTCAAAGTTGCTGAGCGATGTTCCGGACGAACCTTCCGCCCCCGTGCCACTCCTCGACGAGGACGGAGACTGAATTTCCCTGCGAGGCCCGTGACTATGGCCAAGCTCTTGTTCCGTAAGTCGACTAGGGAGACCTTCCCCCTGTCCTGTGCGTTCCGCGCGACGGCGCGCCTTAGCCAGGGACTCTGGTCTCCCCCCTATAAACTAGGGAACTCGGCACGCCTCCACGACTGAGCGGGGATTTTGCATTCGGGTGCTGGTGGCTCTTTGGATCCTTCTCCTTGGAGTCGCCCATGAATTTGATCAGCTGGATCTTCCTCGCTTTGGCCCTCGTGGCCGGAGCCGTGGCGTTCGTGATGTCCGTGCGGGCCCAGAAGGCCGCCATCGACAGTTCCCAGGCCCAGGCCAAGGCCGAACAGGATCTCAAGGCGCAGCGGGAGAAGCTGCTTGAGGAGACCCGCCTGGAGGCCCAGCGGCTCCTGGACCGCAGCGCGAAGGACGCCGAGGCCACCCGCAAGGAATCCGAACTCAAGGCCAAGGAGCAGGCTCTCCAGGCCCGCCAGGAGGCCGAGAAGCTGCTGACCGAGCGCCAGAAAAACCTCGAGAAGCAGGAGCTCCGCCTTCAATCCAAGGAGGAGGGGCTCGACAAGAAGACCCAGCAGGTGGACCAGAAGACCAAGGACCTTGAGACCCTCTCCGAGAAGCGCAAGGCCGAACTCGAGCGGCTGGAGACCCAGCAGGCCGAAGCCAAGCAGCTGGTGGAAGCTCAGGCCAAAAAACTGGAAGAGGTGGCTGGCCTCACCCGCGAGGATGCCAAGAAGGAGCTGATCTCCCAGCTGGAGTACTCCGCCCGAATGGATGCCGCCAAGCTGGTGCGCCGCATCGAGGAGGAATCCCAGGAAGAGGCCGCCAAGAAGGCTCGTTGGACCATCGGTGCCGCCATCCAGCGGGTGGCTTCTGACGTGGTCACCGAGCAGGCCGTGAGTTCGGTCCAGCTGCCCAGCGACGACCTCAAGGGCCGCATCATCGGCCGCGAGGGCCGCAACATCCGGGCCCTGGAAAAGGCCACGGGCTGCGACCTCATCGTGGACGATACGCCCGAGAGCATTGTTGTCTCCAGCTTCGATCCCATCCGACGCGAGGTGGCCCGGCAGGCCATCCTCAAGCTGCTGGCGGACGGTCGCATCCACCCCGCTCGCATCGAGGAAGTGGTCGAGAAGGTCAAGGTGGACATGGATCAGCACCTCAAGGAGATCGGCGAGGCCGCCTGCATCGAGCTGGGCTTCCCGGATGTCCACCCCAAGCTGCACAAGCTCGTGGGCCGTCTGAACTACCGCACCTCGTACGGCCAGAACGTGCTGGAGCACACCAAGGAAGTGGCCCGCATCGCCGAATACATGGCCGGGGAAATGGGCTCGGATGCTCGTTTGTGCAGGCGCGCTGGGCTCTTCCACGACATTGGCAAGGCCATTGACCGCGAGGTGGAGGGCACCCACATCGAGATCGGCATGCAGCTGATGCAGCGCTATGGCGAGAAGGAAGAAGTCATCCATGCCATGAGCTGTCATCACGGGGACTTCGAGCCCAGGACCGTCGAGGCCATGCTCATCACCGCCGCCGACGCCCTCAGTGCCGCCCGGCCCGGGGCCCGCCGCGAAATGCTGGAAACCTATGTCAAGCGCCTGGAACAGCTCGAAGGCATCGCCAACAGCTACAAGGGCGTCCAGAAGAGCTTCGCCATGCAGGCGGGCCGGGAGATCCGCATCCTGGTGGATGCCGGAGCGGTCAACGACGATCAGGCCTACTGGATCGCCAAGGATGTGTCCCGCCGCATCGAGGCCGAGATGCAGTACCCGGGGCAGATCAAGGTCACCGTCATGCGGGAGCTGCGGGCTGTCGAAGTGGCGAGGTAGGCTCCACCCCCATTTCTCCGGCTAGGAATCCAGGTGGATCAAGCCCCGTTTCAGGGCAATGACGGTGGCTTCGGTCCGGTCCTTGGCCTCCAGCTTGCGCAGCAGGTTGTTCACGTGGATCTTCACGGTGGGTTCGGCCAGCCCCAGGGCATCCGCGATTTCGCGGTTGCGCTGCCCCTCCGCGAGCAGTCTGAGCACATCCAGTTCGCGCGGGGTGAGGCGCTCGGATTCCATGGCTTCCACCAACCGGGCTGCGGTGGCCGGTGGCAGGTAGCGCTTGCCTGAGGCCACGGCCCGTACGGCCTCGATGAGGGTCGCTCTTCGGACGCTCTTGAGCAGGTAGCCTCGGGCCCCGGCCTCGAGGGCCCGCTGGATGTCGGCATCCCCATCAAAGGTGGTGAGCACGAGGATCCGTGCTTCAGGGTCTTCCCGGCGGATGGCCAGGATCGCCTCCACGCCGGTCTGCCCCGGAAGCTGCAGGTCCATGATCACCACAGAGGGCTGCAGGGTTCTCCAGGCGGTCACCGCCTCTTTGCCGTCGCCAGCCTGTCCTACGACTTCCAGGTCGGGCTCGCCTTCGTGGAGGATGGACACCAGCCCGTCACGCACTACCGGGTGGTCATCCACAACGAGCAGGCGGATCTTGTCGGTTGGGGTTGTGGTCATGGACGCCACCTCCGGGTGGGTAGGGTGATGGTGATGCGGGATCCTAGACCCTGGCTGCTGTCGATGTCCAGTTGGCCGCGGAGTTGTTTCAGGCTTTCACGGATGCTGCGCATGCCATACCCAGCGGCGTCGGCGGAGGGGTCGAAGCCCTGGCCATCATCCTCAATGCATAGGCGCACCTGGCGCCCCTCGAACTGGAGCACCACTCTCACCCAGCGGGCCTTGCCATGCCGGAGGGCGTTCGTGAGCATCTCCTGGGCCATGCGGAGGAGTTCCTCCTCCAGCCGTTCCGAAAGGCGCCGTGGTTCACCCACCAAAGCCAGCTCGACCTGGATGTCAGTCCCGGCCAAGAGCCGGTCCGCGAGCAGGCGAAGGGCGCCCAGAAGATCCATGCCTTCGGGCTTCCGGGAGCGGAGCGCCATCACGGACCGACGCGCCTCTTGCAGGCTGGATGAAGCCAGGTTCCGGGCATGGTCCAGCCGGATCAGGATGGGAGAGGGATCGCCTTGCATCGAAGCCAACTTGGCCTCGGCCACTTCCAATTGGAGCATGACACCGGTGAAGCCCTGGGCCAGGTGGTCATGGATCTCCCGGGCCATGCGGTTCCGTTCCGCCAGCACGGCCGACCGGGCTTCCACCTGCTGGATCCTCAAGCGGAACAGCCACCACACGAAGGCGGCCAGCGCCAAGGCGCATAGCAGCCAGAAGGCCGGGCGCTGGTACAGGAAGGGGCGGACGACGACCTGGACGGACTGCTCCTGGTGGGAACCGGCCTCGTCCACCCGCCAGGCCTGGAGCACAAAGCGGTAGGTTCCCGGCGGCAGGTTCGAGTAGCCCGAGAAGCGACGATCACCCACTTCATTCCAGGTGTGTTCCCAGCCTTCCAGCCGGTAGCGGAACCTCACCTTGTCAGCTCGGGTCAAGGAGGTGGCGGTGTAGTACACCTCGAACAGATGGGTGCCCGCCGGTACTTGAATGGACCCTGAGGCTGGAAAGACTGTCTCATCGCTTTCGGCCTTCAGGAGGTGAAGGCGCATGGGTGGGCCCTGGACTGGCCCGGCGTGGCTGTCATGCCAGGTGAGCCCCCGGCTGGTGGGGAAGTACAGGGTCCCCTCCCGGCTCATCCAGGCCGCCGGCTGTGCGCCACCGCTGGTCTCCCGGGAGGGCATGCCGTCATGGTGGTCGAACACCACCGCCGGCAGGGGGCCTGCCTCGTCCAGGCTGCGGATGAGCGCCGCACGGGGAACCTGGATCACGCCCTGGCCAGTGCTCAACCACAGACGATGAGTCTGGTCTTCCAGGATCGAATGGATGGCAAGCAGCATCGGACCAGGACGGTCGCTGAAATGCTGGAAGGTGCCATCGCGGTAGCGTCGAAGGCCATCCAGGGTGCCGATCCAGAGCGTCCCTTCCGCATCCAGGTGCAGGGCGAGGGCCCCGTTGGACCCCAGCCCATCGGCCCGTCCCAGCCAGTGAAAGGGATCAGGTCCGAGAATTCCCAGGCCGGCAGTGCGGCTTGCCAGGTACAAGGGGCCCGAGCCGCCACCGGTCATGGCCATCACGCCACGGACCGCCGGGAAGATCACTGGAGAGGCTCCGGGGGCGAGCTTGATCAGACCATGGTGGGAGGTGGCGACCCACAGCACGTCCTGGCCATCTTCGAAGAGAGAAAGGATTGGATCTGGCGGCGGACCCCCCGACCAGTGAATCCGGTGGAATTGCCCCTGGTCCATGGCATAGAGCTCTCCGCTCCGGGTTCCAAGCCACAGGCCCCCCTTCCGGCGGGGCCACAGCGACGTGATACCGCTGCCGGCGGAAAGACTGGTCGGCACCCGGTCGATGCTCCCCTCGCGGATGCGCCCCAGGGCCTGGTCTCCGGTGAGGCACCAGACCACGCCCTGGGTGTCCTGGCAGACCATCTGAACGGGTTCCTCGGGGCCAGCGCCTTTCACGGGTACGGTGAGGAAGGGTACGGGATAAACCAGCTGGAGACCGCGCTCCTGGCTGCCGGACCAGAGGGCTCCGGAGCTGTCCTCCAGGAGTGCGATGGGTGTCCAGCGTGAACCGAAGGACGAGGGCGAGGCTTCCACTCGACCTCCCTGGTTGCGCCGGTAGAGCCCGGCCTGTTCAAAGCCGATCCAAAGGCTGCCCTGCCGGTCTACCAGCAGTGAGCTGATGGGTCGGGCGGGCAGTTCACGGGCCCAGGCCGCAGCTTCCAGGCGACCTTCGTTCAAGACCAGGAGGCCCTGGCTGCGGGTGCCGACCAGGACATCTCCATTTTCCTGCACGGCCAAGGCGGTGATTTCAGTGGCGGTCAGGGCGGCCAAAGTCAGGCGCCCCTCCCGGAGCTGCCAGAGGCCAGATCCGGCTGTGCCGACCCAGAGGTTCCCTTTCGTGTCGTCGGCCAGGACCCGGATGCGCAACCGGGCTGCTTCGGAGGATATGGGCCAGAATCTGGCTCCATCGAATCGGAGCAGTGGGCCCTCGGTGGGGGCCGCCCAGAGGGTGCCTTCCCGATCCCGGAGCAACCGCCGGATGGGCTGGTCGGGCAAACCTTCAGCGGGGCCAAGAAGCTGGAAGTCCCCTTGGCGGAATCGATAGAGTCCCGGCTCGGAGGTTCCGATCCAGATGGCGCCATCCGCGCCTTCCGCCAGGCACTGGATCTCGTTGTTGGCGAACCTGGGTTGGCTCAGGCGCGAGTAGTGCTCGAAGGCCGCGCCGTCAAAGCGAACCAGCCCCGCCTCGGTGCCGACCCACAGGAAGCCATCCTTTGCTTCGAGCAGAGCCGTCGCGGTGTCCTGGAGCAGCCCGTCCTCGCTTCGCCAGGCGTGATGGGCGAAAGTCGACAGAGGTCGTACCGGATCTAGGGCGAAGGCCGTGACAGAGACCCAGAGCCATGGCAGGACGATGACAATGCATCGCAGCACTCCCCAGGGGGAGAACCGGTTTCCTGCAAGGGAGAACTTCATGGAAGCTGCAGGTTAGGCCATCCCACCCCAGGGATCAATGAAGAAGAGCCTAGATAGTACGATCTAACGATCAGGTTCTAATCGGCATATGGTCTCAAATGACCCGGCAGGGGATAGTAATTAAGTCCTCTGGATTTCCCTGGGTCTTTGTTGTGTTGGCTTGTTTGTATCATCTGTGGGTGTTCAGACAATTATTAGGAAATTCCTACCCCTTTAGAATTTTCGTTACAAACCGATGGCATGTTAACAAGCGTCCTGATTATCGGGTTGGGTCAGTTTGAAAGGAGCGTGGCAGGGTGAGCGGAGTGGTTGATGGGAATCGGGGTTGTGGCGGAGTGGACAGGTTTTGTCCATCGCCCCGGCCCACCTTTTGGGTGGCTTTCCGGCCCCAGGAG
>CAISFO010000002.1 GCA_903884655.1 uncultured Holophagaceae bacterium | reverse complement strand
CTGGAATGGGGAAGTGTAATTGTCGTCGGGGCCAGACCCCATATTTTTCAGAAACTTGGTAAGGCCATCGGCTCCGCCTCAGCCCCTTAAATGCACATATCTAATTGTCGCTGGCGCACATTCCTAATTGACGTCGAGCACGTCACCAAGGACTTTGGTCGAAGGGGCCATTGGAACAAGCCAGGAGACGGTGCCAGGGGACTACGTCTGCCTGCGTGTGACCGACACGGGGTGCGGCATGTCCCCTCGACTTGTGGCTCAGATTTTCGAACCCTTTTTTACGACCAAGGCCACAGGCAAGGGCACGGGCCTGGGCCTGGCCATCGTTCATGGAATCATCAAACAGAACAGGGGCCTCATCGAGGTGGAGAGTGAACCCGGCCGGGGGACCTGTTTCCAGATCCTCCTCCCCAGGGCCTAGCGCCCACTACTTCCTCAGCTTCATCAAGTCCAGGAAGATCACCAGGGCCATGAGCGAGGCCAGCAGCAGGAAACCGCCCGTGAGGATCTTCTCCTTGAGCTCGATGGTGAGATCCTTTCGCCGCAGCTTCTCGAAGGCCAGGAGCGCCATGTGACCACCGTCGAGGGCAGGGATCGGAAGGGCATTGAGCAGCCCCAATTGCAGGCTGATGGCGCCACAGATGAACAGGAACTCCTGCCATCCGGATCTGGCGGCGCGGCTGCCTGCCCGCAGGATACCGATGGGTCCGGATACTTCGGCGCTCCTGGCCTGGAAGGTCACGAGCTTTTTCAGGAAGCCGAAGACCTGGCCACTCAACCGCCAGGAGAGAACCACGGCGTAGCGACCCCCGACCGCAAAGTCGGCGGGACGGTAGGCGCGGCGCTCCAGGGGCGTGGGAATGGGGGCCGGCATGAAGCCTAGTCGGCCCTTGCCCCCATCAAGGCGCGGAGTCAGCGGAAGCTCCAGGGGCTGTCCTTCACGGGTGATCCGGAAGGGAACGGGCTGGCCTGGGTGGGCCTGGATGTAGGCCACGGCGGATTCCCATTCCGAAGCCGGGAAGTTCAAATCCCCGATGCTGCGCAGCTCATCGCCGACCTTCAGGCCACCCTGCTCAGCGGCGCCCCCGGGTACGACTTCGATGACCGTCCAGGAATCCAGTCGCTTGGTGACCCGGGCCTGGTCCGCCCCCACGAGGGTAAAGAGCACCAAGGTGGTCAGGAAATTCGCGAGGATGCCGCCGCTGTAGAACAGCATGCGCTTGCCGAAGGGCTGGTGGAGGAAGCCGTATGGATCATCCGCGCCTGGTTCTTCAGGGTTGAAGCCAGCCAGCTTGACGTAGCCCCCCAGGGGCAGGGCGGAAAGCCGCACGTCGGTCTCCCGCCACTTGAACCCAAAGAGGCGTGGGCCAAAGCCCAGGGAGAAGACTTCCACGGGCATGCCCATGTACTTGGCAGCCAGGAAGTGGCCGCCCTCGTGCAGGAAGATCAGCCCGCCCAGCATGAGCAGGGGCCCCCAGAAGCCGGCGCCGGGCCACTTCAGGGCCACCACAGACACGAGGGCGAGGGAGAGGACGAGGGGCAGGCGCTTCATGGACATCCAGGCTGATCAGGTCCGGGCTTGGACCCACCCTTCAGCATGACGCCTCGCGGCCCGATCCGCATCCAGCACTTGCGCGAGGGACGCAAGGGGGGCCGCCGGGATGTGGTTCAGGATCTCCCGATTGCAGGCCTGGATGTCCCAGAAGCCCAGGTTGCCTTGGAGGAAAGCGGCCACAGCGACCTCATTGGCGGCATTCAGCAGCGCCGGGGCCGTGCCCCCTTCCTTCAATGCCTGGAAGGCCAGGCCCAGACATGGGAAGCGCTCCAGATCCGGAGCCTCGAAGGTCCACGCGCGGGCCTGGTCCCAGGAGTAGGGCGCAACGGGCCCGGGATATTTGTCCGGATAGAGCAGGCAGTACTGGATGGGGAGCTTCATGTCGTTGGCACAGACTTGCAGCTGGTAGCTGCCGTCATGAAAGCCCACCATGGCATGGACTTGGCTCTGGGGATGAACAGTCACGGTCACCTGGTCAGGTGCCAGGCCGAAAAGCACCGAGGCCTCGATGACCTCCAGCCCCTTGTTCATGAGGGTGGCGCTGTCGATGGTGATCTTGGGACCCATCTTCCAGGTGGGGTGGTTCAGGGCCTCCGCGATGGTGGCCGTCTGGATGCGGGCCAGGGGCCAGTCCAGGAAGGGGCCACCGCTGGCGGTGATGCGAACCTCCCGGATGGTCGCCGGGTCGCGGTTCGACAGAAGCTGGTGCAAGGCCGCGTGCTCACTATCCACCGGCAGCAGCTCACCGCCTCCCGCCAGGGCCGCGTCATGCATGAGGGCACCGCCCACCACCAGGGATTCCTTGTTGGCCACACAGACCCGTCGCCCGGCCCGCAGCGCTGCTTCGGTGCTGGCCAGCCCTGCGCTGCCCACGACGGCCGCGACCACGGTGTCGGCCCCGGAGTAGAGGGCACAGGCCAGCAGGCCTTCCTCGCCCCAGTGCAGCTCCGGCTGGTAGGACAGGCTGGAGCGGAGCCAGTCCGCGTCGTCCTTCGATCCCACCGACACGCATCGGGGCTTGAAGGATTCACACTGAGCCCTCAGCAGGTCCCGGCTTCGCCCTGCCGCCAAGGCCGCCACGGAAAGGCGCTCGGGGTGGGACCGCACCACCTCCAGCGTGGAGGTTCCGATGCTCCCCGTGGAGCCAAGGAGGGCGAGGTGTCGCACCTCAGTTGAATCCGTGCACGAAGTGGACGTAGGCGTAGAGCACGGGGGCGGCAAACACCAGGCTGTCCACGCGATCCAGCAGTCCTCCGTGGCCTGGAATGGCCACCCCGCCCATGTTGGAATCCTTGACCCCTGCACTGCGCTTCCAGGTGCTCTCCACCAGATCGCCCAGCTGTCCGGCGATGCCAAGCAGCAGGGCCAAGGCCACGGCGTCCACGGCCGTCCATTCCTTGCACACCGTGAGGATCATCAGGAAGGCGCCAAGCAGATTGCCCCCCAGGTTGCCAAGGGCCCCCTCCCAACTCTTCTTGGGGCTGACACGGGGTGCGAGCTTGTGCTTGCCGAAGAAGGTGCCCACGAAATAGGCTGCGCTGTCGCCGAACCAAGTGATGATGAACAGGGCCAGGAGTAGTCGGCTTCCGGTCTTGGGCAGGGTGCCCTGGAGCATGAAGAGCTTCTGTTGGAAGCCCAGGCCGAAGCCCATGTAGAGGGCTCCCAGCCAGGTGATGGCCTGACTGGGAAGGGCCTCCTCCAGCTTGGAGTCGAAAAGGAGGGCCCCGAAATGGATGAGCAGCAGGCCACCTGTGAACACCAGCCACAGGGGAAGGGGGTCGCGATACCCCGTGGAAAGGAAAAAGTGGGCAAGGATCCCCCAGGCCACCAGGACACCGGAAACGAGAGAAGGGCTGAACCCGCGGGCACGCGCCATGAGGGTCATCTCGTGCACCCCCATCACCACAGCCAGCGCGAGGACCGCCAAGTAGGTCCAGGGGGCCCAGGGCTGGTCGCCAAACCAGAGGAGACTGAAGAAGAAGAAGCCAAAGACCAGGGCCGAGGTGACCCGCACGGTCATGTTCTTGATGTCCACCCTGGGTGTGGTCCGTTCCATTAGATCCCCCCGAAGCGCCGTTCACGCTGAGCATAGTCTTCAAGGGCTTCCCGCAGCTCCGAAGGGCCAAAATCCGGCCAGAGCAGGTCGGTCATGTAAAGCTCGGCGTAGGCCGACTGCCAGAGCAGGAAATTGGAGATGCGGTGCTCGCCGCTGGTGCGAATGAGCAGGTCCACGTCGGGGACATCGGCCGTCCAGAGCCTGGAGGAAAGAGCCGCTTCATCGACCTGCTCCGGGCGCAGGCCGTCCTCGACACAGCGCCTGGCGGCCACGGCCAGTTCCAGCCTGGAACCGTAGTTCACCGCCAGGTGGAAGGTCATGCCCGTGTTCATCGCCGTGGCCGCCTCGAGGGTCCTCATATCGGCCTGGACGCCGGCAGGCATTCCTTCCATGGCTCCCAAGTGGTGGAAGCGAATGCCTTTATTGGCAAGCTTGTGGACGAACATGCGCAGGTACATGCGAAGAAGAGCCATGAGGGCCCCCACTTCTTGGGGCGGGCGCTTCCAATTCTCCGTGGAGAAGGCGTAGAGGCTCAGATGCCTGATGCCAGCCTCCGAGGCCGCCTCCAGGATGCGTTCCACCGCCTGCACACCGGCCTTGTGCCCCTTGATCCGAGGCCAGCCCCGCTGGGCCGCCCAGCGGCCGTTACCATCCATAATGATCGCGACATGGGTCGGCACGGTCATCGTGAGCCCTCAGCCAGGGGTTGCCTGGGCTCTTCCGCATGGCCGACCTCGCGTATCCCCGCAGGGGACACCGAGATAATGATGGCGACATGGGTCGGCACGGTCATCGCGCGAGAAACCTCTAGAATGATGAAATTGTCATGCTAGCACGGGGCCTGCCGTTGAGAGGGAGGGGCAGGTTGTACCACGACCCTCCGTGGTAGGCTGACTCCATTCATTTTCCTGGCGAACCCATGGTTCAGTTCAACACGCGTGCGAACGAGATCCTGCTCAAGCTGGTCTATTACGGACCAGGCCTGTCGGGCAAGACCACCAACCTGCAGTCCCTTCACGCCATGTGCTCGGACACCCAGCGGGGCGAGATGTTCTCCGTGAACACGCAGGAGGATCGCACCCTCTTCTTCGACCTGCTGCCCATCAACCTGGGCTACATCTACGGGAATGCCATCCACCTGCAGATCTACACCGTGCCAGGTCAGGTGCAGTACGACGCCAGTCGGCGCGTGGTGCTGGGAGGTGCAGACGGTGTGGTTTTCGTGGCGGATTCCAGCGAAGCCAAGATGCAGGACAACGTGGACTCGTTGTCAAACCTCTATCACAACCTCAACGCGAACCGCCTGAACATCAAACAGATCCCCTTTGTCATTCAATACAACAAGCGGGATCTGCCTGACTCCATGGCTGTGGGTGTCATGAACCGGCGGCTGAACTTCCGCAGCGTGCCCTATTTTGAATCCGTCGCCAACCGTGGAACTGGCGTGCTGGACACCTTCCTGTCCATCACCCGGGAGACCGTGGGCTACACCTTCAAGAAGTACCACCTGGACAAGAAGATCAAGGACTTCGACGAGATGCTGAACCTCATCGAGTCCAACGTGCGCACCAGCATGCGGGAGTTGCCGCCCCCACCGGAGATCGGCCAGGCATCTGCGCTGGAAACCACCGTTCTCCGCCACAGCAACGTGAGCGTGTCGGATCTGGTGCCGGGAAAGGTCGCGGATGCCCAGGAGCTGCTGGAGGATGCCCTCAAGTCCAATATGGAAACCGCCCGGCTCTATTCCGAGCTGAAACAGGTCAAGGATGCCCTGGAGCGGAAGAACGAAGAGATGAGCCAGCTCTACTCGCAGTTGGACCGCGCGAACCAGGACAACCTTAAAACGCGAAAGTACCTGGAAGGACTCGTGCAGAACATCGGCGAAGCCGTCATATCCTATTCGCCGGATGGCAAGATCCTCACCTGGAACATGGCCGCCGAGCGCATGTTCGGGTACTCCCGCCCGGAAATCGTGGGGCGGAACATGGCCCAGTTGACACCCGACAATCTGCTGGGCGAACTGGACCAGGTGGCCCAGCAGGTGGGGCAGGGCCAGGTGATTCGGGATATGGCCACCACCCGCCTGCGCAAGGGAGGGGTCGCCTTTCCCGCCAGCATCACCTACGCCCCCGTCAGGGGTAACGATGACCGAGTTCTGGCCTATTCCGCGCTTATCCGGGACATGGCCCAACAGAGGGACCTGCAAGACAGGCTGGTCCATTCCCAGAAGCATGAAGCCCTGGGGCGCCTTGTGCCCTCGCTGTTTCACGAGGTGTCCAACCGCCTGACGCCCGTGCTTCTGGAATCCCGTCTGATTGCCGAGTCATCCCTGGATCCCCATCAGGCCGACCAGGCCGGACGGTTGGTGAAGGCTGTGGATTCCATCCAGGCCCTCCTCCAGCCCCTCCAGACGGTGCTGAATCCGCCCAGCCCGAAACCGGTGTCAGTCCACCTCAACCATCTGATCAAGGAGGCCATCTCCCTGGTAGAGGCCAAGGCCCAGCGGATGGGGGTGACGGTGGAATTGAACCTGGATGAGTCCCTTCCCGAGACCGTTCTGGACCCGGGGCTCATCCTCCAGGCCCTCACCAACCTTCTCTTGAACGGCATCCAGTCCATGGCCCTGACGCCGATGAAGCGGCTCCGGGTGGCCACCCGAACCTCGAACGACAGTCTTCAGGTGGTGGTGCAGGACACGGGTCCTGCCCTGAGTGAGGCGCGCCAGACTGAACTCTTTGACCCCGCCTTTGCCACGACCACCGAGTCCCTGGGCTTGCCCATCGCCGGGATCATCGCCCGGCAGCATGGGGGCCGCCTCAGCACCCGCAGTCAGGAAGGCCTAGGGAATGCCTTCCTGTTGGACCTGCCCTACCTGGTCGCCACGACCCAGCCCGTTCCCGTCCCTACCATCCCGGCGGTGTTGAAGGGCAGCCGAGCCCTGGTCGTTGATGACGAGAGCTTCCTTCTGGAATGCCTCGTGGATGCCCTCAGTGCCTGGGGGATGGAGGTCACCTCGAGTACCCGTGGCGAAGAAGCCATACAGAACCTGGAGAGTGGAACGTTCGACCTCATCGTGTCCGATATCCGGATGCCCGGGTTGTCCGGAATGGATCTGTTCGAATGGCTGAAGGCCCAGCGGCCTGCCATGACCCGCCGAATCCTCTACACCACCGGGGATGCGTTCGATGGGAAGACGCGCGACTTCCTGAATGTGAGCCAGGTGCCCTACCTGGGTAAGCCTTTCGACCTAAAACAACTGAAGCAAAGTCTGGAGCGGTTGCTAGAGATTCCGGTCGAGGCGTGAGGTTGCCTCCTCCGGCATAATAAGGACATCCTGAGCACCTTTACCGAGGAGTCCTCTATGCAGCGACGTTGGGTCATGGCCATGATCGTGGCCTCGGGCCTCCTGGCCCAGGCACCTCCTCCTGAGCCGCCTCCGGCCCCGATCCAGTCCCAGGCGCCCGAAGCCAAGCCGGCCGAGTCGAAACCCGATGCTTCTCCAGGACCGAAGGTTGTGGAGCCGCTGGCTGTTGCGGTCAGTGCCCCCGAAGCCAAACCCTTCGAGCAGCTTCGCCCCACGCAGCGGAAACTGGCCTACACATTGTATCGTGCGGCTCTTTCCGCCCATGAGCTCGGGTACTACAGCAGTCATCCCCGGATCATGGAGGTACGGGACACGCTGGAAGCACTAGCGAAGGCCAAGGCAGACATTCCCGAGAAGGCTCAGACCATCTTCCCTGCCGTCGATGCCTATCTGGCGAAGGTCCGGGCAAATCATGGCCTGTATGATGCCGAGGGGAAAAAGCTCCTCCTCGAAGGCACCTGGAAGGATCTGCAGATGGCCGCCCATGCTGCCGCCAAGACGGGTCCGAAGGGGCTCGAGGCTAAGCTTTCAAAGCTCAAGGGCCTGCTCTTCGACGCCAAGGTGGACGGGACCGCTCCCAGCTGGGCAGTTCCGGAGGCTACCGCCAAAGGGAAGAAAGCCAAGCCTGCGAAAGGGCCTAAGACACCCGAGGGATTCTTAGAGCAGAAAGCCATCACATCCTTGTGGGTGCGGCGCGCCAAGGACTGGGTCGACAACACGCCTCAGGAAGTCGAGATCAAGGGCGAAAAGAAGACTCGTCGCCTGCCCGACCCCGTGCAGACCAAGTCCCTGAATGATCTGCTGGCCTGGCTTGGCAAGGAGGATCTTGACCTGCTGCGGGATCCCGCCTTCGGCTGGATGGACCTGCGCCGCCTTGGTGCGAACCCGGGAGCAGCCCTGCTGGCCAGGTCCGGCGATATCGCTGCCTCCAAGGCGCCTGAAGGCCCTGCGGGCGGACTGGCCCTTCTGCCCCTGTTCATACCTGCGGTCGGGGACAGCAAACACAGCAAGGGCGAAGAAAAGCGGAGCATCCTCGTCGACGTGAAGCTGGGTGCGCCCGCCGCGAATCTCGCCGAGCAGGCAACGGTCTTCGAAAAGCAGGGCCGCAGCCGGGAAATCGAAGTCAACTAGATCTGCTTCTCGCAGAAAACGGGGCGCATCAGGCCCCGCTTTCTGCGTCTATTCCTCACCCTTGCGTTGCTTCCCCTCCGGATCGAACTGGTAGCCCACGCTGCGGATGGTATGGACCCAGCGGGGATGGTGGGGGTCGTCCTCCATGAAACGCCGAATCCGGACGATGAAGTTGTCCACGGTGCGGCTGGTCGGATAGGCGTCCTCGCCCCAGACCTTGTCGAGGATGTCTGTGCGGCTCACCACCTGGCCCGGGCGCTCCATGAGCAGCTTCAGGATCATGGATTCCTTCACACCCAGTTGGAAGGCCCCACTGGGTCCCTCGCCACAGAAGTTGTCGAAATCCACCCAGTAGGGGCCGTAGGCCTGCTTGCTGCTGATTTCCCGGCTCTTGTACCAGGACTCCCGGCGCAGAATGGCCCGCACCCGCAGCAGCAGTTCCCGCACCTGGAAGGGCTTGCCGAGGTAGTCATCGGCTCCGGTTTCGAAGCCGTGAACCCGGTCGTCATCGGTGTTCTTGGCGGTAAGAAACAGGATCGGTGTGAAATTCTTGGCCTCGCGGACCTTGGTGCAGATGGTGAAGCCATCCATGCCCGGCAGCATGACGTCGAGGATCACCAGGTCATAGGTCTCAGCCAGGATCTGCTTCAAGGCCTGGTCTCCCCGGGGGATCCAGGTGCAGGCGAGACCCTCCATCTCGAGGTTGAGCTTGATGCCCTCCGCGAGGCTGAGCTCGTCTTCCACCAGCAGGATCTTGGGCTCGGACATGGGAAACTCCAGTGCAGCCTTTGATCCTACTAGAATGGACCCTCCGGAGCGCCCATGGACCCGTACCTCAGCATCGTCATTCCCATCTACAACGAGGAAGAGAACATCTCGGCGCTGTGGGAGCGACTGTCCAGGGTCATGAAAACCTCCTTCATGGATCCAGCCAAGCCCTGGGAGATCATCTTCACGGATGACGGCAGCCGGGACCGGAGCCTGTCTATGCTCATCGACATCGCCCGGACCGAGCCTCGGGTGAAGGTCGTGGAGTTCAACCGGAACTACGGCCAGCACAGCGCCATCTTCGGCGCCTTCGCCGAGGTGGGGGGGCAGGTCGTGGTCACCCTCGACGCAGACCTGCAGAACCCGCCCGAAGAAATCCCCAAGCTGGTCGCCAAGATCGAGGAGGGCTTCGACGTTGTGGGCGGCTGGCGCCAGGGGCGGCAGGAGAACGACAGCTTTTTCCGAACCATGCCCAGCAAGATCGTCAACGCCGTCACCCGCAAGACCACCGGCGTGATGCTGCACGACTACGGCTGCATGCTGCGGGCCTACAGCCGCGAGGTCATGGATGCCATGCTGTTGTGCAAAGAGCGCTCGAGTTTCATTCCAGCCCTGGCCAATAGCTTCGCCAAACGCATCACTGAGGTACCCGTCGCCCACGCCGAGCGGGCCGCCGGTGACAGCAAGTATGGCCTCTGGAAGCTGATCAACCTCCAGTTCGACCTGCTTACCAGCTTCAGCCTGCTGCCCCTCCAGATGCTCAGCGTCTTTGGCGTCATCACGGCCGGTGTGGGATTCCTGCTCTTCCTGGGGCTGGTCATCTATCGGTTCCTGCACCCTGAGGGCACGGCCCAGGGCGTGTTCACCCTCTTCGCCATCCTGTTCTTCTTCGTGGGCTGTCAGTTCATTGCCTTCGGCCTGCTGGGCGAGTACATCGGCCGCATCTACCAGGAGGTGCGGGACAGGCCGCGCTACATGGTGAAGAAAGTCCACCAGACCAAGTAGGCTGGGTGATCTGGTGGCCCGGGTCGCCTCAATCCTCTTCCAGTTCGTCGCTCCACCCTTCGCCATCTTCCTCTTTGGGCTTTTCGGGGAGGCGGTAGCTCTCGCTGGACCAGGCCCCCAGGTCGCGGGTCTGGCAGCGCTCCGAGCAGAAGGGCTTAAACGGGTTGCCTTCCCAGGCGGTGGGAGTTCGGCAGGTGGGGCATGGGCGTAGGGCCATGCCTGACAGCATATCTGTAAAAAGAACGATTAAATCAAGGAAGAAAACTTGAGTCAATTATTGAAGATTTAATTGACAAATGCTCCATCCCCCCTATCCTCGAAGATCCAGGGTTGTCGAAACCCGACCTGGACCCAATGGAGGAATGACATGGGCAAGATCATCGGCATTGACCTCGGCACCACCAACAGCTGTGTGGCCGTCATGGAAGGCGGACAACCCAAGGTGATCCCGAATCCGGAAGGGTCGAACACGACGCCCTCCGTGGTGGGCTTCAACCCCAAGACCAGTGAGCGGCTCGTGGGTGTGTCGGCCAAGCGGCAGGCGGTGGCCCAGCCCAAGATCACCATCTATTCCATCAAGCGGTTCATGGGCCTGCCCTTTGCGGACTCGGACCGGGAGCAGAAGCTGGTGCCCTACACCGTGGAACGCGCCGACAAGGGCGGCTGCACCGTGGATGTCCTGGGCAAGAAGCTGAGCCCCGAAGAGATCAGCGCCGCCGTCATCGCCAAGATGAAAGAGGCTGCCGAAGCCTACCTGGGCGAGAAGGTCACCGAGGCCGTCATCACCGTGCCCGCCTACTTCAACGATGCCCAGCGCCAGGCCACCAAGGACGCCGGGGCCATCGCGGGCCTGGAGGTGAAGCGCATCGTCAATGAACCCACGGCCGCGGCCCTCGCCTACGGCCTGGACAAGAAGAAGGACGGCACCATCGCGGTCTTCGACTTCGGCGGCGGCACCTTCGATATCAGCATCCTGGAAGTGTCCGAAGGTGTGGTCGAAGTGAAGTCCACCAATGGCGACACCCACCTGGGTGGCGACAACATCGACCAGAGCATCATCGACTGGCTGGCGGATGAGTTCCAGAAATCCGAAGGCATCGACCTTCGCAAGCAGGCCGACGCCATGCAGCGCCTCAAGGAGGCCGCCGAGAAGGCCAAGATCGAGCTGTCCAGCACGACCCAGACCGAGATCAGCCTGCCTTACATCACCGCTGACGCCAGCGGCCCCAAGCACGTGAACCAGACCCTCAGCCGCGCCAAGTTCGAGCTGATGATCGAGCCCGTCCTCCAGAAGCTCAAGGGGCCCTGCGAGAACGCGGTGAAGGACGCCAAGCTCGCGCACCACGAGATCGACGAAGTGGTCATGGTGGGCGGCTCCACCCGCATCCCCAAGGTGCTGGAGATGGTGAAGCAGATCTTTGGCAAGGAGCCCAACCACAGTGTGAACCCCGACGAGGTGGTGGCCCTGGGTGCCGCCGTGCAGGCCGGCGTGCTGGCCGGCGACGTGAAGGGGGTGCTGCTCCTGGACGTGACGCCGCTGTCCCTGGGCATCAATGCCAACGGCGGCCAGATGAGCGTGATCATTCCCCGCAACACCACCATCCCCACCAAGCGCAGCGAGGTCTACACCACCGCCGTGGACAACCAGCCGGGCGTGGACATCGAGGTCTTCCAGGGCGAACGCCCCGTGGTCGAGGGCAACAAGCTCCTGGGCCAGTTCCACCTGGGCAACATCGCCCCGGCCCCCCGCGGCATGCCCCAGATTGAAGTGACCTTCGACATCGATGCCAACGGCATCGTGCACGTCACCGCCAAGGACAAGGGCACGGGCAAGGATGCCAGCATCACGTTGACGGGCAGCACAGGCCTCTCCAAGGAGGAGATCGACGCCAAGGTCAAGGATGCCGAAGCCCACAAGGCCGAGGACGAGGACCGCAAGGCCATACTGGAGGAGAAGAACCACCTGGACCAGATGGTCTACCAGGTGGAGAAGCTCCTGAAAGACAGCGGTGACAAGCTGCCCGAGGCCGACAAGAAGGACGCCGAAGAGGCCATCGTCGAGGCCAAGGCGGCGCTGGCCAGCCTGGAGAAGGACCGCATCAAGAAGGCTCTGGAGGAGCTCACCGCCAAGAGTCACAAACTGGCGGAGAGCCTCTACAAGCAGGACCCCCCGAAGGATGGTGGGGCTGCCCCCGGTGCTCCGGGCTCCCACTCCGGCGGCGAGAAGAAGACCGACGACAATGTCATCGATGCCGAAGTCGTGAGTTAGTTCTGCCCTGGGGGTTTCTCGCTGACGCGAACACCCCCGGGTCTCCGTGCAGAGGCCCGGTCCATCCGGGCCTCTGCTTTTCCACGCCGGATTCGGAATTTTCAACACGAACGAAATCTTAGTGACTTACACTAAACCTATGCCTCTCCCCGACTACTACAAGATCCTGGGCGTTCCCCGAGAGGCCTCGGAGGAGGACGTCAAGAAGGCCTATCGCAAGCTTGCCAGGAAGCACCATCCGGACCTGAACCCCGGAGATGCCAAGGCGGAAGCGGAATTCAAGAAGCTGTCCGAGGCCAATGATGTGCTGTCGGATCCGGAAAAGCGGAAGAATTACGATACCTATGGCGATCCGAGTGGGCCCGGGACGCAGATCCCCCCGGGCTTCCAGCAGGGGGCCGGGTTCGGGTTTGAGGATATCTTCGCGGGGTTTGGTGGACGTCCCGTCCGCCAGGGACCGGAGCGTGGCGAGGATCTGGTCCATGCGGTGCGACTGGGCTTCCGTGAGGCCTTCGAAGGTACACGGCTGAATTTGCGGGTGAACCGATCCGAGCCCTGCCTTGCGTGCCGCGGAACGGGCGAGTCCAATCGAAAACAGGAAATGTGCCACACCTGCCAGGGCAAAGGCAAAGTGGGCGGTGGCTCCGGGTTCCTGTCCTTCGGGCGCACCTGCCCGGATTGCGGAGGGCGGGGCTCCAAGGCCCCGGCGTGCCCCGAGTGCGGTGGTGCTGGCCGGCATGGTCGCCAGGAAACGGTGACCATCGCCATTCCGGCAGGTGTGGAAGATGGCGCTAAGCTCAGGGTGGCTGGCAAGGGCGAGGCTGGACGGCGGGGCGGTGGACCGGGCGATCTCTTCCTGCAGATCAGCATGGAGCCCGATGCCCGTTTTGAGAGGAAGGGCCCAAACCTCTATGTTCGGCTACCCATCAGCTTCACCGAGGCCGCACTGGGAGCCAAAGTGGATGTCCCGACCCCAGAGGGTCAGCAGACCATCAAGGTTCCACCGGGAACCCAGACCGGTGCCAAATTGCGCCTCAAGGGTCAGGGCATGCCCATCCCGCGGAGCAGCCAGCGGGGGGATCTCATCGCCGAGGTGGCGCTGGTGACTCCGGCGATCCAGGACGAGCGCAGCAAGGAACTGCTGAGGGAACTCGCCGAGCTGAATGATGAACAGGTACGCAAACAGCGGAGTGCGGTATGAGTGCTCGGGATCCCCGCATGGGCGCCTACATGATTGGTGTGGTATCGGTGCGCTATGGTGTGCACCCCCAGACCCTGCGTCTCTACGAACGGGAGGGGCTGTTAGCGCCCAGCCGAACCGAAGGCAAGACGCGACTCTACAGTGATGAGGACCTGGAACGGCTCGAGTTCATCCTGAATCTCACCCGCGATCTCGGGGTGAACCTGGCGGGTGTGGAAGTCGTGCTGAGCATGCGGGACCGCTTGAACCGCCTGCAGGAGGACCTTGAACGCCTGACCCACGCGCTGGATGCGGCTGGGCTCAAGGACATCCCGAGGCCCACCTCGGCCACCGGACTGGTGAAGCTCACCCCCCACGGGCTGCGCAAGCGCTGACTTAGGTTAGACATCACCTGGGCAGCCGGATCGCTTGCTATGCTGATCGTTCCTCCTAGGTGATCTGTGCCCCTCCGGCATCTCGAAGAGCGCTCGCTCGACAAGTACTTTGATTCGATCCGCCACCTGCCCCTGCTCACGGCGGAGGAGGAGCGGATCAACGGGCGCTTGTGGCAGAACGACCGAAATCCCGAGGGCCTTAGGAAGCTGGTCGAGGGCAACCTGCGCTTCGTGGTGAAGGAGGCCCGGAAGTTTGAAGGCATGGGGCTGGACCTGCTCGACCTCATCAGCGAAGGCAATCTTGGTCTCATTGAAGCCGCGAAGCGGTTCGATCCCGAGCGCCTCAACAAATTCCTGACCTACGCCTCCTGGTGGGTAAGGCAGGCCATCTTCCACGCACTGGCCGAGCATGGGAACAAGATCCGGCTGCCCCAGAAGGTCGCAGGTCACCTGGTGCAGCTCAACCGGGTCACCCAGAAACTCAGTCAGTCCCTGGGCCGCGCGCCCCATCTCCAGGAAATTGCCACGGCCGCGGGTCTCAGCATCGAGGATGTGGAGCGGTACCAGCTGCTCCAACAGACCACTTCCACCATTTCCACGGAGCAGGGCCTCGGCGATTCGGACCTCACCGTGGGGGACAGCCTGGAGCAGGAGGTGGAACCCTCCGCCATGCACACGCTCGACCAGGAGGCTTTCCTGGAGCAGATCGACGCCAGCCTGGCGGCTCTGAGCGAAAAGGAACGTACCATCATCTCGCTCCACTTTGGCATCGGGGGCGAGGATCCTCTCACCCTGGAGCAGATCGGCAAGCGCTTCGATCCCCCCATCTCCCGGGAGCGGGTGCGCCAGCTGGAGGAGAGGGCCTTCGCCCGCATCCGCGAACGCCGTCGGGAAGTGCTGGGCGGCTTCCTGCGCGGGGGGGATGGGCCATGAGGGGCCGCCCTGACTGTCCCCGCTGCCAGGGCAAGGGTCTGATCTTCGATCCGGATCCTCAGAGGCCTGTGCTCGTGTGCGGCTGCACGGCCGAGCTGGCACCGGATGCCGAAAGCCTGGGCCTGCCGGCGCGCTATCGCGAGGCGGATTTTACACGGTTCTGGAAGTGGTGGAACAATTCGCAGGCCAGTGGTGTCCGGGTTCTGCTGGACCGGGTGCCGGACCTGGAAGAGCTGCTGAAGCGCCCGCCAGAAGAAGTCGGAGAGCTGGATGGCCGCGAGGATTTGGTCAAGCTGCTTCAAGCTCTTCGGAAGCGCCCGGAACACGGCATTCGCCCCTCGGGCGCGGAAGGCCTGTCCCAGTGGGCCGCGGCGGGGAAACACAGGTTCCGGTCGGGCTGGGAGCTCTGGTGGATCCACGGGCCCGCCCAGAGTGGCCGCAGCACCCTGGCGGCGGCGGCCTTGAGGGCCTGGACCGAACGCACGGGACGCAGCGGAGGCTTCGTCTCCGTGCGCACCCTCAGCCAGACCATCAAGGATGCCTACTACGACGTCCGCAGCTTCCAGAACCAGGCCTTCCAGAGTGTGCGCGACCTGATCGAGCCGCTGCAGGAGCTGCCCTTGCTCGTCCTGGACGACTGGGACCGGATGGACTCGGACATCCGCATCGCCGCAGCCCTGGCGCAGCTGTTGGACCATCGCTACAGCGAAGAACTGCCCACCATCCTCACGGCCTCCTACCCACCGGAAGCCATGGATCGGCGTGAGAACCACCCCCTGGTGCGGCTGGAGGACGCGAGCCTTTTCGAGCGACTGCGTGGGGCCGAACGGGTGGAGATGGTGCCGGCCCTGAAAGTCTGGATCGACCGCATGGAACGCCCCTAGGCGATGAACTCCCTGCTGCGCAGACTGCTCCGCCTGCATCTCTCCTGGTCCCCTGGTCTCTGGTTCACCGTGGCGGTCCTCACCCTTTTTCTCGGCTGGGGCACCCTGCGGGTGGAACGGGCCCTGGACTTGATGAGCCTCTTGCCCACGGAGCACCCGGCCGTGCGGGCCAACCTCGAGGCGGGAGTTGGGCAGCAGGAGCTGCTCTGGCTGGTGGCGGAGGGAACGGAAGCCGACCTGGACGCCCGACGAGCCTGGGCCGAGGGGCTCGTGGACCGCCTCCTTACCGAGGGGAATCTGCCCCTGAACGGGCTGGCTGCGGAGGGTCGACTCTCGGACCCCGTCTCTGTGCCGGGTCCTGGCGGGGTCAGTCCCTGGCCCGCCCTCCTGGCCGTGGGCGCCATCACGGAGGGGGATGCCGCCGTGAATCGCCTCACCACGGAGACCCTCTACTCCCTGGCCCCCGCCTGGCTGGGGGACCGGCTCACCCCCCTGACGAAGCCGGCCCAGCTGCAGTTCCGGCTACAGGCCACCGCCAGGGCCCTGGCTTCACCCGAGCCCCTGGCCGGGGCCCTGGCCCGACTCGACCCGCTGGGTCTCCGCGACCTCGCACCCCAGAATGGCGAGGGCATGGCGAAGGCCCTTGAGCTGGGCCGGGCCTTCACCCTGAGGATCCGGACGGGCTATTTCGAAACCAAGGATGGCCGCTTCGTCCTGCTGCCCCTGGTGGCGGGCTTTCCCTCCACGAATGCCAAAGCGGCCACCCGGGCCATGGCCTGGCTGGGGCGCGGTGCCCAGGGGCCCCTGCCCCCTTCGGCGAGCCTGAAGGAAGTCGAGGACGCCTTCGCCCGCACCGCTGGGCGACCCTTCAATCTCCAGGTCACCGGAGCCCATGCCATCACGGCCTGGGAATCCCATCGCCTGACCGTGGAAGTGCTGTTGAGCCTTGGCCTCAGCTTTCTACTCATCGGCCTCGTCTATTGGCTGGGTTTCCGCACCCTGGCGGGCTACGGCTTCGTCATGGTGCCCCTGGTGGTGGGCATGGTCTGGGCCCTGGGCCTCACAGGTTGGATCCTGGGCCGAGTGAACCTGATGGCTGCGGGGTTTGGCGCGGTCTTGCTGGGCGTGGGCGATGATGTGGGCATCCTGCTGTTCAGCCGCTACCGGGATGAGCGCCGGGCGGGCCGAGCCAAGCCCTGGGCTTTGCGGGCGGCACTCCTGGGCACGGGTCCCGGCGTGATTGCTGGCGCTCTGGCCACTTCCATGGCCTTCCTGGCCCTGACCTTCGCGCCCTTTCCCGGCATCCGGGATCTGGGACTCACCACCGGGCTTGGCCTGCTGGCCTGCCTCGTCGCCACGTTCCTCGTGCTGCCGCCGCTCCTGATGGCGCTCGACCATGGAACCGGCACCTTCGCTCCCGGTCCCGCAAGTCCGGTCGCGCAGCGCCGGACCTGGGCCCCCTGGGCGGCGCTGGCCATGCTGGTCCTCGCCCTCTTGGGCGCCCCTCGCACCCGCTGGGAGGAGGACCTGCGGCGGTTCCGTGCCCAGGGCAATCCCGCGCTCACCCTTCAGGAGCGCCTGACCCGGACCCTCGGTGCCAGCCTTCAACCTCTGGCCATCCAGATCCCCCTGGAGGACCCGGATCGCCTGCCCGCGCGGTGGAACAAGCTGAGTCCCATCCTCCGGGAGGCCGGACTGCCTGTGCCCGACTGGAAGATTCTGGACCCTGAACTCCGCCACATCCTGGGCTCGGAAACCTGGCGTCGGCAGGTGCTGGAAGCGGCCGCCAAGGCGGGACTGGACCCCGCCGGGCTGGAGGGCCCCCTGACCGCCCTCGCCGCTGCCGCGGCGGATCCGACCCAGCCCGTGGGGGCCCTCCAGTCCCTGCTGCCCCGCTCCGTTCAGCAGGAAGAGCACCATCCCTGGAACCTCTGGGATGGCTTTCACCGGAACCGGAAGCTGCCCCCCCTGTCACCGACCTTGACGGTTCCACTGAGACTCGATGAAGCCGCCCTGGTGCGGCTAACCCCTGCAGTCGAGGCAGCCGGGGGACGGTTCGTGGGAACCCAGCCCCTGTTCCGGGTGGTGAAGGGCATCGCCCGGGAGGCAGTCCAACAGGCTGTGCTCCTGGCCCTGGCGGGGATCTTTGTTGTCATCGCGGCCTTCGGACGCAACCTGCGCTTCGCCGCCTATGCGCTGGTGCCCCTGTTGGCGAGCCAGGCGGGCGCTTTCGGCGCCCTGGGCTGGGGTGGGGAGCCCCTGACCTTCCTGTCTCTCATGGCCATCCCCATCGCCCTGGGCGTCAGCGTGGACACGGCCTTCAACCTGCTCCACCGGGCCCGGGCCGAAGCCGATGCCCCCCAGCGGGTGGCCCGGGTGAACGCGGTCTGCGCGGGCACCACCTTGGCCGGGTTCGGCGGCATGGTCTTCAGCGGCTACCGGGGCCTGCGGGGCCTGGGGCTGGCCTGTCTGGGTGGGGTGGCCCTGGCCCTGCTGCTCACCCAATGGCTGTTGCCGGTGCTGCTGGAGAAGTGGCCCCTGGAGAAGAAGTGAACCCCCTGAACGAACTCATCCAAGCGCGACTCACCCAGGGTCCTGTTCCCGCCGCCGACGTGATGGCCCTGGGGCTCTATCACCCAGAACACGGCTACTACCGGCGCACGAAAGGTCCCTGGGGCTTCGAAGGCAAGGACTACTACACGGCCTTGGACCTGGGACCCCTGTTGGGACAGACCCTGGCCTTGCGGCTGGAGGCAGCCTGGGAGCGTCTGGGCCGGCCCGGGCGGTTCACGGCCCTGGAGCCCGGTGCGGGCCGCGGCTGGTTGGGCCGCGATGTGTTGAACGCCGTGTCGGGCCCCTTCGCCGAGGCCCTGGTCTACGTCCACCGGGATGACAGCCCCGCGGCTCGTTATGCAGCTGAACAAGCCCTCGCGCCCTTCCTCACGGCAAACCGCGCACGGTTTGCCGCCGAATCCGAGCCGCTGGATCCCTTCGTGGGAGCCGTCTTCAGCAACGAGCTGTTCGATGCGCTCCCTGCCCAGCCTTGGCGCTGGGAGGGCGAGTGCTGGACCCGAGAAGTACTGACGGACCGGGGTCCTGAGTGGCAGGCGGCCGACCCCGGCGAGGCCGGGGCCTGGTTCGCTTCCCAATCCGACGGGCTGGAGCCAAAGGATGGCAGCGTGTGGTGTGCGGGCCTGCCGGAATTGGTGCAGGAACTGGTGGCGCCCCTGCAGGCCGGCCTCTTCCTGGCGGTGGACTATGGCGAACCCGCCGACCGGCTCCTCGCGAAGGGTGCGGACCTCCGTCGCTTCAAGGCCCACAGTGTGGATGGCAAGTGGCATGAAGATCTGGGGGAGGCAGACCTGACTGCGGATGTCGATTTCACCCGCCTGGCCACCCTGCTGCAGAGCCATGGACTGACGGACCTCACGCACATGGAGCTGAGCAAGTGGGTCAGGACCCATGCCCCGCTGGATCTGTGGGGCGCGGACTGGATGGCCATGCCCGCCCCGGAACGCAAGGCGCGAACGGAGAACCTGCTGCAGCTCACCCTCCCAGGCATGCTGGGCAGCCGGTTCAGAGTGCTGGAGGGGTGGAGGAGGTAGAGGGGTGCCTGGTCCCGCGAGCCGTTCATTCTGCTCGACGGAAGGGCCTGCTTTTGCTGAACTGGAGGATGGCCCCAGCCCGGGGTCGCCCAATGCCAGGAACGCCTCCCACATGTCCTTTCAAATCGCCCACCAGCCCGCCGAATGGGATCGCCACAGTGCCTGCTGGCTGGCCTGGCCCAGTCACGGCCAGCTCTGGCAGGGGAACCTCGCTCCGGCACAGGTGGAGTTCTCGGCACTCTGTATCGCCATCGCCGAAAACGGGGGCGAGTCCCTGAACATCCTGGTCCAGGACGGCCAGGTCGAGGCCCAGGCACGCGCAGCCTTGGACCGGGTGCTCGGGCAGGTGCGGTTCCATCGGGTGCCTGTGGGGGATATCTGGCTCAGGGACACCGCGCCCATTTTCGTGAAGAGCCCATCGGGCAGCCTTCGTGCGGCCTGCTTCCGCTTCAATGGCTGGGGCGGCAAGTATGTGCTGCCCCAGGATGACGAAGTCGCGGGCCGAATCGCAGCTTTGAGCGGCCTGCCCAGGCTCGACTGCGACTGGGTTCTCGAAGGCGGGTCCGTGGAAGGGGACGGACAGGGCACGGTGCTGACCACGCGGCAGTGCCTGCTGAACCCCAACCGCAATCCGGGTCTGGCTCAGAGGGACATCGAGCGGTCGTTGTGGGAGGGCCTGGGCGCCGAGAAAGTGCTTTGGCTGGATGAAGGGCTCATCAATGACCACACGGACGGCCACATCGACACCCTGGCCCGATTTGTGGCGCCTGGCGTGGTGGTCTGCATGGAGGCCCAGGATCCCGGCGACCCCAATGCCGCCACCCTGGACCGGATCGCCTCGGATCTGGCCACCTTCACCGATGCTCGGGGCCGGAGGCTCCAGGTGGTGCGTATCCCCTCGCCTGGCGTGCTGGTAGATGAAGAGGGCACCCTGATGCCCGCCAGCTACGTGAATTTCTACATCGGCAATGGAGCCGTCGTCGTGCCCACCTATGGCACCCGCCATGACGATGCTGCCGTAGCGGCTCTGGTGCCCCTCTTCCCTGAGCGTCGTGTGGTGGGCCGTTCGGCCCGTGCCATCCTCAGCGGGGGCGGTGCCTTCCACTGCATCACCCAGCAGCAGCCGGAGGTCCTGTGAGCAGAGTCCGTGTCGCCGCCACTCAGTGCCCCTTCACCAGCAGCCTTGAGGAGAACGTGGCGCGAGTCGAGGCGCTCGTGCGGGAGGCCGCGGAGCGGGGGGCGCAGGTCATCCTGCCCTCTGAACTGTTCGAGGGGACCTACTTCTGCCGCGAGGAAAAGGACCAGTTCTTCGACTGGGCGAAGCCAGCCGAAGGCCATCCCACCATCTCCCGCTTTCAGGCCCTGGCCAGGGCGTTGGGCGTGGTCATTCCGGTCTCCTTCTTCGAGCGGGACGGCCAGGCCTTCTACAACAGCCTCGCCATGGTCGACGCGGATGGCTCGGTGCTCGGCATCTACCGCAAGAGCCACATCCCGGATGGTCCGGGCTACGAGGAGAAGTTCTACTTCCGCCCGGGCAACACGGGCTTCAAGGTCTGGGACACCCGGTTCGGGAAACTGGGGGTGGGCATCTGCTGGGACCAGTGGTACCCCGAATGCGCCCGGGCCATGATGCTCCTGGGCGCCGACCTGCTGTTCTATCCCACCGCCATCGGCACGGAACCCGAGAACCCGGACCTTGATACCAAGGACCTGTGGCAGCGCGCCATGATCGGTCACGCCGTGTCCAATGTGGTGCCGGTGGTGGCCTCCAATCGCAGCGGCACGGAAGGCGGCCAGACATTCTACGGCCACTCTTTCATCGCGGATCACCGAGGCGAGAAGGTGGCCGAGCTTGGCCGGACGGAGTCCGGTGTCATCACCGCGGATTTCGATCTGGAGGAGGTGCGGCGCAACCGGGCTTCCTTCGGGTTCTTCCGGGACCGGCGGCCGGACCTGTACGGAATCCTTGCTAAACCATGAGCTTCAATCGAAGAGCTTGAGGGTCTGGTCCAGGGTCCTGATGACCGTCAGGATCTGGAAGGGTTCGATGACCAGGTAATCCACGGCCCCGGAGGCCACGGCCCGATTCCGCTTCAGGTCGGCATCTTCCTCGGTGCCCGCCATGAGCACGGGCAACGGGCAGGCTTCGTCCTGGATCAGGCGCCGGCAGCGCTCCCAGGTGGTTCCCGAGCGAAGGCGGTGGGAGATCATGATCAATCGGAGGCGGCCCCAGTCCTGGCCTTCGCCAACCAGATCTCCGAGGGCAGGCCTGAGCAGCCCAGGTCCGAGGTCCACCGAGGCCACGCCAAACTTCCGGCCCACGGCCTCGGCGAGCCGGGTCGGGAAAGCCTCCCCTTCCGCCAGTACCAGCACCATCGGATCCCGATCCACCAGGATCCTCGGTTTTCCGGCCACGGGCCGGTCCGTCTCGGGACGGCCGGCGATCCGGGTGGATTCAAGACCTCCGGGGTTGAACCGGGAGCGGTCACGATTGGCCTGCTGGTGGCGAGCTTCCAGCAGCCACTGCCGATAGCGTCCCAGGGTCAGCCTGTCCATGGTCTCCGTGAACTGAAGACCCCAGACCTTCTCGCCGAAGTAGGCCACCTTGACGGGGAGTACCAGGCTCTCCCCCACGGCCGCCCGAAGCTCGACGGTGGAGGTGGCATTGAGCCTCAACATGTCGCTCAGGACCCGGGTACCGGCGGGCGGGGCCAATTCCAGGCCATCCTCGCCAAAGGTCATGGCGAGGCCGTCCTTTACGTCGCTGCGCTGATCCGCAAAGGGGCACGGGATCGGCCGGTCCGGCACGAAGTCAGCGAGACGGTGCGCATCCAGGGCTCGAAGCAACCGGGGCAGGGTCACATGGCAGGCTTCTACGCCATGCAGTTTCCCGTGGCCCTGGTAGTCCACCACGGCCTCGAAGGGCAGGCCCCGGTCCAGCAGCTTGAGGGTGAGGCGGGCGCCTGCCTTCAACCGCCACTGGCCTCGTTCCAAGTCCGAGATGCCGAGGATGATCCGGTCGGGAGCCTCCGCCAGTACCTTGAACTCCCCGTTGAGTTTCCCGAAGCCCACCTGGATCAGATGGTCGCCTTCGCACAAGCGCTGGAAGACCATGCGGATGGCTTGGACGTCTTCCTTGTTGAGGTTGCGGGTGGCCATGGAGACCTAATCGGGCAATGTCGGCGGGACTCAAACTTCGCCGAGGATACCTTGAACGGCGCTGTAGGGATCCAGGGTCCGGTCCGTGATGCCCTGGATGGCGGCGGCCACCCTCTCGGGACCCGCCAGAGCCTTCGCCCGCCGGACCGCCGCCTCCGCCAGCAGAGACTCGAAACGCAACCTCGCCCGTTCCTTGGCTTTCCGCGCCAGGCCCCCGTGGCTTCGCAACCAGGCGCCGTGGTTTCGAACCTGGGCCAGGAGTTCTTGCACCCCCTCTCCAGCTTGGGCGATGGTGCGGAGGACGGGGGGATCCCAGTCCCGGACCGTGGCCAGGGACTTCATGGCCTCGATTTCACGCTCAACCTGGTCGGCGCCCTCCCGGTCGGACTTGTTGATGATGAAGAGATCTGCCACTTCCATGATCCCGGCCTTGATGGCCTGGATCTCGTCGCCCATGCCGGGCACCAGCACGACGCAGCAGGTCTGGACGCAGCTCACCACGTCGACCTCGTCCTGCCCCACCCCCACGGTTTCCACGATGATCGTGTCGAATCCGGCGGCATCCAGGAGGTCGATGGCGTCCTGGGTGGCCCGGGCCAGACCACCCAGGGCCCCGCGAGTGGCCATGCTGCGGATGAAGATCCCTGGGTCCGCCGCGATGCGCTGCATGCGGATGCGGTCGCCCAGGATGGCCCCGCCGCTGAAGGGGGACGTGGGGTCCACCGCCAGGATGCCGATGCGCTGGCCTTCGGCCCGGAGGGCCCGGGCGACTTGGTCCGTGAGGGTGCTTTTCCCCGCGCCAGGGGAACCCGTGATGCCGATCACCGAAGCCCGCCCCAGGTGGGGCCACACCTTGGCCATGAGGTCCCGGGCGCCGGGGTGCCCGTTTTCCATCCAGGTGATGGCCCGACCCAGGGCCCGGTGATCGCCGCGGCGCAGGGACTCCAGGAGGTCAGAGATGGTTGGCATGACGCCAGGATGCCACCAGCCCGCCAAGACGGGAACTCGCGGCCCACGGCCGGATGGGGTACCCTGGTCCTTCGGCTCTGGCCGAACTGGAAACCTGAAAATGAAAAAAGGGTCAAAATCCGTGAAAGATCCTCTCGCAGGGGACAAGGCTCCGGATCTGGTCCCGAAACCCACACCGGTCCTGCTGATCAAGCGGGCCCCAGTGGCGCCTCCGGATTCCAACGCGCCACGCGAGAAGATCTGCGCGGAGTGCGGCATTCATTTCAAGGTCGAATCCGGCCAGAAGTTCTACCTTTGCCCGGACTGCTATCGTCGCTCCTTCACCTACAAGCGGAAGGGCGGGCAGGACACGGCCCGGATCCTCACCCACATCACCTGCGCCGCCTGCGGTGCCCAGGAGTACCTGCCTTTCATTCCTGACGAACCAGCCAAGGCCCTTTGCCGTGCATGCTTCGCCAAGGAGCGCCCGGAACCAAAGGCCGGTTCCAGACACCCACATCGTTAACGAGGAACCCATGCGCCTGCCCCTGCTGTCCCTGCTGCTCGCCACGACCCTGCTGCCTGCCCAGGCACCGGCCAAATCCGACCGTCCAGCGGCGGCCAAAGCTTCCGCCAAGTCCACGCCCAAAGCTGCCGCAAAGACCACTCCCGAAGCCGAGGCTGCCAGGCAGACCCTGAAGCAGACCCTCGATGCTGTGGATGCTGCGTGGTTCGGCGAGTCCTACCAGGGGATCTCCTCGGTGGAGATGCAGGGAACCCTTGGCATCGCCCTTAGTGGGGCCGCGGTGAACCAGAAGGTGGACAGCCTCAGCCAGGGGGCGGTGAAAGGCAACAGCCAGGGTGGACAGGCCAACCTGCGGGTCAAGGGCACCTACTTCGCCAACGGGGACTTCAAGACCGATCTGGCGGGCGATTTCGGGAACCTGCTCTACACCCGCCGCGGCAACCGCGGCTTCCTCTACAGCAAAGAGCAGAATGCCTACACCACCCGTGTGGACCTGCCTCCCGCCGATGCCCCCAAGACCTACATGTCCTGGTTCCGTCAGACCCTGAATGACATCAAGGCGGTCTACATCGACGCCCCGACCTTCAAGGCCAGCCTGGCCCCCGAGGAGACACTCAACGGACATGCCGTCCAGCGTCTGGTCTTCAACGCGCCGACCCAGGGATGGGATCCCAAGAAGCGGGAACAGAGCATGGCCTCCAGCCTCGGTTTCTGGAAGCGGGGCAAGCTGGAGGTCATGGTGGACAAGACCACCAAGCAGCCCATCCGGCTGGATTTCCGCAACGATGAACAGGGCGTGCAGACCCGAATGGACTTCACGTACGGCGCCAAGGGCCACCTGCTTTCCGTGAACATCAGCAACAGCAGTCGTGGCTTCGAAGGACCGGGCTGGCTCCGGGTTGGTTACGGCGGGGACGGGCGCATGTCCAATGTGGCCGGTGAGCTGAAGAGTCAGGACAAGACGGTCAGCTTCGCCATGGATCTGGCCTGGTCGAAGACCCGCACCACGACGGACATCGCCGCCATCCCACCCGCCGGGGCCACCAAGCGGGGACGCGAAGACATGGAAACCCAGCTCATGGTGGGCCTCGCCTCCAAGATCTTCGACCTCCAGCGCGCCGGCCTGAACCTGCGCAGCGTCGCCATCGGCACCAAGTAGCGGTACACTGTTTCCATCGGGGCGTGGCGCAGCCTGGTAGCGCATCTGCTTTGGGAGCAGAGGGTCGGAGGTTCGAATCCTCTCGCCCCGACCAATATCACTAACGGGCACAGTCTATTGCGTGATGAACGCGAGTTGTCCGAAGAACCGCACTTCGCAGTTAAGTGCTGATTACATGATACCGCTGACGGTCCCGGTTATCACCCGGTTATCAGTAACCGGAGGTCTGTAGATCGTTGCCCCATCAGGCATTCAGAGCGTGTCACCGCTACCCGGGTAGGTATTTCCCGGAGTGTGGTCAACGGCACTGGAAAGGTATGGGGTGGTCAACCTTCGTACCGACCTTCCGTCAGCCGTGGACCGGGGTGGGGTTTTCCTAGAGCGCCCGCCTCGATGCCGTCATGACCACGGGTGCCCGAGTTATGAACCGGACTCGCCCACTGACCAATCACGCCATGCCCGCGCCCCGCAACCAGCCTGACCCATTCCTTGAGGAATGCTGGGAAGGGACGATTTTCGATTTATACTCCCCCTTGGTAATGTATCGGACACGGAGCAGCGGGACAAGCGCGGAAAAGGAGTGAGTTTCTACACAGAGAAGGGTCATCACACAGCTTCACCTTCAGTCCACTGACCACGCCACGTTCCGACTTGATACCGTCCTCAACAAGCAGCCTTCCAAGCCGCTGCGGTGACACCTCGTCCTGCTCCTCAAACACCAGTGCACGGTTCACAGCACTCAGCAGTTCAACGAAGGGCAAGCGGGCAGCCTCGTCAGATTCGTAGTAGGTCTCGATGAAGGATCGGATGTTGCCATAGTCCTGACTACGCGCCGACCTCTGACCAGCAACTCGCCGAGCGTTGGCACGTTCACCACGGGCACGTTCATGGGCGAGGGCGTTGGTGATGTCTACCGGACCTCTGACCTGATCCAGAGTCGAGAAGCTGTCCGGCTGATGGGCAATCGCAATCGCCCACGCTGCCTCGTCCTTACGCCAGGGGTAGCGACTACCGTCCTTGCTGCGGCAACGTGGGTTGAACGTGTCCCGGATGATCTCCCAGGTGTCACGGTCACTCATGCCGTAGTGAATGATGCAATCAGCCGCCACCTTCAGCAGCTTGCCGCGAGGACCTTTGCCCTCAATCGAAGGGTCCAGGTTTCCGGCATGGGTCGTGGCGTTGTTCTTACGGCGGTTGTAGGGCAACCCTGCATAACCCGAATAGAACTTAGTTGGACGTTCCTCACTGAACCTGACACGGATGCGGGGCGCCCTAGAGGGTGGTGGGGTAGGAACCACGGCAGGGGCAGCAGCAGCCGTTGATGGTGTCGTGGTGCCTGTGGGCAGGGGTGGGACTGTCACAGGCTGCGGATACCGCTCGGTCATGTTGGGGACCAGATCACGAGGGTCCACTTCTGGGAGTGACGCCAGCAGCCGCTGATAGTCCCCAAGGAAGGCAGCGATGGCGGCGGGGTCGTTGGACACGTCTTGCCCGTTGATACATAGCCGCTTGTCAGGGCTCCACGGGGTGAGGACAAGTCCTGAGACTTTGATATCCAACTTCGGATGCTGGAGAGTCCGGGTATCACTTTTCAACAAGGGGACGTCTGCGGGCATCCGGCAGTAGACGTGAACCCCACGTCTGCCATAGACCATGAGTGGACTTGTGATGCCCTTGGAGCGCAACCAGGGTTCTGCCGCAGCCTCATCGCAATCGAAGACCACTAGTCGCCCCGGGGACTGGGGTATTCGTTGATCTTTATACCAGAGGGACAAACCCACAGAGCCGCCCTCATCCAGGTGTTGCTCCAAGTCATCCATTGAAGCAATGACGCTCTGCCATCCGTAACGAGTTGAGAAGTGTCTGCCCGGGTTCCGGCAGTCCATCCCAGCGCGGCACTGGCACACACCGGCTGAGTCCACCTTGTGCAGCTTAAGCATGGTGAAGCCGTGGCGCAGCATCGACTCGAAATAGGTGCGGCGGGCGGATGCTGGCATGGTGCTGGACCTCTGTGGACGCTCTGTGATGGGTGCTTGCGGGCGCGTGGACCAACCTAGAAGGGGCGTAATCGACGCTCTGCTGGGTAACTACCACCCGTGAACCTCAACGACGATTTCAGCATCAAGGTGGCACTCGGATGACGGGTGGTAATTAGCAGCAAGGGGAGAACTCAGCGTGAGCATCCCTCCCCGGATAAGGGAGTTACATGCTTCTAGAGACTGCACTCAGCGACAGTGGAATCGATGCCGCTGCCCGCTACACCCTGGAACAGGTCGCCGCCATCCTCGGCTGTGACCTTGACCACGTCCGCTACCTGGTGACGCGCAGGAAACTGCCTGCCCTCAAGGTCGGCGCCCAGACGTGGGGCACGGTCAGGCATGAGGACTTGGACGCCTTCCTTGCCTCTGTGAATCGTGAGGTGGTTCATGTCTAACCCGTTCCGGACGCCCCGCCCTGATCCCATCGACCCGGAAGGCTTGGGTGATGGGTGGACAGTGGATGACCTGCTGAAACCCCATGCCCTGATGGATCGACTGGAGTCCAACCTGGAGTGGTTGAGTCACCTTCACTCTCCTGCTGCTTGGGTTCATCCTCTTGGATCTGGCCCATTTCGGCTATCCGGCCATGGCCAAGGTGGCCGGGTTCGAACTGATGGGATGCGCATTCAGTGCCTGGTACATCATGGCGAGCATCATCTCCAAGGACCTGGCGGGCCGGGACCTGCTCCCAGTGGGCGAACCCTGGATGGAGTAGGACAATCTGGTTCGACTCGGGCCCAGCAGTCGGAATGGAAGTTCTTCCTGGTTTGAATATTCCTTTACCGAAAGCAAGGCTGAAGGGCTGGCCCCAAGTGAGATCCACGGGCTGTCACCATGATCCCAGGGTCATTCTTGCCCTTGGCGGGCCCCGGGCTTGGCACAACCCTTGACGCTACCTGCCCCATGCCCTTGAAAACAGGGGATGCCCCACTGAGGGAGTCCTGATGTCAGCGGAACACATCTCGAAGGCCAAGCTCATGGCGCTCCTGCGTCGCTTCATGATGGAGCACGCCAAATCCGCATCCCGCTCCATCTGCCATTGCACCATCTGCGTGGATGCCCGGAAGTTGCTTGAGCAGGCCTTTGGGGAAAAGCCACTGGGCTGAGGGTGCCTGTGCGCCCAGTTGGACTCAAATCTGTCTGAGGTTTCATACGGCAGTATTGCTCCGGCGCCACATCAAGAGGCGCCTCCACAATCCCACCAGCTGGTTCGAGTCCAGAACAAGCATGGGCATAAGGCTTGGTGCGCCCAGCTGGACTCGAACCAGCGACCTGCAGCTTAGAAGGCTGCTGCTCTATCCACCTGAGCTATGGGCGCGCAGGGGATAGTCTACCGGGTCGAGTTGGACAGAAGGGGTGGATCCGGGAAGCGGGCTTTGCTGCGGGCAGAAGAGTGGGACAGAGGAGCCGCCTTTCACCAGAGACCGGGGCCTTCCGGTCTGCTTTCCTGGGGAAAGGAAGGTCCAGCCAATTCTCCAGACATTTCAAACCGTGGCCAAAAACTGTGACCAAAAAAAAGCAAGGAGAAGGACTGCCGGGCAAGGCCACAAAGCGAATACAGGTTCTGACATCTATCTGAAGAACAAACAGCTTGTGAAAGCTGTCGGGTTTCTGCCTAGAACCTTTGGACTATCAACCATTAGATCAGGCAGCAGAAAGTCCCCTGGAGCCCTGCTTGCACCCTGGAAGGAGTTGCGTATGCTCTCAGGTTACTTCGCTCAGATGACATGTTCGTGACCAGAGAGGCCACAGGTTGGATCCGGTGGACCGACCCTGTCGCCGCACTAAGCACCCAATTGCCATTCCAAACGTCACCACACTTGAAGGATTGCCAGGTGTCAACCGTCAAAACTATTGACCCCCCTTTGCGACAAAACTCCTGACCCCCTAGATGTGAGGCAGGCGGGCGTAGGGAGGGCGTAGCCCGACCGCAGCCCGCCTGCCTCACAGCGTGGTTTCGAGGGGTTCAGTCCACCG
>CAISFO010000001.1 GCA_903884655.1 uncultured Holophagaceae bacterium | reverse complement strand
TTACACCTGTGCATCGGTGACAACTACACCAGGGCGTCTGGAGTAGCGCCGAACGGGTAATTTCATGCCCTGCTGGTCCTACGGTCCAATGGACGTAGGAAGGCGGTGCCATGGCCCCGGTCACAGATAAGCAGGTGAGGATATTGCGCGAGGAAATGGCGAAGCATGGCGTGGTGGAAATTGCGGCAATGAAAGCCGACATGCACCGGAACACGGCCCGAAAATACCTCAATACGCCGAAATTCCCTTCAGATCTAAAGCGGCCTCGAGAATGGCGGACACGGACCGACCCGTTCGCCGAGGACTGGGCAGCGATCACCGAACGGCTGACGGACGCTCCGGAGATGGAGGCGAAACACCTGTTTTGGGACCTGATGCGACTGCGCCCCGGGGTCTACCAGGAGGGCCAACTTCGGACCTTCCAGCGCCGGGTCCAGATTTGGCAGGCCCACCATGGCATCGACAAGGAGGTGTTCTTTCCCCAGGAGCACATCCCCGGGGAGGCCATGCAGACTGACTTTACCTGGGCCACCGAGCTGGAAGTGACCATCCAGGGCGAGGCGTTTCCGCACATGCTCTGCCATATGGTGCTGCCCTGGTCGAACTGGAACTACGCCACGGTGAGCCAGTCGGAGTCCATGCTGGCGCTACGCAATGGGATTGCCTCGGCCCTGGTCCAGTTGGGCCGGGTCCCGCAGTGGCACCAGACCGACAACTCCACCGCCGCGACTCACCGGATCACCGGCACGGACGATGGGGAGCTGGAGGCACCCGAGAAGGAATTGACTGGCAACTGCTACGGGCGGAAAACCCGAGAGTTCAACACGGAATACCTCGCCGTGGTCCGCCATTACGGCATGGAGCCCCGGACCATCGAGGTTGGCCAATCCAACCAGAACGGGGACGTGGAGGCTTCGAACAACGCCCTCAAACGGCGCCTGAAGCAGCATCTGCTGTCGCGAGGCAGCCGGGACTTCCCCTCGGTGGAGGCGTGGGAGGGGTGGGTCCAGGACATCTGCCGGATAGTCAATGTCCGCCGGAAGCGGGTCGAGGAGGAACTGGCGGCCATGGCCCCCCTGCGGGTGGAGGCGTTCTCGGAGTTCGATGAGCTGCGGACCAAGGTGACCGAGGAGAGCATCCTGGTGGTGAAACGAAACATCTACTCGGTCCCGCCACGACTCATCGGCCAGCAGGTGCGGGTGCGGATCTACGAGATGCGGCTGGAGGTCTGGCATGCCGGGAGGCGGATTCTAGAGCTGCCCCGGCTCCTGGGTAAGAACAACTGCCGGATCGACTACCGGCACATCATCGACGCTCTGCTGCGGAAAACCGGGGCGTTCGCCCGGTATCGCCACCGGCAGGCCCTGTTTCCCAGTCCGGTGTGGCACCAGGCCCTGGCGGCCCTGGAGAAGGCCCTGGGCCAGCGCAAGGGCGAGGTGGACTACCTCCGGCTCCTGCATCTGGCGGCGAACACCCTGGAATGCGATGTGGAGGCCGCCCTGGTCCTCCTGATGGAGGAAGGTGCGGTGCCTGAGCCGGATCGGGTGAAGGCGCTGCTGGGCATCGAGAAGCCCGCCGAAGTGCCGGCCATCGAACCCCTGAAGGTGGATCTGACGGAATTCGACGGGCTGCTGACGGAATCCCTGGCGGAGGCCGTATGAGCAAGGAACCGCGCCAAAAGCTGGGAGAAATGCTCCGGGAGCTGAAACTGCCGGGCGTGAACGCCATCTATGGGGAGGCCGCCTCCCGGGCAGAGAAGGAGGGGTGGGGCTTCGAACGGTTCCTGCACCATGTGGTGGAGGTTGAACTGGAGCAACGACGCCAGAAGCGCCTGGAGCGGGTATTCAAGGCCGCCCATATTCCACCAGGCAAGACCCTGACCAACCTGAAGCAGGACCTCCTGCCGGTGAAAGTGCGCCGCCAACTCCCGACCCTGATAGAGGGCGGGTTTGTGGACCGCGGCGAAAACCTGCTCGCTTTCGGCCTGCCCGGCAGAGGCAAGACCCATTTGGTGTGTGCCCTGGGCACGGAACTCATCCAACGCGGCTACACCTTCCACTTCACGCCGGCCTTCGCCCTGGTCCAGCGCCTGCTGGCGGCCCGGAAGGGCCTGGCGCTGGAGCGGGAACTGCGCCGCCTGGATGCCTTCGATGTCCTGGCCATCGACGACATCGGGTACATCCAGCAGGATCGTGACGAGACCGAGGTCCTGTTCACCCTGCTGGCCGAGCGCTATGAGCGCAAAAGCGTGATCATCACCTCGAACCTGGTGTTCTCCCAGTGGGACCGGATATTCAAAGACCCCATGACCACGGCGGCGGCCATCGATCGGATCATCCACCACTGCGTCATCCTGGAACTCAATGGGACCAGCTACCGGGCCGAAGCCGCCAAGGCACGGCTGCCGAAGATGGCGGAATCCACAACCTGACCCCCCCCAGCCCCCCCCGGCCTCGGCCCCTGCTCGGGCGCGGATTTCCCAGGAAAGCGGGGCCCCTCCCATGGAAAACCGCAAAGGGCGCGGTTTCCCACGGGTCCCTCCCCCCTTACCACGGGAAACCCGCCTCCCTCGGCCTCGCGGCTGGAAAACGCTGCGCGTTTCCCACAGGGGCCGACGCCAAATGCGCAGCAGCAGCGCCATGCACATTTGTAATTGTCGTCGGTAGTTGTCGCTGCACATTTGTAATTGTCGTCAGCACAACACGTTTCAATTCAACGAATAGAAATAGGCAAGGCATCGGCTGCGCCTCGCCCCCCTGGAATGGGGAAGTGTAATTGTCGTCGGGGCCAGACCCCATATTTTTCAGAAACTTGGTAAGGCCATCGGCTCCGCCTCAGCCCCTTAAATGCACATATCTAATTGTCGCTGGCGCACATTCCTAATTGACGTCGAGCA